>NZ_JBITJH010000018.1:32793-149292 GCF_044459745.1 Micromonospora sp. NPDC050187
CGTCCCGCCGTCCCGCCGTCCCGCCGTCCCGCCGTCCCGCCGTCCCGCCGTCCCGCCGTCCCGCCGTCCCGCCGTCCCGCCGTCCCGCCGTCCCGCCGTCCCGCCGTTACCCGGTCCCGCCGCGGTAGCGGTACCCGGTCGCCATGGAGATGCCGAACCCCGCGCCGAGCAGGGTCACGTCTCGGCCCCACGGAACCGAGACCAGCACCAGCAGCGCCTGGTAGAAGCAGGTCAACGCGCGGGTGCCGCGCCGTGTCCCCTTGGCTCGGCGTCACGAGCAGCTTCACCACCTGGTCAAGGTGAGCCAACTGTCGAACGGCACGATCCAGGTGCTCCGCTTCGAGGCCGGCGCGCATCTCGCGGACAGCAGCGGCTTTGCCCTGCTGACCTTCGAGCAGGACGATCCGCCGCTGGGTTACATCGAGACGTTGGCCGGTGAGCTGTTCCTTGAGTCGAGCCACGACCTGGCGCGGCTGTCGGCGGCGTACGACAATCTGAAGATGTTGGCCAGGTCGCCGGCCGAGTCGATCAAGTTCATCAGGGAGCTGAGCGAGCACGGTGCGTAACGTCTGGCGCACGTCGAGCCGGTCCGGCAGCAACGGCCAGTGCGTCGAGGTCCGCGACCGGGGCGTCGAGGTCGACGTACGCGACTCCAAGGCCCCCGCTGCCGGCACGCTGAGCTTCATCCCCGCCGCCTGGACCGCCTTCACCGCCACCCTCAAGGCCGGCGGTCTCCGTCCGTAGTTCTCCGTCGGCGAGTCGTCCTGGCGAAAGCGTTCGCGTCAGGTGGGGCAGCCTGACTGCGGTGACCACGGCCGGCTGGCCTGGCCGCCGCCGGGCAGGCCGGCGCGGACTTCGTCGCCCGGTGGAACCCGCGTACCGCAGCGCTCCCTACGCGGGGGTCAGAACAGGGTCAGCGGCTCGACCGGGCTCGGCTCGACCGGGATCGGCTCGGGCAGGGGTGCCAGGCCGGGTACGCGTGCGCGTACCTCGTCGTGGAAGCGGCGGGCGAGCACGGGCGCGTCGGCGTTGTCCGGGGTGTGGACGAACACGGTGGGGGAGCGGCCCTCCCGCAGCCACCCGACGACGATGTCGATCCAGTGCTGCCAACCCTCGACCGTCCGGGCGGTGTCGTCGCGGCCGAGGTACCGGACGACCGGCCGGTCGGTCAGGGCCCGTGTCCGCAGCGGCATACGCGGCTTCTTCGTCCAGGCGTCCCGTTCCGCGTCGCTGGTTGGCGGGCTCTGGAAGAACGCCGTGGTGTCGAAGGGGATCCACTCGGCGTCGGCGTCGGTGAGCACCTCTTCGAGGAGGCGTACCGCGCGGGGGTCGTCGAAGAATGCCGGGTGACGGACCTCGACGGCGTACCGGTGGGTGGTGGGGAGCCCGCGCAGGAAGCGGGCGAGGGTGGGCAGGTCGGCCGGGGTGAACGAGCCGGGCAACTGGATCCAGAGGGCGTGCGCCCGGGGGCCGAGCGGTTCGATCGCGTGCAGGAAGGCGCGCAGCGGCTCGTCGGCGTCGGTGAGGCGGTGGTCGTGCGTGACGGTCCGGGGCAGTTTCAGGACGAACCGGAAGTCGGGGCCGGTCTGGTCGGCCCAGGTGGCGACGGTCTCCCGGGCCGGGGTGGCGTAGAAGGTGGTGTTCCCCTCGACTGCGTCGCACCAGCCGGCGTAGTGCCGCAGCCGCTCACTGGTCGGGAGGGGGTGCGGCAGGATCCGCCCCTGCCACGCCTTGAGCGTCCACATCGCGCACCCCACGTGCAGCCGCATGCTCCCGGATTCCTTCCCGTCGACGTGTCCCGACACGGTATACGGACGAACCCGGCGCACGGCCGACCGTCGGCGTCGGCGGGTGCGCCGGACCCCGCTGATCAACTCGCTGTGCGGCAGGTCGGGGCATCCGGCCGGTCGGACACCCGACATGCCGCATCACGAGTTGATCAGCAGCGCGAGCGCCGGTCAGGCGGCGACGAGTCGGTCAATGGTCTGACCTCTTGCGGTGGGGGTCGTCCGTTCGGCTGGGGCGGGGTCGGGCGGACGGGGCTGGTCCGCCTCGCCCGCAGGTCGCGATTCGCCCATGCATCGTCCTGACCTGCGGGAATGTTGCCGTTTGAGGTAACGGTCAGGTCACGGACTATTCCCGAGGAGTTTTCGCTGGACTAGCGTCCGGGGAGGCATGAGGTCAGACCTCATTCCTCAGACCTCTACCCCGGACGAGGTGAGTTGACGAGTGCAGGAACCCGCCCCCCGCTACGCCGGATACCGGTCCTTCGACTACTTGACGCCGCACGTCGACTACAAGGTCTTCGCGCTCGCGCCGCAGGTGGGTCGGGTGCCGGAACACGACCTCGGCCTCAGTGACGACCAGCGCGCCCGGGTCGCCCGGCTGCTCCGTGAGCACATGGCCATCTCGCTGCACGAGCACCCGAAGATCCTGCCGGCCGACGTGTCGCAGTTGCGGGACTACAACCGCACCGGACGCAACTCGTTCGGCTTCGAGGGCCTGGCCCGCTCCGGCATGACCGCGGTCTTCGACAACTTCATGAACGGCACCGGCTGCGTGACCAGCGAGCACGCCTGGAAGTGGGACGACGTCATCTACGACATCGGCCTGCGCTTCGCCGACGTCGCCAAGCAGGACCACGTGGTGGTGGCGACCACGCTGGACCAGATCTTCGAGGCCAAGCGGAACGGCCAGATCGCCCTGGTGGCCGGTCTGGAAGCGGCCACGATGATCGAGAACGAGCTGGACCGGATCGACATCCTCTACGGCTTCGGCGTCCGCCAGATGGGCATCGCCTACAGCCAGGCGAACATGCTCGGCTCCGGCCTCTCCGAGACCCGCGACGGGGGGCTGACCCACTTCGGGCGGCGCGCGGTCGACCGGATGAACAAGCTCGGCATCGCCATCGACATCTCGCACTCCGGCGACCAGACCTCGCTGGACGTGGTCGAGGCCAGTCGGGTCCCGGTGTTCATCACCCACGCCGGTGCCCGCGCGGTCTGGAACACCCCCCGGATGAAGCCGGACGAGGTGATCCGGGCCTGCGCCGAGCGGGGTGGCGTGATCGGCATCGAGGCCGCTCCGCACACCACCCTCTCGGCGGACCACCCGCACCACTCGATCGAGTCGGTGATGGACCACTTCACGTACTGCGTGGAGCTGGTCGGCATCGACCACGTGGCGTTCGGCCCGGACACCAACTTCGGTGACCACGTCGGGCTGCACGACAGCTTCACCCAGCACCTGGCGATCGGGCAGGCCCACGGCGTCGTGGACCACCCCCGGGTCGAGTACGTGAGCGGCATGGAGAACCCAGCCGAGTGCTTCAGCAACATCGTCGGGTGGTTGGTTACGCACGGTTACTCCGACGACGAGATCGCCAAGGTCATCGGCGGCAACATCATCCGGGTTCTTCAGGAGGTTTGGTGAAAAAGACAGTCAAGGGTCGTTGGCGGCTCGCTGTCGCCCTCGGCGTGGCGGCCACGCTGGGTGTCTCCGGGTGCGGCCTGAACGAGGACAACTCCTCCTCCGGCAACTCGACGGATTCCTCGGTGCTGCGCATCGGCACCACCACGGACGTCAGCAACTTCAACCCGCTCCAGTCGCTGAGCAAGACCGACTCGTGGATCCTCAACGCGATGTACCCGCACCTGCTGCGGATCGACGAGAGCGCGAAGAAGGCCCCGGAGCTGGCGAAGGAGTACCGCTACGAGGACGACGGCAAGACCGCCGTCTTCGTCCTCCGGGACGACTTCAAGTGGACCGACGGCAAGCCGGTGGTCGCCGAGGACGTCAAGTTCAGCGCCGAGCAGATCATGAAGTACAAGCTCGGCAACGTGGCGGCGAAGCTGACCTGGGTCGAGTCGATCGAGGCGCCGGACGCGACCACGGTCAAGTTCCGGCTCTCCCAGCCGTACGCGCCGTTCGCCGAGGGCGTCGGCTTCTGGATGTCGATCGTGCCGAAGCACGTCTTCGAGTCCGCCGGTGACCTGTCCAAGTTCCCCAACGACTCGAACTGGGTCGGGGCCGGGCCGTTCGTGCTGGAGAGCATGACCAAGGGCCAGCGCTACGTGATGAAGCGCAACGAGAACTACCCGCTCGCCCCCGGTGGCAAGGCCGCCGTCAGCCAGGTCGAGTACCGGGTCTACCCGGACGTGAACACGATGATGCTGGCGCTGCGCAACGGCGACATCGACATGATGGGCACCCCGGTGCCGGTGTCGGCGGCGAAGACCTTCGAGGGCGACTCGAAGATCAAGTTGGAGAAGGTCGGCGCGCTCGGCTTCGCGCACCTGACCTACAACATGAAGAACAAGCAGCTGGCCGACCAGCAGGTCCGGCAGGCGCTGTCGATGTCCGTGGACACCAAGTCGATCATCTCGGCGGTGCTCCAGGGTGACGCCCAGCAGATGGCCGGCCCGATCTCGCCGATCTTCTCGGACTACGACAACACCGAGATCCAGCCGTACCCGTTCGACCCGGCGGGCGCGAAGGCCAAGCTGACCGCGGCCGGCTACAAGGACGGCAACGGCGACGGCTTCTTCGACGAGCTGAACTTCGGCGTGGCCTGCGACCAGTCGAACGCGAACATCACCCGGGTGGTGCAGCTCTTCCGGGAGAGCGCCGCCAAGGCCGGCATCAAGCTGGAGAACGAGTGCGTCGAGCGGAACACGTTCCTCTCCCGCACCAAGAACGGTGAGTACGACATCGACGCCTCGCAGTGGGGCGTGTTCGACAACCCGATGGACCAGCTGCGCAGCACCTACCTGTCCAGCAACCCGGGTGGCATCAACTACAACCTGCTCGAGTCGCCCGAGATGGACCGGCTGATCAACGACGCCGCCGGCACCACCGACCCCGAGGCGTTCAAGACCAAGATCAAGAACATCGACAAGGTCGTGCACGAGCAGGCGTACCTGACCCCGCTGTACGTGGAGAACTTCCAGTTCGCCTACAACGCCAGCAAGTTCACCGGCTTCGCCCCGTCGCCGTCGGACCTGCTCGGCATGGTCACCGCGTACTCGCTGGCCCAGGTCAAGCCGGCCAGCTAGCCCCAACCAGAGGGAGAGGAGGGGTCCCCCGTGGCGCGTTTCGTGCTCAGTCGGGCACTGAAGGCCGTCCTGACCGTGTGGATTGCGATCACTTCGACGTTCTTCCTGCTCCGGCTGCTGCCGGGGGACCCCACGACCCTGATGGTCGAGGGGGACATGACGCCGGAGATGCAGGCGGCGCTGCTCAAGACGTACGGCCTGGACCGTCCGCTGTGGGAGCAGTACGTGTCGTACCTGCGCGAGATGCTCCAGGGCAACCTGGGTATCTCGTTCCGGCAGATCCAGCCGGTCACCGACATCATCGTCGACCGGCTGCCGTGGACGCTGCTCCTCGCCGGCAGCGCGTTCGTCATCACCATCGCCGTCGGTATCCCGATCGGCGTCTGGGCCGCCGTGCACCGGGGCCGGTGGCTGGACCGTATGCTCCAGGCGCTCGGCATCGGCGGGCACGCGCTCTTCGTGCCCAGCGTCGCCATGCTGCTGCTGGTCTTCCTCGGCGCCCAGCTCGGCTGGTTCCCGATCGGCGGGGCGATCGACCCGGACACCCGGGGCACGGCGGCCTACCTGAGCCTGCTCCACCACCTGGTGCTGCCGGTGCTGTCGCTGGTGCTGGTGCAGCTCGGCCCGTACGCGCTGACCCTGCGCACCAACATGATCGAGGTGCTCGGCGAGGACTACATCCGGGCCGCCCAGGCCCGGGGCCTCTCCGCCACCCGGCGGGTCTGGAAGCACGGCCTGCGCAACGCGATCCTGCCGGCGCTGACCCTGATGGGCCTGCAACTGGGCACCCTGGTCGGCGGCGCGGTGCTCACCGAGACGGTGTTCGCCTACCCCGGCGTCGGCCGGCTCATCTACGAGGCGGTCGGGCAGCAGGACTACCCGGTGCTCCAGGGCGCGTTCATCATGCTCGCCGTCACCGTGGTCTTCGCCAACGCGCTGACCGACATGCTCTACGCCGTCCTCAACCCCCGGATTCGCCTGTGAAGCGCGAGGAGTGCAGCGGAGCGGAGCCCCGCAGTCGCGAACGGAAGACCGGCCCTGTGAACGGCCTTTCCACCCCCATTCCCGAAGGGAGGACGCCGTGAGCGCCCCCGTGCTGACCGAGCAGACGGTGCCGCCGGTCGCCCCGGCTCCCGTCAAGCGGTCCTGGCGCCGCTACCTGCGCCAGCCCTCGGCGGCGCTGTCCGTCCTGGTGCTGGTGGTCATGGTGGTGCTGGCGGTCTTCGCGCCACTGATCGCCGACGAGCCCGCCGGTGCCGGGTCGGACGTGCTGCAACCTCCGTCCGGGGCGCACTGGTTCGGCACCGACGACCTCGGACAGGACATCTTCGCGCAGGTCGTCTGGGGCACCCGGACCAGCCTGGTGATCGGTCTGGCCGCCTCGGTGATCGCGATCGTCCTGGGTACCGCGATCGGCCTGGCCTCGGCGTACTTCCGTCCGCTCGACGCGGTCGCCACGGTGATCACCGACGTGATGCTGGCGCTGCCCACCCTGCCGTTGATGATCATGCTGGCCGCGGTGGTCAACCCCAGCGTCTGGACGCTGACCCTGATCATCGGATTCTTCGCCTGGCCGGAGGTGGCCCGGCTGATCCGGTCGCAGGGCCTGGTGATCAGCGCGATGCCGTACATCGACGGGGCCCGGGTGCTCGGCGCCACCGGGTGGCGGATCGTCACCCGGGAGATCCTGCCCGCCGTCGTCTCGCTGGTGATCGTCAGCGTGCTGCTCACCGCCTCCCGCGCGGTGATCTCCGAGGCCGGCCTGAGCTTCCTCGGTCTCGGCGACCCGGACGCCTGGTCCTGGGGCCGCATCCTGCTCAACGCCCAGCGCAGCGGCGTCATCGCCATCGCCTGGTGGCAGACGCTCTTCCCGTCCCTGGCGATCCTGCTGCTGGTGCTCTCGGCGACGGTCGCCGGCATGCGGTTCAACGACACCCGTGACCCCCGCGGCAACGGAGGCTGACCATGCGACTGCCCGACAGCTTCTACACCAGCGTGCGCGCCCGGCTCACCGAGGCCCTCGGCGAGCGTGGCCTGGACGGCTTCCTGGCCACGTCCCCGGCGGACGTCGCCTTCCTCAGCGGTTTCTTCTACATCGCCACCGAGCGCCCGGTCTACCTGTGGATGCCCCGGGAGGGAGACCCGCTGCTGGTCATCCCGCGCCTCGACGAGGAGTACGCCGCCCAGCAGGGCGTGACCGTGGAGACAGTCAGCTACTTCGAGTACCCGGGCGTGGTGACCGCCGAGCAGACCCTCGCCACGGCGCTGTCCCGTACCGGCGGTCCGGCCCGCCGGATCGGGGTGGGCGCCGGGGTGTCGGTCGGAGCGTTCCGGGCCCTGTCCACGGCGATCACCGGAGCCACCCTGGAGACCACCGACGTGGTGGCCCGGCTGCGGCTGCGCAAGTTCCCCGAGGAGGTCCCGTTCCACGAGGCCGCCGCGCGGATCTGCGACGAGATGCTCGCCGCCGGCCGGGCGCTGATCGAGGAGGCGCTGGCCACCGGGGGACCGCTGCCCCGGGAGGACGAGATCGCCCGGCACGTGATCGGGTACGGCACCGACCGGATGTACGCCGACTACGACCTGGTCGTCTACACCACCAAGCTGGCCGGTGGGCTGGTCTACGCCGGCCCGAACTCGGCCCTGCCGCACGGCCTGCCGACCCGTCGGCGGATCCAGCCCGGGGACACGCTGATTCTCTCCCTCGGCGCGGCGGTGGCCAGCCGGTTCGTGGAGAGCGAACGCACCTTCGTCGTCGGTGAGCCCACCGCCGAGCAGGTGCGCTACTACGAGGCCGACCGCGAGGCGCAGGAGGTCGGCACCCAGGCGATGGTCGCCGGCCGGACCTGCGCCGAGGTCAACAAGATCTGCCTGGACGTGCTGCGCGGGCACGGGCTGGGGGACTTCATCCGGCACCGGCAGGGACACGGCATCGGCTTGCAGAACCACGAGGCGCCCTGGGTCGAGGACGGCGACGACACCGTGCTCGCCCCGGGGATGCTGCTCTCCAGCGAGCCCGGTGTCTACGTTCCCGGCCACGCCGGCTACCGCATCTCCGACACCGTCCTGGTCGAGGCGGACGGTCCGCGCCGGCTCACCGGCTACCCGCGCGACCTGGCATCGAACGTCATCGAGGGGGTCCGATGAAGATCAACGGAGCGGAACTGGTCGTCGAGGCGTTCGGCCCGACCGACGCGCCGGCGATGATCGTGCACCACGGCGCACCCGGCCTGGGCTCGCGCAACGAACCGAAGCGCTCGTTCGGGCCGTTCGCCGACCGGATGCGGGTCATCGTCTTCGACGCGCGGGGCTCCGGCGAGTCCAGCGACGACGAGCCGTTCACCCACGAGCAGTGGGTGGCCGACGTGGACGCCATCCGGGAGCACTTCGGCTACGAGAAGATCGTGATGGCCGGCGGCTCGTACGGCGGGTTCATCGCGATGGAGTACGCCATCGCCCACCCGGACCGGGTGTCCGCGATGATCCTGCGGGACACCGCCGCCGACACCGCCCACGACCACCTCGCCGTCGAGCGGGCCCGCAGCACCGACCGGTCGGTGATCCCGGAGTGGATCATCGAGCGGATCGGCACCGGCCGGTTCGAGAGCAACGAGCAGCTGCGCGAGTACTGGAAGGGCATCCTGCCGCTCTACGACCACCAGCACGACCCGGCCAAGGACGAGGCGAAGCTCGCCGCCACCCGGTTCCACTACCGGACGCACAACGCGGCCTTCGGGCAGAACATGCCCCGCTACGACCTGAAGCCGAAGCTGCCGTCGATCACCTGCCCGACCCTGGTCACCGTGGGCCGGCACGACTGGCGTACCCCGGTGGCGGCCTCGCAGGTCATCGCCGACCTGGTCCCGGACGCCCGACTGGTGGTCTTCGAGAAGTCCGGGCACTCGCCGCAGCTGGAGGAGCCGGAGCTGTTCCAGCAGGTGGTGCGCGACTTCCTCGCCGAGGCCGGAGTGTTGCGATGACCAGCCTGCTGGAGGTCGCCGGGCTGCGGGTCGAGTTCCCCGGCCCGAGCGGGCCGGTGCACGCGGTCAACGGGGTCTCCCTGGAGGTCGAGTCCGGACGGACCCTGGCCGTCCTCGGCGAGTCCGGCTCCGGCAAGAGCGTCACCGCGCAGGCGGTGATGGGCATCCTCGACACGCCGCCGGCCCGGGTCGAGGGCGCGGTGCGGCTGCGCGGTCGGGAGCTGCTCACCCTGCCGCGCAAGCAGCGCGACCGGGTCAGCGGCGAGGAGATCGGCATGGTCTTCCAGGACGCCATGGCCGCGCTCAACCCGGTCTTCACCGTCGGCGACCAGATCATGGAGGTGCTGCGGGTCCGCCGGGGCATGTCCAGGGCCGACGCCCGCCGTCGCGCCGTCGAACTGGTCGACCGGGTCCACATCCCGGCCGCGAAGGACCGGATCCGCGACTACCCGCACCAGTTCTCCGGCGGGATGCGGCAGCGCATCATGATCGCGCTGGCCATCTCCCTGGAACCGGACCTGCTGATCGCCGACGAGCCCACCACCGCCCTGGACGTCACCGTGCAGGCCCAGGTGATGGAGCTGCTCGCGGAGATCCAACGGGACAGCGGCATGGGCCTCCTGCTGATCACCCACGACCTCGGGGTGGTCGCCGAGGTCGCCGACGACGTGGCGGTGATGTACGCCGGCCGGATCGTCGAGCGGGGCAGCGTCGGGCAGATCTTCGCCGGCCCGGCGCACCCGTACACCGAGGGGCTGCTCGCCTCGATGCCCCGGGTGGACCGGCGCGACGAGGTGCTCTACGCCATCCCCGGCGCCCCGCCCAACCCGGCCCGGCTGCCCACCGGCTGCCCGTTCCACCTGCGCTGCCCCCGGGTCACCGACGAGTGCCGGGTGACCCTGCCGCCACTGGAGACGCTGCCCGCCGGTCGGGCCAGCGCCTGCCACCACCACGAGGAGGTGCTCGGTGCCACCCGTTGACGACGTGGTGCTGCGGGTCGAGAACCTGGTCAAGCACTTCCCGCTCAAGGGACGGGTCCCGTTCACCTCCGGCGGCGTGGTCCGCGCCGTCGACGGGGTCTCCTTCGACCTGCGTCGGGGCGAGACGCTCGGCGTGGTGGGCGAGTCCGGGTGCGGCAAGAGCACCCTGGCCCGGATGCTGGTCGGGCTGGAACAGCCCACCTCCGGCGCGGTCACCTTCGGCACCTCCGTGGTGCACAAGGTCCGGGGCCGGGACCTGCGTGCGCTGCGGCGGCGGATCCAGATCGTGCTCCAGGATCCGTACACCTCGCTGAACCCCCGCCGCACCATCCGGGAGATCCTGCTCCAGCCCTTCGAGATCCACCCGGACGTGCTGGACAAGCGGCTCCGGCTGGACCGGGTGAAGGAACTGCTCGACCTGGTCGGCCTCGACCCGCAGCTGCACCTGGACCGCTACCCGCACCAGTTCTCCGGCGGGCAGCGTCAGCGCATCGGCATCGCGCGGGCGCTCGCCCTGCAACCCGACGTGATCGTCTGCGACGAGCCGGTCTCCGCGCTGGACGTCTCGGTCCAGGCCCAGGTGGTCAACCTGCTCGAACGGCTCCAGGACGAACTGGGCGTGGCGTACGTCTTCATCGCCCACGACCTGTCCGTGGTCCGGCACATCTCCGACCGGGTGGCGGTGATGTACCTCGGCAAGCTGGTGGAGACCGGGCCGGAGCACAGCCTGTACGACACGCCCCGGCACCCGTACACCACCGCCCTGCTCTCGGCCGTGCCGGTGCCCGAGCCGGCCGCCCGGGGGCAACGCCAGCGGATCCTGCTGGCCGGTGACCCGCCCAGCCCGGTGAACCCGCCCTCGGGCTGCCGGTTCCGGACCCGCTGCTGGCAGGCGACCGAGACCTGTGCCACCACCGAACCGCCGCTGGCCGCCGGCGAACATCCGGTTGCCTGCCACTACCCGCTGGCCGCGTAGCGTCCGGCGACCGTTCCCCAAGGAGAAGGTGTCTTGCTGCAAGAACCCGCCCCCCGGTACCAGGGGCACAGGTCCTACTCGTACCTGGAGCCGCACACGGACTACCGGGTGTTCGACCTGGCGCAGGAGGTCGGCCGGGTGCCCGAGCACGACCTCGGCCTGACCGACGCCCAGCGTTCGCGCGTGACCCGGCTGCTCGCCGAGCACGTCGCGATCTCCCTGCACGAGCACCCGGTGGTCCTGCCCGAGGACGTCCGCGAGCTGCGCGCCTACAACCGCACCGCGCGCCAGCGCACCGGCTACGAGGGACTGGCCCGCTCCGGCCTCACCGCCGTGTTCGACAACTTCATGGCCGGCGCGTCCTGCGTCACCAGTGAGAACGGCTGGAAGTGGAACGACCTCGTCTACGCCCTCGGGATGCGGATGAGCGACCTCTACAAGCAGGACCACGTCTTCCTGGCCACCTCGCTGGCCGACATCCACGCCGCCAAGCGGGACGGCCGGCTGGCGCTCGTCGCGGGCCTGGAGTGCGCCAGCCCGATCGAGAACGAGCTGGACCGGATCGACATCCTCTACGGCTTCGGCGTCCGCCAGCTCGGCATCGCCTACAGCCAGGCCAACATGCTCGGCGGCGGGCTCTCCGAGCGGCACGACGGTGGACTGACCCACTTCGGGCGGCGCGCGGTGGACCGGATGAACAAGCTCGGCATCGCCATCGACATCTCGCACTCCGGCGACCAGACCTGCCTGGACGTGGTCGAGGCCAGCAGCGTGCCGGTCTTCATCACGCACGCCGGTGCCCGCGCGGTCTGGAAGACCCCCCGGATGAAGCCGGACGAGGTGATCCGGGCCTGCGCCGAGCGGGGTGGCGTGATCGGCATCGAGGCGGCCCCGCACACCACCCTCTCGGCGGACCACCCGCACCACTCGATCGAGTCGATCATGGACCACTTCACGTACTGCGTGGACCTGGTCGGCATCGACCACGTCACGTTCGGTCCGGACACGATGTTCGGCGACCACGTCGGGGTGCACAACACGTACGCCGGCAACTACGCGCACGACGCCGGCGACCGGCCGGAGCACCCCCGGGTGGAGTACGTCTCCGGGATGGAGAACCCGGGCGAGGCATTCGGCAACATCGTCGGCTGGCTGGTCAAGCACGACTACTCCGACGACGAGATCGCCAAGGTCATCGGCGGCAACACCCTCCGGGTCCTGGAACAGGTCTGGTAGTGCCGGGTCGGCCTATCGGCCGGGTCGGCACCGACGAACTACACTCCGTACGCCGCGGCCGGCGGCGGACAGCGATGAGGTGAGGGCGGATGGGACGGCGCGAGACCGCGCTACAGGCCGCGCACAGTCGGCTACGGGAACTCATCGGCAGCGAGTTCCGGGTGGGCGACAAGCTGCCCAACGAGCGGGACCTGGCCGACCGGCTGGAGGTCAGCCGGGCCACCGTCCGGGAGGCGCTGGGTCAGCTCGCCGGTGAGGGCGTGGTGACCCGGACCTGGGGTATCGGCACGTTCGTGCACGACGGTGTGGAACGCGTGCCGGTGTCGATCGGCGACGTCACCGCGCTGCGGGACCGGATCACCGCCTCGGGTCACCGCCCGACGCTCCAGGACGCGGCGGTCAGCCGGGCCAAGTGCCCGCCCGGCTGCGCCGAGGTGCTCGGGGTGGCGCCGGACTCGCCGGTGTGGCGGGTCGACCGGCTCTTCGCCGTGGACGGGGTCCCGGCGGCCTGGATCCGCGATCACCTGCCGTTGCGCTTCGACGGCCGGGACCTCGACCCGTCCGGGCTGCTCAGCATCGACCTGGACATGTTCGAGTTCCTGGCCAGCGCGACCGGCATGCCGGTCCGGCGGGCCGAGATCGAACTGGTCGCCGTGCTCGCCGACGAGGAGTCCACCGCGCGCCTCGGCGTAGCGCTCGGGCACCCGCTGGTCACCGCCACCCAGATCGGTTACGGAGCGGGTGGGGTCGCCCTCTTCCACGGGCACATCACGGTCCGCACCGACGTGTTGACCCTGCGGATCAGCCGGGGCGGGCAACCCGAACCGGCCCGGTGAGCGGTTCCGGCCGCTCGGCCAGGGCGCGGTGAGGTCCCCCCGGTCGGTCGGTCCGGTTCCGCGCACGGATGCCCGCCGGTGGGCCGGACCCCGGTCCACCGGCGGGCATCGGCGGTGTCCCTCCCCGGGCGGGGGTCAGCGCCCGTCGGCCTGTCCCGTCGGGTCGCCGTACGCAGCCGCGTCCGGTGTTCCGTCGCGAAGTGCCGCCCGGACCCGCATCAGCGCGAAGCCGAGCAGGTTCAGCCCGCGCCACCGGGCGGGGTCGGCGGCGGCCGGGTCGTCGGCGGCCAGGCCGATGCCCCAGATCCGGTCCAGCGGACTCGCCTCGACCAGCACCCGCTCCCCGGTGGCGAGCAGGAACGCCCGTAGGTCCGGATGCTGGCCGAACTTGGCGAGGTTGGCGGCCACCACGATCTCGTACCGGCGTTCCTCCCAGGTCCGTTCGTCGAAGCCGACGACCTGACGGCCCAGGGTCTTGGCTTCGTTCGGGTGTACCACCGTGAGCACCTTCCCGGCGGTCGTCCGATCGCCGAAGAGCATCGCCTTGGCCCACATCATGTAGTGCTCGGCGGTGGCGAACCCGATTCCGTCGACGGTGAACGGCGCCGGCCACCACTGGCTGAGGCAGCCGGGCCCGGCGGTGCCGTCCGGCCGGGCCCGGTGCCCCCAGAAGAACAGGAACTTCGGGGTACGGCCGGCACGCACCGCGTCGGTCAGTTCGGCGACGTTCCACACCTGCACGGACATGCCGGCAAGTGTGGCGTACGACGCACGGCGCCGCCTCCGGTTTAGCGGTCGGTCCGGTGACCGTTCAGCCCCACAGCTCCGGCGTGGGCGGGCTCAGCCAGCCGTCGACACACGGCATCGACGGCTGCACGTCCTCGGTGAGGATCAGGTGCCCGGCGATGTCCCGGAACTCGGCGTGGTGCGCGACCTGGAAGGCGGCGGCGGAGGCGAGCGAGGTGGCCGCGAAACAACCGACCATGATGCGCAGGTCACGTTGCCGGGCCTGGGCGACGATCCGCAGCGCGGCGGTGAGCCCGCCGCACTTGTCGAGTTTGATGTTGACCCCGTCGTAGAGTTCGGCGATCCGGGGCAGGTCCTCCTCGGCGTAGAACGACTCGTCCGCTATCAGGGGCACCTGCCGGGGCAGCCCCCGCAGTGCCTCCTCGTGCTCGGGCCGGACCGGCTGCTCCACCATCCGGACGTCGTGCCGGGCGAGCACCGGCAGCATCGCCACCAGGCGGTCCGGCGTCCAGCCGCAGTTGACGTCCACCACCAGTTCGGCGTCGGGCCGGTGGGCGCGGGTGAGTTCCAGCCGTTCGACGTCCTCCTCCGACCCGAGCTTCAGCTTCAGGGCCCGGCGTCCCTGGCTGTCCTTCAGCTCCTGGACGAACTGGGTCTCGTCGGCGAGCGAGACGGTGAGCATGTCCTCGACCGGGGTGGGCTCGGGCAGGCCGATCGTCTGCCACACCCGGCGTCCGCTGCGCTTGGCCGCCAGGTCCCACAGGGCGGCGTCGACGGCGTTGCGCGCCGCGCCGGCCGGCAGCAGGGTGAGCAGGTCCTCCCGGCCGGCGCCCTGTCCGATCGCGATCCGCGCCTGCTCCACCTGCTCGGCGGTGGCGGCCTTCGGGTCGGGGAACGGGCTCTCGAACAGGGTGGCCTCCCCGCGGCCCCGGACGTCGCCGTCCCGCAGCTCCACCCGGACCAGTCGGGTGGCCAGCAGACTCGCTCTCGCGAAGTGGTACGGCAACGAGAAGGGGATGTCGAGAAAGGCGTAGCTCAGCTCCATCGAGTCCTCATTCCGTCCGGCGGCACGAGAAATCGATGGTATGCAATCTATGTGACGGAGGTTCGTCCTCGACCGACCAAGTTGTTTCCTCGCAGCCGGTTGCCGGCGTCAGCCGGTCCGGAGCGGTCGGCGACCGATCGGGACGCGAGGCGCGGGATCAGCGGTGGGCGGCCAGGTAGTCGGCCAGGACCTCGGTGTGGGTGGAGAAGGCCAGTTCGGTCGGCTCGGTGACGACGAGCCACTCGGTCGACTCCGCCGTGGGTGCGGACGGGGGCAGGTCCGCCAGCCGCCGGGTCGGCAGCGCTCCGAAGATCATGATCGTCCCGCCGCTGGGGGCGCTGTGCACGGCGACGAGGCGTACGGACGCCGCCTCGCCGGTCAGGCCGGTCTCCTCCCAGAGCTCGCGGACGAGCGCGTCCCGCCACTCCTCGCCGTGCTCGATGAAGCCGCCCGGCAGCGCGAGCAGCCCCCGGGCGGGCTCGATGTCACGGCGCTGGACCACCACGCCGAGCCCGGCGGGGGTGGACACCGGCTGGAGGGCCACCGCCACCGGGAGTGGGTTACGCCAGGTGGTGTGGCCGCAGGCCGTGCAGATCCGGGGCCAGTCCGCCTCGCCGGGGTAGGCGGTGCCGCAGCCGGAGCAGTGGGAGTGGGGTATGCCGCTCACACCGCAGGACGATACGCGGTCGCCGTCCGGCCGTCGCGTCGCGGCGGCTCAGGCCGGCGTGGCCTGCGTCGCCGGAGCGGAAACCCCGGCCGGGTCGGGAGTGGACACAGCCGCCGAGCTGGTCGGGGTGGACGCGCTCGGGCCGGTCGGAACGGGGAAGCCGTACCGGGCGGCGTGCTCCGGGTCGGCAGGGTCGATCTGTCGGATCCCGGCGTCCGCGAGCCGCTTGTTGACCTCGTCGAGCCGCTCGCGGACCAGGGTGGCCTCCTCGTCGGTGACCCGGCCCCGGTGCGGCTTGCCGGCGTGCTCGACGGTGCCGTAGTCGATCTTCTCGGCGGTCTTGCGGGCCTTCGGCGGGCGGACCCGCTCGGCGGTGCGCAGCAGCTGCGCCATCGGCGTCTCGGTCGACATCGCGTCGAACTCGCTGGCGGTCAGCACCACGCGACGGGGCTCCCCGTCACCCTGCGGGTCGTAGATCTCCACCACGGCGACGTCGAGCGCGGCGTCGTCGATGCCCTCCAGTTCGGTCGGGCTGATCTCCAGCTGTACCGGTCCGGTCACCAGATCGGGGTGCTCCAGGACGACGACGCGGACCACCTCGTCGTCGGTCGGGAGGACCGTGCCGCTGAAGTCGGAGACGTGGATGGTCTTCTTGCCCATGGGCGGAGCTTCTCCTGTCGGTGGCGGTGCCGGAACGCAGAAGAACCTACCCGACAGGTGTGCTAAGACCTGCGTCGCGCGCGGCTTTCGGGTGTGTCGCGCCCCCGGTGTCCGCAGCGGCTGCCCCGGTGCCCCGTGCCGGGCTTCCGGGTGCGGCCGTTCAGCGGGCGCCGAGGTGGCGGCGGGTGGAGAGGTTCGCCGGGAGCCGGTTCAGCTCCGCCCACGACCGGTCGCCGGCGCGCGGGGTCCGGCCGCCGTCGTACCGCGCCTGTGTCGGCGGGGGCACGTCGGCCCGGAGCGTCGGCCAGAGCCGTTCCGTGTCGCGTTTGTCCTGTTCGATCAGCTGTTTCGGCATGGCCGTACCATCCCAGAGAAAGTTGTCCATCTATGGAAATAGGTGTGACGCGCGGCCGGTGCGTCCGGTTCCCCCGTTCGGTGGCCGGGAAGGTGGGTCGGCGGTCATCGGTGATGTTCTCTGTCTCTACCCGGGGCGGCGTGTTTCAACCACCCTCCGTGGCCCACGTCGGAAGGCCTGGACACCGGGGAGACGTACGGGTGCGGGATCGCCCGGCCCGCGGTGGCCGTGACGCGTACCGTGATCCGGTGCTCGACAGGCGACTCCACCTGCATCTGGTGACCTGGCTCGGCCAGTGGCCGGCCGGGCCGGGACTGCACGTGGTCGGCTCCCGGCGTCGCTCCCGCCCGGCCTGGGACGGCCGGCTCCGGCCGGCGGTCATGGTGGCCGCGCCCGGCGTCGCGGTGCTCTCCGTGCCGCCGGAGCGCGTCCCGGCGGTCCGGGCGTTGGCGCCGGGCGGCCCGACCCCGCGGCTCTGGTCGGCGCTGCCCGGCGCGGTCGGCCACCCCGCCCTGCCCCTGCGGGAGGGGATCTTCCGCTGGTGCACCGCCCCCGACCCGCTGCCCGACGTGGGGGAGTGGACCGAGCCGTCCGATCCCGGGTTCCCCTCCTGGCTGCACCTGTTCGACCGGGAGGTGCTGGTGGTGCGGGACGCCGACGGGCGCTACCTGGCGGGGGTCGGCGTCAAGCGGCACGACCGGTACGGCCACGAGTTGGCCGTGGGAACCGTGCCGGCCGCCCGGGGCCGGGGACTGGCCCGTCGCCTGGTCGCGCAGGCGGCCCGGCGGGTGCTCGACGAGGGAGCGGTGCCGACGTACCTGCACGACCCCGGCAACACCGCCTCGGCCCGGGTCGCCACGGCGGCCGGCTTTCCCGACCGGGGATGGCGTTCCCGCATCGTCCACCCCGACTGACTCCGGTGGCCGGTGCGCCCGGCCGGCACCGCCTGACCCGTCTCGCCGGCGCGGACCGTGGATCCCGGGCCGGATCCACGGTCCGCAGCCTGTCCCCCCAGGTCCGAGGAGGTGTCGGGCGACCGGACATCCCGGTGAGGTAACGCTATGTGTCGAACCGGTCTCCGACAAGCCCCCAACATCCGCAGAGAGCTGTCCAAAAGTGGACTTGACCTGCGATTATTTGTCGTCCGTCGCTTGTTGGCCGCAGGTGACGCACGGTATGCGCCGCCGTGCACGACGGCCCGGGGGCGGGCCGGTGGATAGGGTCGGCGGCGACGAGGGTGCCGGACGCGGTACGGAGGCGGTGAGCGGTCATGGAGGTGCGGGTACGGGACACCGGCCGGGGTGGTGTCGTGCTGACCCCGGTGGGCGAACTCGACATGTCCACCGTCGGCACGCTGGAGACCGCGCTGGTCACCGCGTTGAGCCGGCCCGACCTCCAGGAGTGCCTGGTCGACCTGGCCGAGGTCAGCTTCCTCGACTCGACCGGCCTGCGAGTGCTGATCGAGGGGTTCAGCCTGGCCCGGGAGCGGGGCCGGTCGCTGCGGGTGGCCAATCCGCAGCCGACGGTCGAGCGGGTCCTGCGGATCACCTCGGTCGGGCCGCTGCTGGGGTTGCCGGACGTCACCACCCCACTGCCGCCCGACGCCCGCTGGCTGGGCTGAGCCCGGCCGGCGCGGCGTTGTTCCGGTCCGCTGGCCGGACCGGACGTCGCCGCCGGCCAGCCGGAGGAACCGTCACCGTGGGTCAGTCGGAGGAACCGTCACCGCCGGTCAGCCGGCCAGCCCGAGCACCTCCGCCGCGGCCCGGCCGTTGGCGTGGCTGGCACCGTACGTGGCGACGAAGGCGCGCACCCCGGCCGGCCGCCAGCGCCCCGGCCAGCCCATCTCCACGACGGTGACCGGGTGGACGGCGGCCAGCCCCTCGACCAGTTCCGCCCCGCCGGGCAGCCGGTGCAGGTGCCGTCCGACCAGCACGACCGGCCGGTCCCCGGCGAGCGCCCGCAGGGTGGCCGGATCGATCTCGCCCGCCACCACCCGGACCTCCTCGGTGTCCGACAGGTGGGGACCGAGCCCCCACGGCACCCGCCCCTCGGCCATCGTGGCGGTGGCGTGCACCTGGACCACCAGCGGCCGGTCCAGCCCGGCGACGATCCCCTCGACGCGTACCGCCCGGCGCGCGGCGGCGTACCCGAGGTCGCCGTGGTCCGGCGCGGGCCCGCCGACGGGCCGGGTCCAGGCGGCGAGCTCGGCGGTGCGGCCGGCCGCCTCCTCGACGCGGTCGCGGGCCACCCGCCCGTCGCCGAGCGCGGTGACGATCTCGGTGACCACGTGTTCGACCAGCGCGGCGTCGACCTTCGCGCCCACGCAGAGCAGGTCCGCGCCGGCCGCGAGCGCGGCCACGGCGGCCGGACCGATTCCACCGGCGGCCACCGAGGCGCCCTTCATCTCCAGCGCGTCGGTGATGACCGTGCCGGTGAAGCCCAGCTCCCGGCGGAGCAGGTCGACCAGGACGGCCCGGCTGAAGGTCGCCGGCCGGTCGCCGGTCAGCACCGGGACCCGGATGTGCGCGGTCATGACCGCCCGGGTGCCGGCGGCCACGGTCGCCGCGAAGGGTGGCAGGTCCCGTTCGCGCAGCACGGCCAGGGGGACGTCCACGGTCGGCAGTTCCAGGTGCGAGTCGGCGACGGTCGCGCCGTGCCCGGGAAAGTGCTTGGCGCAGGCCGCCACCCCGGCACCCTGCAACCCGTCGACCGCGGCAGCCGAGTGCGCGGCGACCCGGAGCGGGTCGGCGCCGAACGACCGGGTGCCGATCACCGGGTTCTCGTCGGCGCTGTTGACGTCCACCGTCGGAGCGAGGTCGACGGTGACGCCCAGCGCGGCCAGCTCCGCCCCGATCGCCGCGTAGACGCGGCGGGTGAGCGCCACGTCCCCGACCGCGCCGAGCGCCGCGTTGCCCGGGTACGGGCTGCCGGTGGCGTGCGCCAGCCGGGTGACGTCACCGCCCTCCTCGTCGATGGCGACCAGCACGTCGGTGCGGGCGTCGCGCAGCGCGGCGGTCGCCGCGGCGACCTGGGCCGGGGTCTCGACGTTGGTCCCGAACAGGGTGTAACCGGCCAGCCCCGCACCGACCAGGTCGAGCGCCCAGGGTGGCGGGGTCGGCCCCGGGTACGCCGCGAGCAGCGTGCCGAGGGCAAGGCGGCGAAGTCCTGGATCCAGCCCCACGTGATCTCCTTCTCGACGTCGTCCGGGTCCTCCGGCGTGCTGATCGACGGCTCCGGGCCGGTCGTCCGGCCGCTGACCCGGGTCGGGGCCGGCCGTTACGCTACGGTCACCCCGGATCGGTTCGATCAACAAGGTTTACCAAAACCGGAGGACGTGGCATGAGTTCGACGCGGCTGCCCGGCACACCGCGCCTGTTGCGGGCGCTCAACGACCGCGCGGCCCTGGAGCTGCTCCTCGAACGGGGGCCGCTCACCCGTGCCCGGCTCGGTGAGCTGACCGGGCTGTCCAAGGTCACCGCCTCGCAGCTCGTCGAGCGGCTCGAGGAGCGGGGCCTGGTCACCCGGGTCGGCGAGCAGGCCGGCGGGCGCGGGCCGAACGCGCAGCTCTACGCCGTCCGGCCGGGCAGCGCGCACGTCATCGGGGTGGACGTCGGCGCGGACCGGGTGGAGGCGGCCTGCGCCGACATCACCGGGGCGGTGATCGGTCGGGCGGAGCAGTCCACCCGGGACACCGACGACCCGGTGGGGGTGGTGCACAACGCGGTGGTGCGGGCGGCCCAGAACGCGGGCACGCCGATGGCGAGCGTGCGCCGGGTCGTGCTCGGCACCCCCGGCCTGGTCGATCCGACCACCGGGGACATCACCTTCGCGTTCAACCTGCCCCGTTGGCACCGCGGCCTGCTCGCCGCGCTCCGCGACGACCTGGCCACCCCGGTGGTCTTCGAGAACGACGTCAACCTGGCCGCGGTCGCCGAGGCGCAGTCCGGTGCGGCCCAGGGGATGACGGACTTCGTCCTGGTCTGGGTGGACGCCGGGGTCGGCCTGGCGATCATGCTGAACGGGCGGTTGCACCACGGCAGCACCGGCGCGGCCGGTGAGATCGGCTACCTGCCGGTGCCCGGGGCACCGATCCCCCGGGACGTCTCCCGTCGGGCCAAGCCGGCGTTCCAGCAGCTGGCCGGGGCGGAGGCGGTCCGCGCGGTGGCCCGCGAGTACGGCTTCCCGGACGACGTCGCCGCCGCCGAGGCCGTCCGGGCGGCGATCGCGGCCGGTACGGCCGGTGGCCCGATGCTCGACGAGCTGGCCCGACGGCTCGCGCTCGGGGTGGCGAGCACCTGCGTCGTGCTGGACCCGCCGCTGGTGGTGCTGGCCGGTGAGATCGGCCGGGCCGGCGGTGCGGCGCTGGCCGAGCGGGTGCAGCACGAGGTGGCTGCGATCACGCTGGTCCGGCCGAGGGTGGTGCCCACCGGGCTGAGCGGGGAGCCGATCCTGCGGGGCGCGCTGCGGACCGCTTTGGACGCCGTCCGCGACGAGGTCTTCGGTTCCACGGTCGGTTGACCCGTCGGGCCGGGCCTCATTCCCCATGTGAAGGAATTCTTCACCACATACTTCTGACCTGCAAGGTCTTGCCAGTGACGCGCGTCGCCCGTCGGAGTGCACCGGCACGGGCACGTGGTTGGATGGATGGGTGACTGCTGAGCTGATCCCTGGCGCGGACGGCGCCGCACCCGCATCTTCAGCCATGGACGAGGATCTGGTGGTCAGCCTCGACGGGGTGGGCGTGCGCCGGTCCGGCACGGCACTGCTGCACGACGTCGACTGGCGAGTCGAGCTGGACGAGCGCTGGGTGGTGCTCGGGCCCAACGGCGCCGGCAAGACCACCCTGCTCAACCTGGCGGCGGGGCGGCTGCACCCGACGACCGGCACCGCCCACGTGCTCGGCGAGCGGATCGGACGGACCGACCTCACCGAGCTGCGTACCCGGATCGGGCTCTCCACCGCGGCCCTGGCCGAACGGATCCCGACCGAGGAGAAGGTCACCGACGTGGTGGTCACCGCCGCCTGGTCGGTGGTCGGCCGGTGGCGGGAGAGCTACGACCGCACCGACGAGGTCCGCGCCCGCGCCCTGCTCGGCCAGCTCGGCGTCGCGCACCTCGCCGACCGGGGCTACGGCACCCTCTCCGAGGGAGAGCGCAAGCGGGTGCAGATCGCCCGGGCCCTGATGACCGACCCGGAGCTGCTGCTCCTCGACGAGCCGGCCGCCGGGCTCGACCTGGGCGGCCGGGAGGACCTGGTCGCCCGACTGGCCGAGCTGGCGTACGACCCGGACGCGCCGGCGCTGGTGCTGGTCACCCACCACGTCGAGGAGATTCCGCCGGGCTTCACCCACGCGCTGCTGCTGCGCGAGGGGGGCGTGGTCGCCCAGGGTCTGCTCGGTGCCACCCTGACCAGCGACAACCTCTCCAAGACCTTCGGCCTGCCGCTGGTGGTCGAGCGTTCGGGCGAACGCTTCACCGCCCGCGCGGCCTGACCCGCCGGAGGCCTTCGGTGCCGCAGACCCGGGTCGTGGTGGTGGGCAGCGCGAACATGGACCTGGTCGGGACGGCTCCCGTCCTGCCCAGGGTCGGGGAGACCGTGCTCGGCACCGACTTCGTGATGGTGCCCGGCGGCAAGGGGGCCAACCAGGCCGTCGCCGCCGCCCGCGCCGGCGCGTCCTGTGCCTTCCTCGGCGCGATCGGCTCGGACTCCTTCGGGGTCACGCTGCGGGCCCGGATCACCGCCGCCGGGGTGGACACCAGCCAGCTCCGGGTGACGTACGGCTCGTCCGGCGTGGCGCTGGTCATGGTCAACGTCGTGGGCGAGAACCTGATCCTGGTCACGCCCGGCGCGAACGCCTCCCTGACCGGGCTCACCGACGCCGAGCTGGCCGCCGTACGGGACGCCGACGTCCTGGTGGCGCAGCTGGAGATCCCGGTGGAGACGGTGACCGAGGCAGCCGTGGCCGCGCGGTCGGCCGGCACCCGGGTCGTCCTCAACGCGGCACCCGCCCGGCAGGTCCCGGCGGAGCTGCTGGACCTGGTCGACATGCTGGTGGTCAACGAGGTGGAGGCCGCCGCGCTCACCGGGCGGGGTCGTGAGGCGCCGGAGGCCCTGTTGGACCTGGTGCCCCGGGCGGTGCTCACCCTCGGCGCCCACGGCGCGTGGTACGTCGACCGCGACGGCACCGTCGCGCACGTCCCGGCGGTCGAGGTCGACGTGGTCGACTCCACTGCGGCCGGCGACGCGTTCACCGCAGCCCTCGCGGTGGCCTGGGGAGAGGGGCGCGACCTGCTCGACGCGGTCCGCTGGGCGGCGGCGGCCGGCGCGGCCTGCACCCGCCGGCTCGGCGCGTCGGTGGCGCTGCCGCACCGCGCCGAGATCGACGAACTCTACGAGCGCTGAGCCCCGGTTGCCGGCGGCCACCTGATCGCCCGGCCTCGGGACGGCCCCCCGCTCCACGCCCGGGAACCCGTCCGGTCGGGCCGGTACGGTGGCGCGGTGCCCGAACTCCAGCAGCTCGAACTGCGCCACGCTCCCGCCCTGCTCCGCTTCGAGCGGGAGAACCGGGCGTACTTCGCGCGGTTCGTGCCGGACCGGGGCGACTCCTACTGCGCACCGGGTTCACCCCGGTCGGCGAGATCACGCTCGACGGTCTACCCGGACGACGACACGTCCGGGACCTGACCGCCCGACGTGTGACACCCGGGACCTGACCGGCGGGACGAATGGTCGGCGTCGGTCGGTAAGGTCGGCTCGTGAGCGGGCCCGGATCGGTGAACGAGTACCTGTCCACGTTCGCCGGGCCCGCGCGTGAGCTGCTGGACCAGTTGCGTGCCCTGTGTGACGACGCCGACCCACGAGTGACCGAGGCGATCAGGTGGGGCGCGCCGGCGTGGCTGCATCCCAGCGGCACGATCCTGTTCATGATCAGCGGACACGCCCGGTGGTGCAGGATTGTGTTCACCCCCAGCACCAGGGCGGCGTTCACCGGAGAGCTGAGCGCGGCCGGGCTGGAGACGGGCAAGGGCTCGGTCAAGCTTCCCTACGGGCACAGCCTCCCCGCCGACCTGCTGCGGCGCATGATCGCCCACCGGGTGCGCGAGCACGAGGACGACGGGGTCGGCTGGATGTGACCGCCGTGCGGCGGGCGGATGTTCGGAGCACGGCGCAGCCGGGTGCGCGGGCGGCCGGCACCGGGCGGCCCGGCCGGTAGGTAGCGCCTCCCCGTGCTCACGCTGAGTGTCCGTGGTCGGGGTGAGGGTGGATTCTCACGCGGAGTGATTCTCTGCTGACCGGCGCCTCCCCCCCGGGATGCCCTTTGCTCTGCACCCGGATAGGCGACACCGCCGCCGAACATCCCGCCGGTGTCGGAGACGAGATCCGTGAGCGGAACCTAGTCGGCCTGGTCGTCGGTGCGGCGTTCGCCCCGGCGGCGGAGCATGCCCAGGCCGGGGATGCCGGCCACGGCCAGCTTAAGGTCCCGGGTCACGTCGAGCAGGTCGTGCAGGTCCGGGCCGACCCGGTCGAGGGTGGCCAGGATCGGCAGGATGTCGGTGGTGAGGTGCTCCTTGAGCTTGGGCAGCTCGTCGACGAGACGAATGGCGGCGGTGACCTCCTCGTGGCTGAGTTGCTCCACGAACCGGGCGGCCATCGGGGCGCCCCGGCGCAGCGCCGGCTCGTACGCGGCGAGCAGTTCCCCGGCGGTGGCGGAGGCCGCCTCCGCCGTCTCCACCGTGCCGACCGCCCGCCGGGCGACCACCTCCGCCTCGGCGACCACCACGGCCGCCTTCGCGGCGACCTCGGTGGCGTTGTCGGTCGCGGTGGTCGCGGCGGCGCTGATCACCGCCACCTCGCGGACGGCCGACTCGGCGTCGGTGAGCACCTGATCCGTCCGGTCCAGGGTCTGCTCGATCCGGTCGACGACCCCGTCGATCCTGGTCACCAGAGCCTCGACGGCGTCGAGGACCGCGAAGGCGCGCGTCGGGACGGCCGCGAGCGAGACCGCCGAGCCGAAAGCCTGGTCGACCGCGGACCGGGTCAGCCCGGCGGCCCGGGAGGCGGCGCCGGTGGTCATCCCGAGGACGGTGGACGGGCGGGGGAGGGGAATCACCATGTGCCCAAGTGTGCGGCGCGACCGCCAGAACCGCCGCCTACCGGGGGTGCGGTGTTTGCAGGGGCACCCTGCACGCGCTTCTTGATGAGCAGGGGTCCCCTGCTACCACCCCAGCCAGCCAGCCCCGTCCGCCGGAACGTCGGGTGGGCGGGCGCGGTCGGTCAGCCACCTTCCTGCTGCTCGACGGCGCGTTGCACGGCTCGGTAGATCTGCCCGAACCGGAGCGCGTCCGGGCTGCTCAGCAGCAGGATGTCGTGCCCCCGGTGCTGCACCCACAGTTCGTGCATCCGGTCGCCGCGTTCGTAGGAGCGGTCCAGCCAGCCCAGCGGCAGTTCCAGGAACGGGGCGAGCAGCAGCGCGCCGACGGCGAAGGCGGCCAGGACGATCAGCGCCAGTGTCCAGTTCCCCCGGTCCTGCGCCGACCAGGCCACCGAGATGACACAGAGCAGCGCCACCAGCGGCGGCAGGGAGAGGAGCAGGACCAGGACGCCCCGGCCCAGCTTCCGGGAGTGCTGCCCGAGAGTGCTCCGTCCCCGGGCGTGCCAGACGTACGTGATCTCGGGTAACCGCAGGATGTGCCCGTCCACCCGGATCGACTCGGAGGTCACCTGCACCGCGTCGTCCTGGTAATAGAGCGTCATCTCTCCAGTGAACCCGGTGTGGGCACGTTCGGCAGCCCCGTCCCGCCGTGGAAACCTCCGCTGTGGACGACGGATCAGCGGGGGCGGGCCGGCTGGCCGCGTTCCATCGCCCGTTGCAGGGCCCGGTAGATCTGACCGAAGCGCAGCGCGTCGGCGGTGCGGACCAGCCGGACCGGGCGGCCCTGCCAGCGGATCCAGATCTCCAACTGTCGGCTGCCCCGGGCGTACGAGCGGTCGAGGTGTTCGAAGAGGACGTCGGCGACCGGACCGACGGCGAGCCCGACCAGCACCGACGCGCCGACGATCGCGATGGTGACGGTCCAGGAGCGGTGCAGCCAGATCGCCAGGGCGATGCCGAGGACGGCGGCCACCAGCGGGCCGGCCATCGCCGCGCCGATCGCGCCCCGCCCGGCGAGCACCCGCCAGGACCGGCTGCCCCGCTGGTGCCAGACCTCGCTGATCTCGGCGAGCGGGAAGCGTTGCCCGTCGACCCGGACGGTGGTGGAGGTGACCTGCACCGACCTGTCGTCGTAGAACATGACCATCGCGACTCCCGGTGACGGAGCTGACACCAGACTATCTACCCCAACGACCCGCGCCGTAAGGTTGGCACGCGACTTCGACGAGGAAGTGAGGGCAGTATGGGCGAGTTCGTTCGGCTGGAGACCAAGGACGGCATCGGCACCATCCGGCTGGACCGGCCGCCGATGAACGCGCTCAACGTCCAGGTCCAGGAGGAGCTGCGCGAGGCCGCCACGGCCGCCGCCGACGACCCCGAGGTCCGCGCCGTCATCGTGTACGGCGGGGAGAAGGTCTTCGCCGCCGGTGCGGACATCAAGGAGATGGCCGACATGTCCTACGTGGACATGCTCGAACGCTCCGCCCGCCTCTCCAGCGCGCTCACCGCGTTCACCCGGATCCCGAAGCCGGTGGTCGCCGCGATCACCGGGTACGCCCTCGGCGGCGGCTGCGAGCTGGCCCTCGCCTGCGACTGGCGGGTGGTGGCCGAGGACGCCAAGCTCGGCCAGCCGGAGATCAAGCTGGGCATCATCCCCGGTGCCGGCGGCACCCAGCGGCTGGCCCGGCTGGTCGGTCCGGCCCGTGCCAAGGATCTGATCATGTCCGGCCGGATGGTCGACGCCCAGGAGGCGCTGCGGATCGGGCTGGCCGACCGGGTCGTCCCGGCCGCCGACGTCTACCTCGCCGCCGTCGCGCTGGTCCAGCCGTACCTCACCGGCCCGGTGCAGGCGCTGCGGGCGGCGAAGCTCGCCGTCGACGCCGGCCTCGACATGGACCTCAACTCCGGTCTGGCCTGGGAGAGCCAGCTCTTCGCCGGGCTGTTCGCCACCGACGACCGGCGTGAGGGCATGGCGGCGTTCGTGGAGAAGCGCAAGCCGGGGTTCACCGGTCGCTGACACGCCGCGCCGAAGCTTCTTCACGTTCAGGTGACCGACCGGTAACCTCGGACCGGCCACGCGACGAGAGGGGCGGCGATGACGGAGCGGATCGAAGGTCACGGCGGGGAGTTGGCGCTCGCGGCGCTGCGCGCGTACGGCGTACGCGAGATGTTCACCCTCTCCGGCGGGCACGTGTTCCCGCTCTACGACGCCGCGCACAAGTCCGAGTTCCCGGTCTACGACGTGCGGCACGAGCAGTCCGCGGTCTTCGCGGCCGAGGCGGTGGCCAAGCTCCAGCGCCGCCCCGGCCTCGCCGTGCTCACCGCCGGCCCGGGTGTCACCAACGGCATCTCCGGCCTGACCAGCGCCTTTTTCAACGCCTCGCCGGTGCTGGTGCTCGGCGGCCGGGCCCCGGCCTTCCGCTGGGGCTCGGGCAGCCTCCAGGAGATGGACCACCTCCCGCTGGTCCGCCCGGTCACCAAGCACGCCGAGACGATCTTCAGCACCGACGACATCCCCCGGGTGGTCGCCGCCGCGCTGGACACCGCGCTCACCCCGCACCGTGGGCCGGTCTTCCTCGATCTTCCGCTGGAGGTGGTCTTCTCGGTCGGGGAGGCCGACCAGCCGGCCGGCGCGGCACCCGCCCCGCTCGAGGCCGACCCGGACGAGGTGGCCCGCGCCGCCGCGTTGATCGCCGGGGCCCAGCGCCCGGTGATCGTCGCCGGGTCGGACGTCTGGACCGGCGACGCGGTCGACGCGCTGCGGGCGGCGGCCGAGGCGCTCGGCGTGCCGGTCTTCACCAACGGCATGGGGCGCGGCGCGCTCCCACCGGAGCACCCCCTCGCGTTCGCCAAGGCCCGGCGGGCCGCGCTCTCCGGCGCCGACGTGGTCGTGGTGATCGGCACCCCGTTGGACTTCCGGCTCAGCTTCGGCGATTTCGGTGACGCGCAGGTGGTGCACGTCGTCGACGCGCCGAGCCAGCGCGCGAGCCACGTCGAGACGGCCGTCTCGCCCGCCGGTGACCTGCGGCTGATCCTCACCGCGCTGGCCGACCACCCCGGCGACCGGGTGGATCACACCGACTGGATCGCGCAACTGCGCGTCAAGGAGGACGCGGCGAGGGCGCGCGACGCCGAGGAGATGGCCGCCGAGACCGACCCGATCCGCCCGGCCCGGATCTACGGCGAGCTGCGCCGGGTGCTCGCCCGAGACGCGATCACCATCGGCGACGGCGGCGACTTCGTCTCGTACGCCGGCCGCTACCTGGAGCCGGCCCAGCCCGGCACGTGGCTCGACCCCGGCCCGTACGGCTGCCTCGGCACCGGCATGGGGTACGCGATGGGGGCCAGGATCACCCACCCGGACCGGCAGGTCTGCGTGCTGATGGGCGACGGCGCGGCCGGCTTCTCGCTGATGGACGTCGAGTCCCTGGTCCGGCAGAAGCTCCCGGTCGTGATGGTGGTCGGCAACAACGGCATCTGGGGCCTGGAGAAGCACCCGATGCGCGCCATGTACGGCTACGACATCGCCGCCGACCTCCAGCCCGAACTCCGCTACGACCAGGTGGTCGCCGCGATGGGCGGGGCCGGCGAGACGGTCACCAAGGCCACCGACCTGGGCCCGGCCCTGGAGCGGGCCTTCGACGCCGGCGTGCCCTACCTGGTCAACGTGATCACCGACCCGACCGACTCGTACCCCCGCTCGTCCACCCTCGCCTGAGGGGTAATAACCAGGACATTCCCCCGCTGTCGCCGTAGCGTCGGCCCGGGACGACCGGAACTTGTCACACCCGTCGTCCAGAGTGGCCCGATCACGACGCGCGACACGGGGGAGTTTCCGTCATGAACCATGCGATCCGGGCCGAGGGGCTGGTCCGACGCTTCGGCGCCACCACCGCCCTGGCCGGAGTCGATCTCGAGGTGCCGAGCGGGACGGTGTTCGGCCTGCTCGGCCCGAACGGGGCCGGCAAGACCACCACCGTCCGGGTGCTCGCCACCCTGCTCGAGCCCGACGAGGGGCACGCCACCGTCGGCGGGTACGACGTCGTCCGCGACGCCCACCGGGTCCGGCAGCTCATCGGCCTCACCGGCCAGTACGCCTCGGTCGACGAGACCCTGACCGGGGTGGAGAACCTGGTGCTGATCGGCCGGCTGCTCGGGCTGCGCCGCGCGGACGCGCGGGCCCGCGCCCGGGAACTGCTCGGCGACTTCCACCTGACCGACGCGGCCGACCGGCCCGCCAAAACCTACTCCGGGGGCATGCGGCGCCGCCTCGACCTGGCCGCCAGCCTGGTCGGCCGGCCGCAGGTGCTCTTCCTCGACGAGCCGACCACCGGGCTCGACCCGCGCAGCCGCAACGAGCTGTGGGACATCGTCCGCGGCCTGGTCTCCGACGGGGTGACCGTGCTGCTCACCACGCAGTACCTCGAAGAGGCCGACCAGCTGGCCAGCGAGATCGCCGTGGTCGACCACGGTCGGGTGATCGCCCAGGGCACCCCGGAGGAACTGAAGGCGAAGACCGGCGGGCAGACGCTGGCGGTCCGTCCGGCGCGTGCCGCCGACCTGCCGGCCGTGCTGGCGCTGGCCGGTCAGGTCACCGGGCTCGTCCCCGAGGTGGCCCAGAGCACGGTGACCGTGCCGGTGAACGACTCGTCGGTGCTGCCGGCCGTGGTGCGTCGCCTCGACGAGGCCGGGATCGCCGTCGCCGAGCTGGCGGTGCGCGGTTCCACCCTCGACGAGGTCTTCCTTCACCTGACCGGCCACCGGCCCGAGCCGGAGCAGACCGACCGCGCCGAACTGGAAGGCACGCTGGCATGACCGCCGTCACCGCCCCCGCCCCGCTCGCCCCGGCCCGCCGGCTGAGCCCGCTCGCCGGGCTGTCGCACACGTTCACCCTGGCCTGGCGGAGCCTGGTGCAGATCAAGCACAACCCGCTGGAGCTGGCCGACCTGAGCGTCCAGCCGGTGATGTTCGTGCTGCTCTTCACCTACGTCTTCGGCGGGGCGATCTCCGGTTCCCCGGGGGAGTACCTCACCTTCGCGCTGCCCGGCATCATCGTGCAGAACGCCTTCTTCGCCACCATGACCACCGGCTTCGGGCTCAACCACGACCTCACCAAGGGCGTCTTCGACCGGCTCCGGTCGCTGCCGATCGCCCGCTGGGCACCGCTGGCCGGGCGGATCCTGGCCGACACGGTCAAGCAGGCCTGGTCGGTCTCGCTGCTGATCGGCGTCGGCGCGATCCTCGGCTTCCGGCTCCAGAACGGGCTGCTCGGCCTGCTCGGGGCGCTCGCCCTGCTGCTGGCCTTCTCGCTGGCCGCCGCATGGGTGTCGGTGCTGGTCGGGGTGCTGGTCAGCGAACCGGACAAGGTGCAGGTCTTCGGCTTCATGGTGATCTTCCCGTTGACCTTCACCAGCAACGCGTTCGTACCGACCGAGACCATGCCCGGCTGGTTACAGGCATGGGTGGAGGTCAACCCGGTCACCGTGCTCGCCGACGCGTTGCGCGGACTGCTGGTGTCCGGCCCGGTGTTCGCGCCGGTGGTGCAGTCGGTGATCTGGGGCGTCGCCATCGCGGCGGTCTTCGCCCCACTCGCCGTTCGGGCGCTGCGCCGTCGGGTCTGACACCACCCCCCGCACCCGACCGGGGCGGTCAGGCGGTCTGGTCCGGATCGGTGTGCCGGTCCGGGGCGTCCGCGTCCGCCCGGTCGGGGTCGCGGGGGTTCGGCTGGCCACCGGCAGCCGGTCCGGGGTCGCGTTCCCCGCGCAGGTCCCGCTCGCGCCGCCGCAGGTCGTCCTCCCAGCGGCGGAACAACTCCTCGTCCTGCCGTCGCGTCGAGTCCGCGATCGACTTGAGGAAGTCGGGGTCGTCGTCCGGGGCCGCCGGGCCCCGCTGGGGCGCGGGGCGCGGCCCGCCACGGGCGGGCGCGGGGCGGCCGGCGAGGAACCAGGCGATCGGGCCGATCAGTGGCACCAGCAGGAGCACCGGCACCCAGACGGCGCGTGGCATCGCGCGTACCTGGTGCTTCTCGGCGGACAGGCAGTCGATCAGCGCCAGCGCGGCGAGGACCACCTGGGCCGCGACGAGGAGGAGGAAGACCCGGACCATCCACCAATCATGACGCACTCCCCGCAGGTCACCACAGCGTCCGCAGCACGAGCAGGGTGCCGAGCAGGGCGTACCCGGCGGCGACCAGGGCGACCAGGGGTACGGGGAGCCCCCCGGTGGACGGACGGCCGGCCCCGGTGCCCCGCCGCCAGCACAGCGTCAGCGCCGCCCCCCAGATGAGCACGGCGAGCCCGGCCACCAGCGTGCCGACCACGCCACCGTCGGCGGCGAGCCGGACGGCCAGCACGGTGACCACGGTGAGCGCCAGCGCGGTCCGCCGCCAGGCGAGCCGGGTCCGCTCGGATTGCAGCCCCGGGTCGACGGTCATCCGCGACCGACCGCCCGGACCAGCACCGCCACCACCAGCAGGATCGCGCCGAGCCCGACGGCCAGCGCCAGGACGGCCGGGAACCGGGAGGCGGGCAGGTCCTCGCCGAGCCGGATGGCCCGCTCGGTGCGCGCCCAGTGGTCCACCGCCCGGACGGCCACCGTGCCCCCGAGCAGCAGCAGCGCGACCGCGATCACCTCGCGCAGGTGGTCCAGGGGCAACGGGGGCAGGAACTGGGCGGCGGCGAGCCCACCGGCGATCAGGGCCAGCCCGGTCCGCAACCAGGCCAGGAAGGTGCGTTCGTTGGCCAGCGAGAAGCGGTAGTCCGGACGGGTGCCGACCGCCCGCATCTCCTGCGGGTCGAACCACCGCATGATCGCCTGCCACACATCGCCATTATCGGGTCGACCCCGGACGTAGCCTGGACCGATGAGCGATCTTGACGCGACGATCCTGCGGACGGCGTACGACCGGCAGTTGCGACCGGACATCCCGGAGCCGGTGCCGGAGGGGGTGACCGTGGAGCGGGACGGTCCGCTGGTCCGGATCCTCGGCCTGGACCACCGGGGCTTCCTGACGTACCGGGACCTGGGCGGGCTGACCGGCGCGGACCTGGACGCGCTGATCGTCCGGCAGCGGGAGCTGTTCCGCCAGCGGGGTGAGGCGGTCGAGTGGAAGCTGTACGGCCACGACGAGCCGGCGGACCTGGCCGACCGGCTCCGCGCGGCCGGATTCGTCCCGGAGGAGCCGGAGACCGTCGTGGTCGGCCCGGTCGCGCCGCTCGCGGCGGCGGTCCCGGTCCTGCCCGAGGAGGTACGCCTCCGTGAGGTCACCGACCGGGCCGACCTGGAGCGGATCGCGGCGATGGAGGCGGAGGTCTGGGCCGACGACCGGGGGCACCTGGTCGACGGGCTGGCCCGGGAGATCGCCGCCGACCCCCAGTCGATCACCGTGGTGGTGGCCGAGGCGGACGGGACGGTGGTCAGCGCCGGCTGGGTCCGCTACGTGGCGGGCACCGGCTTCGCCACCCTCTGGGGCGGCTCGACGTTGCCGGCGTGGCGGCGGCGCGGCGTCTACCGGGCGCTGGTCGCCCACCGGGCCCGGCTGGCGGCGCAGCGCGACCGCACGCTGCTCCAGGTGGACGCCTCGTCCGAGAGCCGACCGGTCCTCGAGCGGCTCGGCTTCGTGCCGGTCACCACGACGACCCCGTACGTCTACACTCCGTGATCATGGACCAGTCGCTGACGGCCGAGGAGAAACTGACCCTCAAGACGGGTGCGTTCGGTGCCGTCTTCCTGGTGTCGAACGCCGATCCGGGGTTGTTCGCCCTGGTCCGGGAGAGCTTTGCCGCGTCCGGGGTGATCGCCGGCAGCAGCGGGATGGTGCGGGACGCGCTCACCTCCGGCCCGCTGCCGAGGCTGCCGGAGGGGTCGTCCCCGCAGGTGGAGCAGGCCGCGCTGGCGGCCCTGGGGCGGGCGATGACGATCCTGCGGGAGAAGGCTCCGGGCGAGGTGACCGCGTACCGCTCGGTGGTGCTGACCGCCGCGGACCGGGTGGCCCGGGCGCACCGGGGGGTCGACCCGGCCGAGCAGGTGGCGATCGGTCGGATCAGGGCGGTGCTGGACGCGACGGACTGACGCCCGGCCCCGGGCCCGGCGCGAGCGGTGACGCCCGACGCCCTGGCGAAATCCGGGCCCGGCGCGACGGTGGCGGCCGACGGGCCGGTCGGCCCGGTGGCGCGATCAGCCGGCGGGCGGTTCAGGCGCGAGCGGGACGGGCCGGAGCGAGCCGGACGGGTGCCCAGAGTGCCCGGACGGCGAGCCGCACACAACGTTCCCGCAGCCGTCCGCAGGCGCACCGGTGCGCGGCCGGAGGAATCCGGCGACACGCCGACGAGGTCGGCGTGCCCGGAGCAGCCGACGGGACCTGCGATGACACCGCATCACCCTGCCCTGACATATCGTGATACCTCCCGATTCACGACTGTAGTGGGTTGGTCAGGATTCGGTGAGCTGTGTCACGCTGAGTCCCGCCGAAGCGTGATGCTACTGACAGGTAACATTGCCGGCGTGGGTAACTGCACACCAGCCCGCGGTTGACCGGGGTCAACGCCACGCGCGAGGCTGCGCCCGGGACAGGGCGAGCAAAGCCATCACCACAGGAGGGTCGTCGAAACGCGATGAACATCGTCGTACTCGTCAAGCAGGTGCCCGATTCGGGCGCGGACCGCAACCTGCGCAGTGACGACAACACCGTCGACCGCGGTTCGGCGAACAACGTGATCAACGAGATGGACGAGTACGCCATCGAGGAGGCGCTGAAGATCAAGGAGGCGCACGGTGGCGAGGTCACCATCCTGACCATGGGTCCGGACCGGGCGACCGAGTCGATCCGCAAGGCGCTCTCCATGGGGCCGGACAAGGCCGTCCACGTGGTGGACGACGCGCTGCACGGCTCCTGCGCGGTGGCCACCTCGAAGGTCCTCGCCGCCGCGCTGGGCACGCTCGGGGCCGACCTGGTCCTCTGCGGGGCCGAGTCCACCGACGGCCGGGTCCAGGTCATGCCGCACATGCTCGCCGAGCGGCTCGGCGTCGCCGCGCTCACCGGCGCGCGGAAGCTGACCGTCGACGGCGGCACGCTGACCATCGAGCGGCAGACCGAGGAGGGCTACGAGGTGGTCACCGCCCCGACCCCGGCCGTGGTCTCCGTGTGGGACACCATCAACGAGCCGCGCTACCCGTCCTTCAAGGGCATCATGGCGGCCAAGAAGAAGCCCGTGCAGACCCTCTCCCTGGCCGACCTGGGCGTCGCGCCGAGCGAGGTCGGCTTCGACGGCGCGACCAGCACCGTGCTGGAGCACAGCAAGCGCCCGCCGCGTTCCGGCGGCGAGAAGGTCACCGACGAGGGCTCCGGCGGCGCGCAGCTGGTCGAGTTCCTCGCCACCGAGAAGTTCGTGTGAGGGGTCAGGAGATGTCTGAGGTTCTCGTCGTCGTCGAAGCCACCCGGGAATTCGGCGTCAAGAAGGTCACCCTCGAGATGCTCACCCTCGCCCGCGAGCTGGGCACCCCCGCCGCGGTGGTGCTCGGTGGCCCCGGCGCGGCCGAGGCGCTCGCCGGCAAGCTGGGCGAGTACGGCGCGGAGAAGATCTACGCCGCCGAGAGCGAGGAGATCGACGGCTACCTGGTGGCGCCGAAGGCCACCGTCCTGGCCGAGCTGGTCACGCGGGTCCAGCCCGCGGCCGTGCTGCTCGCCTCGGCCCAGGAGGGCAAGGAGATCGCCGCCCGCCTCGCGGTCAAGCTGGACAACGGCATCCTGACCGACGTGGTCGGCCTCGCCGCCGACGGCACTGCCACCCAGGTCGCCTTCGCCGGCTCCACCATCGTGAAGTCCAAGGTCACCAAGGGCCTGCCGCTGGTCACCGTCCGGCCCAACTCGGTCAACCCGGCCCCGGCCCCGGCCACCCCGGCGGTCGAGCAGCTCACCGTCACGGTGGGCGACACCGACAAGCTGGCGAAGGTGGTCGACCGGGTCGCCGAGCAGAAGGGCTCCCGCCCCGAGCTGACCGAGGCGTCGGTCGTCGTCTCCGGCGGTCGCGGGGTCGGCAACGCCGACAACTTCAAGCTGGTCGAGGAACTGGCCGACCTGCTCGGCGGCGCGGTCGGCGCGTCCCGGGCGGCCGTCGACTCGGGTTACTACCCGCACCAGTTCCAGGTCGGACAGACCGGCAAGACCGTCTCCCCGCAGCTCTACGTGGCACTCGGCATCTCCGGTGCGATCCAGCACCGGGCCGGCATGCAGACCTCGAAGACCATCGTCGCGGTCAACAAGGACGCCGAGGCGCCGATCTTCGAACTGGCCGACTTCGGCGTGGTGGGCGACCTGTTCAAGATCGTCCCGCAGGCCGCCGAGGAGATCCGCAAGCGCAGGTGAGCTGATCCGGTACGCCACGAGGGCCGCGGAACCGACCCGGTTCCACGGCCCTCGTCGTCGTACGGGAGCTGATCGGCGGGCCGGGGAGCTGAGCCGGCCCGCCGATCAGCTCGTCAGGGTGCCCCGCGACGGGTTGTCGCCGACGTGGGCGGTGTGTCGTTCGTGAAGCTCGGCGGAGGCGTCGCCCACGCGGTGGCGGCCGGGGCGACGTCCGGAGGCAACGGTAGCAGTGCGTCGGGGTCGTCGCCGAGGACGCCGACCGCACCGGCCCACCCCGTCCTCCCTCCGCGCCAGGGCGGGGGTGGGACGGCGGATAGGCTGAACCGCGATGACATACCTGGATCACGCCGCGACGACCCCGATGCTCGACGAGGCACTGGAGGCGTACGTCGCGACCGCTCGCGAGGTCGGCAACGCGTCGTCACTGCACGCGGCGGGGCGGCGTGCCCGTCGCCGGGTGGAGGAGTCCCGGGAGCGGGTGGCCGCCGCCCTGGGCGCCCGTCCGTCCGAAGTGATCTTCACCGGTGGGGGCACCGAGAGCGACAACCTCGCGGTCAAGGGGATCTTCTGGTCCCGGCGGGGGGCCGGCCGGGACCGGGTCGTCTCCAGCGCGGTCGAGCACCACGCCGTGCTCGACGCGGTGGACTGGCTCCGCGCGCACGAGGGTGCCGGCGTGGGCTGGCTGACGGTGGACGAGTCCGGCCGGCTCAGCCCGGACGGTCTCCGCGCCGAACTGACCGCGCACGGCGACCGGGTGGCCCTGGTGACGGCGATGTGGGCCAACAACGAGGTCGGCACCGTCCAGCCCGTCGCCGAGCTGGCCGCCGTCGCCGCCGAGCACGGGGTGCCGTTCCACACCGACGCGGTCCAGGCGGTCGGGCAGGTGCCCGTCGACTTCGCCGCCAGCGGCGTCGCCGCGTTGACCGTCACCGGTCACAAGCTCGGCGGACCGACCGGAGTGGGCGCCCTGCTGCTCGCCCGGGACGTCGCCGCCATCCCGCTGCTGCACGGCGGCGGCCAGGAGCGCGACGTCCGTTCCGGCACCCTCGACACCGCCGGGATCGCCGCCTTCGCCGTCGCGGTCGAGAGCGCGGTCAAGAACCAGCAGGCGTACGCCGCGCGGGTCGCCGCGCTCCGCGACGACCTGGTGGAGCGGGTCCGGCGGGCGGTGCCCGAGGTGGTCCACAACGGCGACCCGGCCGACCGGCTCCCGGGCAACGCGCACTTCTCGTTCCCCGGCTGCGAGGGGGACGCGCTGCTGCTGCTCCTGGACGCCCAGGGGATCGCCTGCTCGACCGGTTCGGCCTGCTCGGCCGGGGTGGCCCAGCCCTCGCACGTGCTGCTGGCGATGGGCGCCGACAACGACCGGGCCCGCTCCTCCCTGCGCTTCTCGCTCGGGCACACCTCCACCGAAGCCGACGTGGACGCCCTGATCGCCGCGCTCCCCGCCGCCGTGGAACGGGCCCGCCGCGCCGGCGCGATCCGCTCCGCCCGCTCCTGACCCGCGTCGCCGCCGCCTCCGGCCCGCCGGGAGCGGGGGCCGCCGTCGACAGGGGCTACCCTCGACGGGGTGAAGGGGGTACGTCGGTGAGGGTCTTGGCAGCGATGTCCGGCGGGGTCGACTCGGCGGTCGCCGCCGCGCGGGCGGTGGAGGCGGGACACGACGTCACCGGTGTGCACCTGGCGCTGGCCCGTAACCCGCAGACCTACCGGACCGGGGCACGCGGCTGCTGCACCCTGGAGGACTCCCGGGACGCCCGTCGTGCCGCCGACGTGCTCGGCATCCCGTTCTACGTCTGGGACATGGCCGACCGGTTCCACGAGGATGTGGTCGACGACTTCGTCGCCGAGTACGCGGCGGGGCGTACCCCGAACCCGTGCCTGCGCTGCAACGAGAAGATCAAGTTCGCCGCGGTGCTGGACCGGGCCGTGGCCCTCGGGTTCGACGCCGTGGTCACCGGCCACCACGCCCGGCTCGGCCCGGACGGCCTGCTGCGCCGCAGCGTCGACGCGGCCAAGGACCAGTCGTACGTGCTGGCCGTGCTCACCCGCGAGCAGCTCGACCGGTCCATGTTCCCGCTCGGCGACTCGACCAAGGCACAGGTGCGGGCGGAGGCGGCCCGGCGCGGACTGGCCGTGGCCGACAAGCCCGACTCGCACGACATCTGCTTCATCGCCGATGGCGACACCCGGGGGTTCCTGGCCGAGCGGCTGGGTGAAACCCCCGGCGACGTGGTCGACGCGCTGACCGGCGCGGTGGTCGGCAGCCACACCGGCGCGTACGCGTACACGGTGGGGCAGCGGCGGGGTCTGCACCTGGACCGCCCCGCCCCGGACGGCCGCCCCCGGTACGTGCTCTCCATCACCCCGACGACCAACACGGTCACCGTCGGCCCGGCCGAGGCCCTGGAGGTCACCGAGGTCAGCGCCGAGCGTCCGGTCTGGACCGGCGGGCCCCGTCCCGACCACCCGGTCGAGTGCGAGGTGCAGCTGCGCGCCCACGGCGATGTGGCACCGGCCACGGTCACCGTCGACGCCCACGGGCTGCGTGCCGCGCTGCGCCGCCCGGTCCGCGGCGTCGCCGCCGGCCAGGCCATCGTCGCGTACCGACCCGACCCGGCCGGCGACGTGGTGCTCGGCTCCGCGACCATCACCGTCTGAGGTGCGGCCCGGATTTACCGGCTGAGGTGGTAGCAGGGGTCCCCTGTTACCGCTTCTTGTCGAGGAAGGGCCCCCTGCAACCACCCAGCGTCGGGTCGGCATCGCCGTCGGGTCGGCATCGAGGCCGTCGGGCCGGCACCGCTGTCCGGAGGACATCGTCATCGGCGGCGGGGTCATCGGGGCGAGGCCGCCCGCTGGCGGGGCGGTCGGGGTGACGGCCGGTTACCCTGTCGACCGTGACTGATCAGGTCTGGCCCTGGCCGCGTGGCGCGGCGACCGGCATCGGCTCCCTCCCCGGCACCGACGTCGCCGAGGCGCAGCGCGTCGTCCTCGGCGAGCTGCCGGATCTGCCCCACCTGCCCGAACTGCCGGCCCGTGGCCCCGGTGCGGACCTGGTCGGGCGCGGTGCCGGACTGCTGGTCGAACTGCCGGTCGAGCTGTACGCGGCGCGTTGGCGGATCGCTCCGCGTCCGGGACGGGACCTGCGCCGCGCCCGCGACCTGCTGGAACGCGACCTCGACCAGCTCGCCGAGCAGGCCGAGGAGTACACCGGCCCCATCAAGGTGCAGGCGACCGGCCCGCTCACCCTGGCCGCCGCGCTGGAACTGCCGATCGGCGGTCGGATGCTGCGCGACCCGGGCGCGGTGCGGGACCTCACCGGCTCGCTCGCCGAGGGGCTGCGCGGCCACGTCGAGGCGGTGGCCCGCCGGGTGCCCCGGGCCTCGGTGCTGCTCCAACTCGACGAGCCTTCGCTTCCGGCCGTACTGGCGGGGCGGATTCCCACCGAGAGCGGGCTCGGCGCGTACCGGGCGATGGAGTCGGAGGTCGCGCGGACCGCTCTGCGTACGGTCGTCGAGGCGGCCGGGGTGCCCACCATCGTGCACTGCTGCGCCCCGGACGTACCGCTGGATCTGGTCCGCAGCGCCGGCGCGGTCGCCGTCGCGCTGGACCTCACCCAGGTCACCGACCTCGATCCGGTCGGCGAGGCGATCGACGCCGGGATGGGTCTGCTGGCCGGGGCCGCCCCGGCGCTGCCGCCGCCGGCCGGTCGCGCACCGACCTCCGCCCAGGTCGCCGACCGGGTACGCCAGCTCTGGGACCGGCTCGGCTTCCCCCGTGCCCGGCTGCCCGAGCAGGTGGTGGTCACCCCCGCCTGCGGCCTGGCCGGGGCCACCCCCCGGTACGTGCGCGAGGTGCTCGCCGCCTGCCGCGACGCCGGCCGGCGGCTCGCCGAGGAGTAGGTGCCCGACCGGCGGTCCGCCGAGGGACAGGCATCCGGTGGGTGGTCGATCGAGGAGCAGGTATCAACTCGGCGGTCCGTGGGCGGAACATCCGGTCGCGGGTCCGAGAGTGTCGGCGGCGGTGTCGAAGAGGATCGCCGGGAGTCGGTTTTCCCGTCGTACCGCATGGGCACGATGACGCCATGATTGGACAGCTACGTACCGTGGTCGTGGACTGCCCCGACCCCCGTGCCCTGGCCGGTTTCTACGCCGAACTGCTCGGCCTGTCGATCGCCGAGGAGGACTCCGACGACGACTGGGTGGTGCTCGGCGGCCCGCGCGGGCAGCATCCCCGGATCGCCTTCCAGTCGGCTCCCGACCTGCGCCCGCCGGCCTGGCCCGACCCGGAACGCCCGCAGCAGTTCCACCTGGACGTGCAGGTGGACGACGTGGACGCGGCCGAGCAGCGGGTGCTCGCACTCGGAGCGCGCCGGCTGCCCGGCGAGGGGGACGACTTCCGCGTCTACGCCGATCCGGCCGGCCACCCGTTCTGCCTGGTGTTCGAGTGATCCGTGGTAGCAGGGGTCCCCTGTTACCGCTTTCTGCGTAGCAAGGGTCCCCTGCAACCACCGCAACCGCCCAACCACCAACCGCCCAACCATCAACCGCCCAACCGCCCGCCCGACCGGGCGGGCGGCGGTGCCTGGGCGGGCGGGGCCCCGGGCCGGGGGTGTGTGCGGTTGCGGTGGGCGGGCAGGATGAGGGCCATGATCCAGTCTTCGGTGCGGCGCGCCTCCGGTTCGTTCTTCGGTCTCGCGTACGGCGACGCCCTGGGCGCACCGACCGAGTTCCTGACCGTCGACGAGATCGTCCGCCGGTACGGTCCGGGCGGTCCCCGCACGCTGACCGGTGACCCGGCGCTGGTCACCGACGACACCCAGATGGCCCTGGCGGTCGCCTGGGCGCTGCGGGAGGCCCCGGCGTTGACCCCGGAGGCGGTCGAGCCACTGCTGCGGCAGCGCTTCGTCGCCTGGTCGGTCAGCCCGGAGAACAACCGTGCCCCCGGCATGACCTGCCTGCGTGCCTGTGCCGAACTGGCTCGGGGGGTGCGCTGGCAGGAGGCGACCCAGGCCGGCTCGAAGGGGTGCGGGGCGAACATGCGGGTCACTCCGGTCGGCCTGCTCGACGTCGACCTGGACACTCTCGCCGGGCTGGCCCAGCTCCAGGCCGGCCTGACCCACGGGCATCCGACCGGGCTGGCCGCCAGCGAGTTGACCGCGTACGCGGTCCGGGCGCTGCGGGACGGGGCGACCCTGCCCGAACTGCCCGGCGTACTCGTCGGGCACGCCCGGCGGCAACGCCGGGTCTACCGCCACGAGTGGTTGGGTGACCTCTGGCAACGGCCCGGCGTCGCCGACCCGGTCGACTTCATCGCCCGGGGCTGGGACGAGTGCCTGGACGTGCTCGCGCGGCTGACCGCGGCGCTGGCCCGCCCCGACGACGGTGGCGACCCGTGTCGGGACACCGGGGAGGGCTGGGTGGCCGAGGAGGCGCTGGCGACCGCCCTGCTCTGCGCCGTCCGGCACGCCGACGACCCGATCGGCGCGCTGGCCCGGGGCGCGACCACCGCCGGCGACTCGGACTCGATCGCCGCGCTGGCCGGCGCGTTCGTCGGTGCCGCGCACGGCATGGCCGCCTGGCCCGCCGACTGGGCCAACCGCATCGAGTACGCCGACGACCTCCACACCCTCTCCACCCCCCTCGACTGACCGGACTCCGTCCAGGGCTGCGCCGGATCGGCGTGGGGCACCGTCAGGGGAGGGACGAGAAGGGTCAGGAGCGGGGGTGGAGACGACGCCAGAGGGCGGGGTCGCAGGCGCCGGCGCGGTTGCGGAAGGCGTCCGCGTCCACCCGGATCGTCGTACCGAGGTCGACGAAGCTGTCGTGGTCGGCGTCGGCGTCCCAGTCGCGGGTCGGGATGCGGACGTGGTCGTCGCGGTCGCTCTTGTCCTGGCTGGTGATCTTGAACACGTCCGCGCCGCGTCGGTCGGCCCGCAACACCAGGCAGGGGCGAACCTTCGATCCGGTGCCGTCGGCGTACGGCACGTCCGCCCACCAGATCTCGCCGGGTCGGGGGGTGCCCGCGGTGGAGCGCCGGTCGCGGGGACGCGGCGGCCGGGTCGGCCGGTCGGTGCGGCGCGGCGGTCGGGTCCGTCCCGCCGGGCGCGACGGCGGCGCGGGTCGGTGCCGCCAACTGCTCCACGCCCAGCCGGCGACGACCGCCAGCAGGATGGCCAGCGCCCAGGGCAGCCACTCCGGCATGCGCGTCCCGCCTCTCCCCGCCCGGCCCCGCACCGGGCGACCAGCCGATTGTCCCACCCGCCCGATACGGTGCCTCAGGTAGCGTGATCAGCGAGGTCGCGGGGTGTCCGTGACCTCAGGGCGTGGAGGGTCGCACGTGTCCGAGGAAGCCATCCCCCAGCAGGTCAGCCCGGCGCAGGAAGCGGCCGCCGGTGCGGAGCCGCCGGCCGGGGTCAGGGACCGGCACGCCACCCTCAGCCAGGAGCTGACCGACCACCAGTACCGCTACTACGTGCTGGACGCCCCGACCATCAGCGACGCCGAGTTCGACACCCTGCTGCGCGAGCTGGAGGCGCTGGAGGAGGAGTACCCGGCGCTGCGCACCCCGGACTCGCCCACCCAGCGGGTCGGTGGCACCTTCTCCACCGACTTCGCCCCGGTGACCCACGCCGAGCGGATGCTCTCGCTGGACAACGCCTTCGCCGACGAGGAGCTCGCCGCCTGGGCCGAACGGGTGGTCCGCGACGCCGGGGGCGAGGTGCCGTACCTCTGCGAGCTGAAGGTCGACGGGCTGGCGATCAACCTCACCTACGAGCGGGGCCGGCTGGTCCGGGCTGCCACCCGGGGCGACGGCCGCACCGGTGAGGACGTCACCGCCAACGTCCGCAGTATCCGGGGCGTGCCGGCCGAGCTGACCAGCTCCGCCGAGTTCGGCCCGGCCCCGGAACTGCTGGAGGTGCGCGGCGAGGTCTACTTCCCGGTCGCCGCCTTCGCCGACCTCAACGCCGGTCTGGTCGAGCAGGGCAAGCCGCCCTTCGCCAATCCCCGCAACGCCGCCGCTGGCAGCCTGCGGCAGAAGGACCCGCGGATCACCGCGTCCCGGCCGCTGCGGCTGGTGGTGCACGGCATCGGCGCCCGGCGCGGGTTCCAGCCCACCGCCCAGTCCGAGGCGTACGCGGCGCTGAGGGCGTGGGGGCTGCCGACCAGCGACCGCTGGCGGGTGGTGCCCGACCTGGCCGGTGTCGCCGACTACATCGCCCACTACGCCGCCCACCGGCACGACGTCGAGCACGAGATCGACGGTGTGGTGGTGAAGGTCGACCCGGTCTCAATCCAGGGCCGGCTCGGCTCGACCAGCCGGGCCCCGCGCTGGGCGATCGCCTTCAAGTACCCGCCCGAGGAGGTCAACACCAGGCTCCTCGACATCCGGGTCGACGTCGGACGCACCGGCCGGGTCACCCCGTTCGCGGTGCTCGAACCGATCCGGGTGGCCGGCTCCACGGTGGCGCTGGCGACCCTGCACAACGCCCGCGAGGTGGAACGCAAGGGGGTGCTGATCGGCGACACGGTGGTGCTGCGCAAGGCCGGGGACGTGATCCCCGAGGTGCTCGGCCCGGTGGTCGAGCTGCGCCCGCCGGACGCCCGCCCCTTCGTCATGCCTACCCACTGCCCGGCCTGCGACTCCCCGCTCGCTCCCGCGAAGGAGGGCGACGTCGACATCCGCTGCCCGAACTCGCGGACCTGTCCCGGGCAGCTGCGGGAACGGCTGAGCTATCTCGCCGGACGGCGGGCGCTGGACATCGAGGTGCTGGGCGAGAAGGCCGCGGCGGCGTTGCTCGAATCGGACGTCCTCGTCGACGAGGGTGACCTGTTCGCCCTGGACCCGGAGAAACTGGCCCGGGTGCCGTTCTTCGTCAACAAGGACGGCAGCCTGGGCAGCAACGCGGCCCGTTTCCTGACCAGCCTGGACGAGGCTCGGCGGCGACCGCTCTGGCGGCTGCTGGTGGCGCTGTCGATCCGGCACGTCGGCCCGACCGCCGCGCAGGCCCTGGCCCGCCACTTCGGCTCGGTCGAGAAGATCCGGGCGGCCACAGAGGAAGAGCTCTCCTCGGTGGAGGGGGTCGGGCCGACCATCGCGGCGAGCCTGACCGAGTGGTTCACCGTCGACTGGCACCGCGCGGTGGTCGACAAGTGGGCCGCGGACGGGGTCCAGATGGCGGAGGAGACCGTGGACGAGGGGCCGCGCCCGCTGGAGGGGGTCAGCGTGGTGGTCACCGGCACCCTCGCCGGGTTCTCCCGGGACCAGGCCGCCGAGGCGATCCAGTCCCGGGGCGGCAAGGTCAGTGGATCGGTCTCCAAGAAGACCGGCTTCGTGGTGGTGGGGGAGAACCCCGGCTCCAAGGCGGAGAAGGCCACCGCCCTCAAGGTGCCGGTCCTCGACGAGGAGGGCTTCCGGGTGCTGCTCGAATCCGGTCCGGACGCCGCGCGGGAGGTCGCCCGCCGCGAGGAGTGAGTCGGGCCGGGAACAGGGCGGCGCGGCTTGCGGCAACTGGCCGCGTATACCAACTTAATTACGACTACGACCGATTCGTGGCTGTCCTACCGTGAAACCTCCCGGCGGGAGCGTTTGATGGGGAGCACGGCGTGGCACCAGGTCACGCCGTGCGATCCGGACCGGACACCTCGGGAGGTGCGATGGAGGCCGCCGACCTGCGGAACGCCGTGCCGCCTGCCCGGGTGGGGCCGTTCTTCGGATTCGTCGGCGCGACCGTCGTCCTGGCCGTCGGGCTCACCGCCGGTCCGCTGGTCTCGCTCCCCGGTGACCTCGCCACCCTGCCCGGCGCCTTCTGGATCATGGCGGCGCTCGCCGTCGTCTGTGACGCCCGGCCCTTCGTGCCGCCCGGCCAGCGGCACACCTCGGCGGTCTTCCCGTCGATCTGCTTCACCTTCGCGATCCTGGTCGCCTGGGGGCCCGGTGCGGCGGTGGCGGTGCAGACCGCCGCAGTGGTCGTCTCCGGCTGGCGACTCCGGCACGTCGCCTGGCGGACCGCCTTCAACGCCGCCCAGTACGCCTGCGCGCTGGCCGCCGCGCACGAGGTGAACCAGCTCGGCCCCGGCGCGGCGTTCGCCGACGACCGCCTGCACTGGACCGACGCGGTGGCCCTGGCCGGGGCAGCGGTGGCCTGGTTCGTGGTCAGCTACGGCCTGGTCAGCACGGCGGTACGGCTGCGCTTCGGCGACCCGTGGTGGCCCACCGTCCGACGTGGGCTCGGCTTCGAGCTGCTCGCCACCGGTTCGTTGCTGCTGCTCGCCCCGGTGCTGGTGGCCGCGGCGCGGGCCAGCGCGGCGCTGATCCCGCTGGTGCTGGTGCCGCTCTTCGCCGTCTACCGGATGGCCCGCCTCTCCGCCGACCAGGAGCACCTCGCCGCGCTCGATCCGCTGACCGGGCTGCCCAACCGCAAGGCGCTGCTCACCGAGGTGGCCGAGCAGATCCGCCGGCACGCCGAACGGGGCGCCCAGGGGATGCCCGACGGGCACCTCGCGCTGCTCCTGATCGACCTGGACCGGTTCAAGAACGTCAACGACGCCCTCGGCCACGCCGTCGGCGACCGGCTGCTGGTGGCGGTGAGCGACCGGCTCACCTCGGCCCTCGGCTCCCGGGACATGGTGGCCCGGCTCGGCGGGGACGAGTTCGCCGTCGTGTCGGCCGGGCTGACCGGGGTGGACGACGCCCGCCGGGTCGCCGACCGCGTGGTCCGCGCCCTCGCCGAGCCGGTCCCGCTGGACGGGCTGCCGCTGGACGTCGGGGGGTCGATCGGCATCGCGCTCTACCCCGAGCACGGTGAGGACTTCGCCACCCTGATGCGCCACGCCGACGTGGCGATGTACGACGCCAAGCACCGCAACGACACCGTCGCCGTCTACGCCGCCGAGTCGGACCACAACTCGGCGGAGCGTCTCGGTCTCCTGGCTGACCTACGCCGGGTGCTGGAGTCCGGGACGACCGATCGGGCGGCGTCCCGCCCAATCGGAGCCGCAACCGGGACCGAAGCCGGGACCACGGCCGGAGCCGCAGCCGGGGCCGCCCGGGGCGGCGACGGGGCCGCCCTGCCCGCCGGGGACGACGACACCCCCGTACACCAGGGTTCGCGCCGGTGGGGTGGGCGGCGCGACCGGCCCACCGCGCATCCCGACGAGCTGATCAACCAGATCATCACCGGGGCCGATCCGGTTCGCCGCCGTGCCGGGCGGACGGACGACACCCCGGCCATCCGCCCACCCGAGCCGACCCCGGCGCGCCAGTGGACGCTGCCGGCCGGGCCGGTCGGGTCCGGGCCGGCCGACGACACCGCCCAGCGGGTCGAGGTGGGCGAGCCCTGCGGGATCACGATGTATTACCAGCCCCAGGTGCAGATCGCCACCGGCGAGGTGGTCGGGGTGGAGGCGCTGCTGCGCTGGCGGCACCCGCGTCGGGGCATGGTCGACCCGGAGGAACTGATCCGGGTCGCCGAGCAGAGCGCGGTGATGCGGCTGCTGACCCGCCGGGTGGTCGACGACGTGGTGGGGCAGCTGGCCCGCTGGTCGGCGGCGGGCAGCACCCTGCGGGCCGCGCTCAACGTCAGCGTCCGGGACCTGCACACCGGGGAGATCGCCGACCAGATCGGCGACCTGCTCACCCGCCACGCGATCCGCCCGGACCGGCTGCAACTGGAGATCACCGAAGGCGCGTTGATGGCCGACCCCCGACGGGTGCTCGACACGATCTCCCGGTTGCACCGGATCGGGGTGGCCATCGCGCTGGACGACTTCGGCACCGGGTACTCCTCCCTCCAGCACCTGCGGCGGTTGCCGCTGTCCGAGGTGAAGGTGGACCGCTCGTTCGTCCTCGGCATGGCCGACGACCCCGACGACGCCGCGATCGTCCGTTCGATGATCGAACTGGCCGGGGCGCTCGGCCTGCGGGTGGTCGCCGAGGGGGTGGAGGACGAGCGGACCTGGCGGTTGCTCCACGCGGCCGGCTGTGACCTGGCGCAGGGCTGGTTCTTCGCCCGCCCGATGCCGGCCGACGAGCTGACCGCGTGGCTGGCCCGGTACCGCCCGGTCCGGCCGGCCGGTGTCACCGGCAGCCGCTCCCGGCCGAGCGGCTGACCGCCCGCCGCCGTCGGTGCCGTCGACCGGCACGTGGGGGGAGTCGGGGGCACGGCTGACGTGCCAGCCAATAGACTCGCTCGGGTCACCACGCGGGCAGTCGACCCCGCGGTCGGCGTACCGCCCGAATCAACAGCACCAGCACGAAGGGGGCACCGATGGCCGCCATCTCCCGCGAGGAGGTCGCGCATTTGGCGCGCCTGTCGCGGCTCGCCGTCACGGAGGAGGAGCTGGACACCTTCGCCGGCCAGCTCGACGTGATCCTCCAGGCCGTCGCCCAGGTCGGCGAGGTCGCTGCCGCGGACATCCCGCCGACCTCCCACTCGGTGCCGCTGACGAACGTCCTGCGGGAGGACGTCGTCCGGCCCGGCCTGACCCCGGACGAGGCGCTGTCGGGCGCACCCGACGCCGAGGAGCAGCGGTTCCGCGTCCCGCGGATCCTGGACGAGGATGTGGCCTCATGAGCGAGCGTAGCGAGCGAATCAGCAGCGTCGGTGTGCGTCAGGGCGCCGGCGAGCGGAGCGAGGTGGCGGCATGACCGACCTGACCCGGATGACCGCCGCCGAACTCGCCGGCCTGGTGGCCAGCGGTGAGACCTCCGCCGTCGAGGTGACCCGGGCGCACCTGGACCGGATCACCGCCGTCGACGAGCGGGTGCACGCCTTCCTGCACGTCGACACCGAGGGCGCGCTGGCCGCCGCCCGTACGGTGGACGAGCGCCGGGCCGCCGGCGAGGAGCTCGGCCCGCTGGCCGGCGTGCCGGTGGCGGTGAAGGACGTGCTCACCACGAAGGGCGTGCCGACCACCGTCGGCTCGAAGATCCTCGAAGGCTGGCGCCCGCCGTACGACTCGACCATCGTCGAGCGGCTCCGCGCCGCCGGCACGGTGATGCTCGGCAAGACCAACATGGACGAGTTCGCGATGGGCTCCTCCACGGAGTACTCCGCGTACGGCCCGACCCGCAACCCCTGGGACCTGGAGCGGATCCCGGGCGGCTCCGGTGGCGGCAGCGCCGCCGCGCTCGCCGCGTACGAGGCCCCGCTGTCGATCGGCTCGGACACCGGCGGCTCGATCCGCCAGCCGGGCGCGGTCACCGGCACCGTCGGCGCGAAGCCCACCTACGGCGGCACCTCCCGGTACGGCCTGGTCGCCTTCTCCTCCTCGCTGGACACCCCCGGCCCGTGTGCCCGTACCGTGCTCGACGCGGCGCTGCTGCACGCGGTGATCGGCGGGCACGACCCGCGCGACTCCACCTCCATCCCGCAGCCGGTGCCGGACGTGGTGGCCGCCGCGCGCCTCGGCGCGAGCGGCGACCTGACCGGCGTGAAGCTCGGTGTGGTCACCGAGTTCTCCGGCGAGGGGGCCGAGCCGGGTGTGCTCGCCGCCTTCCGGGACGCGGTCGAGGCGCTGACCAAGCTCGGCGCGGAGATCGTCGAGGTCTCCTGCCCGCACTTCAAGTACGCGCTGCCGGCGTACTACCTGATCGCGCCGAGCGAGTGCTCGTCCAACCTGGCCCGCTTCGACGGGGTCCGGTTCGGCCTGCGGGTCGGCGACGACGGCAACCACTCGCTGGAGGAGGTCATGTCGCTGACCCGGGACGCCGGCTTCGGCCCCGAGGTCAAGCGTCGGGTCATGCTCGGCACGTACGCCCTGTCGTCCGGCTACTACGACGCCTACTACGGCCAGGCGCAGAAGGTCCGGACGCTGATCACCCGGGATTTCACCGCCGCCTTCGACCAGGTCGACGCGCTGATCTCGCCGACCACCCCGTTCGTGGCGTTCCCGATGGGCGCGCGGATGTCCGACCCGTACCAGATGTACCTGGCGGACCTGTTCACCATTCCGTCGAACCTCTACGGCGGGCCGGGCATCTCGGTGCCCTGCGGGCTCTCCGAGGGGCTGCCGGTGGGGCTCCAGGTGATGGCCCCGACCATGGCCGACGACCGGATGTACCGGGTCGCCGCCGCACTGGAATCGGCCGTCGGCACGTTCACCCCGCCGGCACTGTGAGTCAGGAGCGTCAGATGACCACGACCCTGCCCGCGTACGACGACGTCGTCGCGCGCTACGAGCCGGTGATCGGCCTGGAGACCCACGTCGAGCTGGGCACGAACACCAAGATGTTCTGCGCCTGCCCGACCGACTTCGGCGGCGAGCCGAACACCCGGGTCTGCCCGGTCTGCCTGGGCCTGCCCGGCTCGCTGCCGGTGGCCAACAAGGCGGCGATCGAGGCGACCATCCGGATCGGCCTCGCGCTGAACTGCTCCATCGCCACCTGGTGCCGGTTCGCCCGGAAGAACTACTTCTACCCGGACATGCCGAAGAACTTCCAGATCAGCCAGTACGACGAGCCGCTCTGCGTCGACGGCTACCTGGACGTCGAGGTGAACGGCGAGCTGGTCCGGATCGGCATCGAGCGGGTGCACCTGGAGGAGGACACCGGCAAGACCCTGCACGTGGGCGGCTCCGGCCGGATCCACGGGGCCACCGAGTCGCTGGTCGACTACAACCGGGCCGGCATCCCGCTGGTCGAGATCGTCACCAAGCCGGTGCCCGGCATCGGGGCCCTGGCCCCGGAGGTGGCCCGGGCGTACGTGACCGAACTGCGTGACGTGATCCGCTCCCTCGGCGTCTCGGACGTGCGGATGGAGGAGGGCTCGCTGCGCTGCGACGTCAACACCTCGCTGAACCCGGTCGGCTCGACCGAGTGGGGTACCCGCACCGAGACCAAGAACGTCAACTCGCTGCGCTCGGTGGAGCGGGCGGTCCGTTCCGAGATGCTGCGCCAGGCGATGGTGCTCGACTCGGGCGGCCGGATCGTCCAGGAGACCCGGCACTTCCACGAGGACACCGGGGACACCACGTCGGGCCGGTCGAAGGAGACGGCTACCGACTACCGGTACTTCCCGGAGCCGGACCTCGTTCCGCTCGCCCCGGACCCGGCCTGGGTGGCCGAGCTGAAGGCCGCCCTGCCGGAGCTGCCCCGGCTGCACCGCCGCCGGCTCCAGCAGGACTGGGGGCTCTCCGACCACGACATGCAGTCGGTGCTGAACGCCGGCGCGGTCGAGCTGATCGAGGCCACCGTCGCCGCCGGGGCCACCCCGGCCGCCGCCCGCAAGTGGTGGCTGGGCGAGCTGTCCCGGCGGGCCAACGAGGCCGGCGTGGAACTGGCCGACGTCGGGGCCACCCCGGCCCAGGTCGCGGAGCTCCAGGGGCTGGTCGACGGGGGCAAGCTCAACGACAAGCTGGCCCGGGTGGTCCTGGAGGGCGTGGTGGCCGGCGAGGGCACCCCGACCGAGATCATGACCAACCGCAACCTGGAGGTCGTGTCGGACACCGGCGCGCTCACCGTCGCCGTCGACGAGGCCATCGCCGCCAACCCGGACGTCGCGGAGAAGGTCCGCAGCGGCAAGGTCGCCGCCGCGGGCGCGCTGGTCGGCGCGGTCATGAAGACCACCCGTGGCCAGGCCGACGCCAAGACCGTCCGCGAGCTGGTCCTGGCCCGCCTCGGCGTTTCCTAGCCGAGGCAGGGCGCCTTCGTTTCGTGCCTGCAGGGGTCCCCTGTTCGACAAAAAGCGGTAACAGGGGACCCCTGCAGGCACCCCTGCTCGCACCCCACCCCCCTCGGCAGGAGTTCAACGGTGAACGTCCACCCCTCCCCATCCGACGTCGACCTCGACGTGCTCGACGAGATCCAGCGGCGGGTGCTCTGGCTCGCCACCCGGATCGTGGACGCCGCCAACCACGACCGGCGCACCGGCGACGGGGTGAAGGTGGGCGGTCACCAGGCGTCCAGTGCCTCCCTGGTCACCGCGATGACCGCGCTCTGGTTCGCCCACCTGGACGCCGCCGACCGGGTCGCGGTCAAGCCGCACGCCTCGCCGGTGTTCCACGCCATCCAGTACCTGCTGGGCAACCTGGACCGGTCGTACCTGCCGAAGCTGCGGGCCCGGGGTGGGCTCCAGTCGTACCCGTCGCGCACCAAGGACCCGGACGAGGTGGACTTCTCCACCGGCTCGGTCGGTCTCGGCGCGGCGGCGCCACTCTTCGCGGCGGTCACCCGGCGGTACGTGGACGCACACTTCGGCTCCCGTCCGCACTCCCGGTTCGTCGCGCTGATCGGTGACGCCGAGCTGGACGAGGGGAACATCTGGGAGGCGGTCGCCGACCCGGCCACCACCGGGCTGGGAAACGTGACCTGGCTGGTGGACTTCAACCGCCAGTCGCTGGACCGGGTGGTGCCCGGCGTGCGGATCAACCAGTGGCGGGGCCAGTTCGAGGCAGCCGGCTGGCACGTCGTCGAGGTCAAGTACGGCAGGCGGCTCGCCGAGGCGTACGCCCGGCCCGGCGGCGCGGCACTGCGCGACTGGATCGACGCGATGCCCAACGAGCAGTACCAGTCGCTGTTCGGGCTGGCCGGGGACGCCCTGCGCACCCGCTTCCTCGACGGCGCGCCCGAGGGCATCGAGGCGTTGATCGCCGGCATCCCCGACGACGACCTCGGACCGCTCGTCACCGACCTCGGCGGGCACGACCTCGCCGCGATGCTCGACGCGTACGCCCAGTGCGACGCGGTGACCGACCGGCCGAGCGTGATCTTCGCCTACACGGTGAAGGGCTGGGGCCTGCCGATCGCCGGCAACCCGCGCAACCACTCGGCGCTGCTCAGCACCGAGCAGGTCGACGCCCTGCGCACCGCGCACGGGCTGACCCCGGACACCGAGTGGGACCGCCTCGACCCGGCCTCGCCGGCCGGGATCTGGGCCAACGCCCGCCGGGAGGCGCTGTCCCGTCCGCCGCGCGAGCGGGCGCTGCCGGTCACCGTCCCGGAGACCACCCGGGTACGCGCGAACAAGCCGATCTCCACCCAGGAGGTCTTCGGCCGGGTGCTGGTCGACCTGGCCCGGCACGAGGAGGTGGGCCGCTACCTGGTCACCACCGCGCCGGACGTGGCCACCTCGACCAACCTCGCCGGCTTCATCAACAAGACCGGCGTGTTCGCCCCGACGAAGCAGCGCTCCTGGTCGGAGGACCGGATGCTGCGCTGGGAGCAGCACCCCGCCGGGCAGCACATCGAACTGGGCATCTCCGAGATGAACCTGTTCCTGCTGCTCGGCCAGCTCGGACTGTCCTGGGACCTCTCCGGTCAGCCGCTGCTGCCGGTGGGCACGGTCTACGACCCGTTCGTGCTGCGCGGCCTGGACGCCTTCCTCTACGGCACCTACTCCGGTTCCCGGTTCGTGGTGGCCGGCACCCCGTCGGGGATCACCCTCGCCCCGGAGGGCGGGGCACACCAGTCGACCATCACCGCCTCGGTCGGCCTGGAACTGCCCGGGGTCACCTTCGTCGAGCCGGCCTACGCGACCACCCTGGACTGGCTGCTCTGCGACGCGTTCGGCCAGATCGCCCGGGGCGGCGCGCCGACCACCACCGCCGCGCCGACCGAGGACGGGGCGTACTACTTCCGGCTGAGCACCCGCCCGATCGACCAGGCCCCGTTCGAGGCGGCCCGCGCCCGGCTGGGGGACGCGGTGCTGCGCCGGCAGGCGGTCGCCGGGGCGTACCGGCTGGTCGACGCGCACCAGGCGCACCCGGAGCTGGCCGACGCCCCGGTGGTGCACCTGGCCGCCTCCGGCGCGGTGCTGCCGGAGGTGCTCGCCGCCGCGGCCGAACTGGCCGAGGAGGGCGTCGCCGCGCACGTGGTCGACGTGACCTCGTTGGACCGGCTCTACCGGGCCTGGCAGCGTACGCTGCGCCAGGGGGTCCGGACGGCGACCGTGCCGAGCGTGCCGGGCGTGCTGCGGGCGGCGTTCGGCGACCGGGCCCCGGTGGTGACCGTGCACGACGCGGCCTCGCACGCGATGGCCTGGCTCGGCTCGGCGCTCGGGGTGCCGGCGGTGCCGCTCGGGGTGGACGAGTTCGGCCAGTCCGGCAGCGTCGGTGAGCTGTACGAGCTGCACGACCTGCTGCCCGGCAGCATCGTCAACGCCGCCCTGGCCGCCCTCTCCCTGCGCTGACCGCCCGGGGTCACACCCGCCGGCGGCCCGGGCGACCATCCTCCGGCAGACCGGAGCCGGTCGTTCGGTGGCGGAGGGTGACTGGGCTCGGCTGAGTGGCATGTTCCACCCAGCGTGACGGCCGCCACCGACGACGGGAAGCTCGCGCCGCCCTTTGCTCTGCAGTCGCATCAGCGCCACCGGGTGCCACCTGCTGTTACGGCTGTTGCGGCGTAGCGGGGTGGTGGTTCCGGCAGACACGAATCGTGCCTGGTGCGCCAGCGGGTGCAGAGCAAAGGGCAACAAGGGGATGGCCCCGCCGGGCAGAATGGTCACTCACGGTGAGGGTCGGCGTGGAGGTTCGAGTCAGCGGGTCGGGGTGGGGGTGACCGGGACGTCCGCGCCGGCCTGCGGGTCCCGGACCACCCGTCGTTCCAGGTTGACCTGTGCCTGGCCGGTGCCGCCGACGGTGATGTCGTCGTACGCCTGGAGCAGCTTGTTCTCGTCGAAGTAGAGCACGCTCATCGACAGCGGCGTCGGCTCCTCGCCCTCCAGTCCGCGCAGCCCGGCCCCGCCGGTGGAGCCCTGCACCATCAGCTGGGTCGGCGTCTTGCCGTCCTGCTGCGGCAGCTTGGAGACCTGCCGGCTGTGGGTGTGCCCGGAGAGCACCAGCGGGCAGGTGCCGGAGAGCGGGCCGGCCGAGGCCGGGTCGTGCACCAGGGCGATGTTCACCGGCGTCGGCGAGTCACGCACGGTGGTGGCCAGCTTCTCGCCCACGCTGATCACCTGGTCGGCGGTGGGCCGGTCGAGGCCGCCGGCGGCGGGGGCGGTGCTCTTGTCCGGGGTGAAGCGGGGGTCGGCGATGCCGGCGATGGTCAGCCCGGCCACCGTGGTGGTCGCGTTGTCCAGCACGATCGCGTTCGGCTGGCGGGCCACGGCGGCGGCGGTCCGCCCCGAGTCGTGGTTGCCCCGGATGTAGACGTACGGCTTCTTGAGCAGCCCGATCGAGCCGACGTAGTTCGCCTCCGGCTCGCTGCCCCAGTCGGTGATGTCGCCGGTGTCGATCACCACGTCGATGTCGAACTGCTCCACCACGGTGCGGATGAGCTGCCAACCGGTCGGGTTCAGGTGCATGTCGGAGACGTGCAGCACCCGGGTGGTGTTCGGGGCCGGCTCGTACACCGGCAGGGCCGAGACGGTGGTGTAGAGCTGGCTGACGTTGCCCACCAGCCGCTGGAGCTGTTCGGCGTACTTGGTGTAGTCGTTGGCGATCCGCCGCGCGTCACCGACGATGGCGGGGGCGTTGACCAGCAGCCCCTCGTACCGGGGCTCCTCGATCGACTGCGGCCGGAGGGTGGACGCGGCGACGCCGAGGCTGCCTGCGGTGACCACCAGCGCCAGCCCGCCGGCCCAGGCCGTGCGGCGGGTGTCCCGGAAGGCCAGCCCGGCCAGGACCAGGGTGACCAGGACGGCGGTGCCGACGGTCCGCAGGCCGAGGCGGAACACGCCGTTGCGGACGTCCTCGACGGCGGACTGGCTGGCCCGGTTGATGCTCGCCGGATCGTCGATCAGCGCCTCGACCCGGCCCTGGTCGAGCGCCCCCAGCTCGACCTCGAGGTGGGTCGGCCCGTCGTGGCTGTCCAGCAGGAGGGCACCCAGCGGTGGGATGTCGACGGTGGTGCCGCCGTCGAGCGTCGGGGTCAGCACCATCCGGGCCCGGAACGGCCCGATGTCGGTGTCGACCTGACCGCCGCCGAGGACGCCGAGCAGGGCACCGGTCAGACTGATCGCCAGGACCGCCAGCCCCACCCCGAGCCGACGCAGCCGGCCGGCCCATCTCCGCCTGTCGGGACGACCGTCCCCGGGGCGCTGCCGCGTGTTCTCGTCGTGCCCGTCCATGATGAGATTCTGACCTGCCCCACAGGGGATCTTGGTAAACCCGGGGTTCCCGCCCTGCCGTGGCCGGTGGACGTTTCCCCAGGTCAGCTGCGACCGGCTCCGCCGCCGGCGAAGACCAGCCGGAGCAGGCGGTCGTCCTCCGGTTCCGGATCGCCCCGGCCGTCGTGGTTGGAGGTGCTCACCCAGACCGAGCCGTCGGGAGCGGCGGCCACCGCCCGCAGCCGACCGTACCGGCCGGTGAGCAGTTCCCGGGGCTGGCCGAGCACGGTGCCGGTGTCGGTCAGCTCGACCAGCCAGAGCCGCTCCCCGCGCAGGCAGGCGGTGGCCAGCAGCCGCTCCACGACCGCCGCGCCGGAGCAGGACGCGTCCCCGGTGCGCCACTGCACGATCGGGTCCCGGTAGCGGCGGTCGCCGGCCTTCCCCTCCACCTGCGGCCAGCCGTAGTTGCCGCCCTTGGTGACCAGGTTGACCTCGTCCCAGGTGTTCTGCCCGAACTCCACGGCGTACATCCGCTTGCCGGCGTCCCAGGTGATGCCCTGCACGTTGCGGTGGCCGAGCGACCAGACCGGCGAGTTCGGGTACGGGTTGCCGGGGGCCGGCTTGCCGTCGGGAGTGATGCGGAGGATCTTGCCGCCGAGGCTCTTGACGTCCTGCGAGAGCGGGCGGTCGCCGCCGTCGCCGGTGCTGGCGTAGAGGAAGCCGTCCGGACCGAAGGCGAGGCCGCCGCCGTTGTGGATGCCGGCGACCGGGATGCCGGTGAGGATCGGCGTGGGCGTCCCGCCGAGGGTGAACTTGACGATCCGGTTGTCCCGCTCGGTGGAGTGGTAGGCGAAGATCGTCCGGTCGGTGGCGTAGCTGGGGGAGACGGCGATGCCGAGCAGGCCACCCTCGCTGGACGCCTCGACCTCGGCGATGGTCTGCACCGGGGTGACCTTCAGCCCGTCCGGTCCGGACTCCGGCCCGACCTGGAGGATCCGGCCGTTGTCGCGTTCGGTGACCAGGGCTCCGCCGTCCGGCAGGAAGGCGATCGCCCACGGCACCCGCAGCCCCTTGGCCAGTACCGTCGCCACCACCTCCTGCCCGCCCTCGCTGCCGGCGGTCGCCGACGGCGTCGGAAAGGTCGGCGGCTCACCGGCCGGGTCGGGTTCCGGCTCGCCGAGGCTGCATCCGGCGGTGACCAGCAGCAGCACCGCGCAGGACGCCGCCGCCGTCGCGCGCAGGCGGCCGATGCGGGGGTACGGGAGACGAGCGCTCACCCGGACCAGACTAGCCGCTCACCGGACCGGGTTCCGGTACGCGATCGGTGCTCTCCACCCGGAAACACGCCGACAAAATTGGATATGTCAGCCGGTAGCCCCCCGGGATTGCGACACTGCCAGCCGTGGTGCTCATCGACCGGCCGGCTCGGGACCCCGTACCAGCCGGTGTGCCGGCCCGGCGTCGGGTGGTGTCTCCCGGTCGGACGGCCCTCGCGCTCGGGGCGGTCGGGGTCGCCTACCGACTGGCGGCGCTCCTGGCCGGCCTGCCCCCGACCAACAGCGACGAGGCAGTCACCGGCCTGGTCGCCACGCACGTCGCGCAGGGACGCGAGTTCCCGCTCTTCTTCTACGGCCAGTACTACATGGGGGCGTTGGAGGCGTACCTCGCCGCCCCGCTGTTCGCGCTCGGCGGTTCGGGCGTGGTAGCGCTGCGGCTGCCGAACCTGGCGCTCTACGCCCTGTTCCTCGTCCTGATGTGGCAGCTCACCCGCCGGCTCTACCATCCGTGGTTCGCCACCGCCGTGGTCGGCCTGCTCGCCCTCGGCTCGGACCGGATCCTCAAGAACCAGTTGATCGCCGGGGGCGGCTACCCGGAGATGAACCCGGCCGGGGCGCTGCTCGTCCTGCTCGCCGTGCTGCTCGGCCTCGGCGCGGTCCGCCGCCGCGCGTCGGCCTGCGCCGCCTTCGGCCTGGTCGCCGGCCTCACCCTCTGGGACGACTGGCTGGTCCTGCCGTACGTGGCCGCCGCCGGGGCGCTGCTGCTCGCCGGCGCCGGCCGGGACCTGGCCGGACGCTGCGGGGCGGCCCTGGCCGCCGGGCTCGTCGTCGGGCTGCTGCCGATCGTGGCGCACAACCTCACCGCCGCGCCGGAGCACCGCTCGCTTGCCGCCTACCGCCAGCTCGGCGGGGGTACGCCCGGCGACTGGGTCGACCGGCTGCACGGGGGCGTGCTGTTCGGGCTGCCGATGGGCACCGGGTTCTGCCCACCCGGTCGGTGCGCCGACTGGCAGCTCTGGTGGGGGGTGGCCGCTCCGCTGCTGCTGGCGGTGGCCGGACTGCTCGCCCTCCGGGCGCTGTGGATCCTGCGGCCGGGGATCCTGCGGCCGGCGTCGCCCCGACGCGACGACGCGGTCCGGACGGCGCGGATCCGGCAGGGCGGCCGGCTGGCGCTGGTCGGGGCGGCGACCGTGAGCCTGGCCGCGTACGCCGGCAGCGCCGCCGCCGGCGACACCCCGGTGGAGAGTTCCCGCTACCTGTCCTGCCTGCTCATCTCCCTGCCGGCGCTGCTCTGGCCGCTGTGGGCGGCCGCCGGCAACCACCTGCTCCCCGCCGCCGCCCGGCTCACGGCACGGGCCGGGCTGGCGGCGGTGGCCGGCGGTGCGGTGCTGGCCACCGGGGCGCTGGTCGCCGACGCGGACACCCTGACCCGCGCCGACGCGCAGCGGCGACAACTGGTCGTCGCCCTCGACCGGCTCGGCGTCCGGGACTTCTACGCCGACTACTGGACCTGCTACCCGGTCGTCCTCGCCACCCGCGAACGGCTGGCCTGCGGGGTGATCCGGGACGACCTGCGCGCCGGCTGGGACCGGTATCCGGCGTACCCGGCGCGGGTGGCCGGGGCCGACCGGGTGGCGTACGTGCTGCCCACCGGCACGGCGCTGAGCCGGGCGGTGGCCGACCACCTGGCCGCCACCGGCACGGCGGTGACCCGGACGACCGTGCCCGGGTACGACATCCACCTGCCCGCCGCCCCGGTGGGCCTGCCGCTGCGCTGACGGCTAGGGTCGGCGAGCGTGAAGGTATGGATCCCGCACGAGCAGGGCCGGGCCCTGGTCGACCAGCTGCCCGGTGTCACCGTCGAGGTCGCCGAGAGCCCGGACCGGCTGCCGGGTGATCCGGCCGGGGTGCGGTTCTGGGTGCCGCCGTTCCTCTCCACCGGGCGCGTGGTCGAGCTGGCCGGCAAGCTGCCCGACCTGGAGGCGGTGCAGCTGCTCAGCGCCGGGGCGGACGCCTGGGTCGGCCGCCTGCCGGCCGGGGTGACCCTCTGCGACGCCCGGGGCGTGCACGACTCCGCCACCGCCGAGTGGGTGGTCACCGCGATCCTGTCCCGGCTGCGTGGGTTCGACACCCTCGCCCGTGCGCAGGGCCGGCGCGAGTGGGCGTACGGCGCGGTGGCCCCGACCGACGAGCTGGCCGGCAAGCGGGTGCTGATCGTCGGCGCCGGCTCGATCGGCGCGGCGGTACGGGCCCGGCTGGCTCCCTTCGAGGTGAGCTTCACCCTGGTCGCCCGGACCGCCCGCCCCGACGAGGGCGTGTACGGCGTCGACGAGCTGCCCGCGCTGCTGCCGGAGGCGGACGTCGTCGTGCTGCTGGTGCCACTGACCGGGGCGACCCGGGGCCTGGTCGACGCGGCCTTCCTCGCCGCGATGCCCGACGGGGCCCTGCTGGTGAACGCGGCCCGGGGGCCGGTGGTCCACACCCCGGCGCTGGTGGCCGAGCTGACCACCGGCCGGATCGCCGCCGCCCTGGACGTCACCGACCCGGAGCCGCTGCCGACCGACCACCCGCTCTGGGAGCTGCCCAACGTGCTGATCACCCCGCACGTCGGCGGCTCGGTACGCGGCCTGCTGCCCCGGGCCTACCGGCTGGTGGCCGACCAGTTGGGTCGACTGGTGGCGGGCCGGCCGCTGGAGAACGTCGTCACCGACGGCTACTGACGGCGGTCAGTCGTCGGCACCGTCCGGGGCGGCCGGAAGGGTCTGGCCGGTGACCGCGACGAGCCGGGGCAGGTCGGCACCGCGCACCGCCGGCAGGGCCACCCGCTCACCGTCGTCGAGCCGGGCGACCGCCCGCCCCTTCGGGTCGGCGGCCAGTTCGGCGATCCGCGCCCAGGGCAGTCGACGCTGCCCGAACAGCGCGCGGACGCGGACCTCCCGGGGGTCGGCGTCGGTGCCGGCCCGCCATGCCCAGACGGCGACCACCAGCGGGACGAGCAGCACCGGGAGGAGATACCACCGGGCGTCGGCGATAGGCAGCGCGCCGATGAAGGCGACCACCGCTGCGGCCAGGATGGCCTGGCTGTGCCGGAAACGGAGAGTGTCGGTGCGACTCACCCCCCGATGATTCCACCTCTGCGGAGGAGCCCCGGCGTCGGGCGGTCCCGCACGAGTCGGTCGGTGACCGGGGTCACGGTCGGTAGGGCGTAACCGGACGTCGGTCGGGGTCGTTGCGCGAGCAGAGAGGTGTACCGGTTTCACGTCCGGCCGCCCCGACCCGTGCACGGAGGTGCCGAACGTGTCCCTCGCACCGCCACCCCGCACTCCCGTACCGGTGCCCGAGACCGCCGTCGTCGCGGTCGTGCTGCTGTTCGTCGTCGCCGGCCTGGTCGGCCTGCTGCCCGCCCCCGCCGCGGTGGCGCTCGCCGTGGCGGTGGCCGCGACCGTCGCCACCGTCCGGCTGGTCCCGCTGGCCCGTACGGACCGGCGGATCCGGCACACCGTCACGCTGCTCGACGGCGGGGTGGCCGTGGCCGCGCTCTGCGTCGCCGGGCTGCCGCTGGTCGCCCCGGCCGACCGGGCCGCGGTCGCCACCGTCGGGCTCTCCACCGTCGCCCTGCTGCACACCCTCGGTCTGCTCCTGCTGCCGGGGCCCGCGCCACTGCCGACCGCCGTCCGGCTACGGGAGGCGACGGACGCGGTCGGCCTCGGGCTCAGCCTGGCCTTCGCCAGCTGGATGCTGCTGCCCGCCGGGGCCGCTCCGGGGCCCGTGCGGGCGGCCCTGGTGGTCGCCGCCGGGGGGATCTCGGCGGTCCTGGTCACCGCCTCGACCGACGGTCCGCCCCGGGTCGGCATGGCCGCCTGGCGGGTCGGTGCCGTGGCGAGCCAGCTCGGCCTGACCGGTCTGGTGCTGCTCCACGCCTACCAGGTCCCGGAACCGGCGACGCTGCTGGTGGCCCCCCTGACGGCAGCGGGCGTGCTGCTGACCGTGGCCGGTGCCCGCCGGCTGACCCGTCCGGCCCCGCCGCACCACGCCGGTCCGTCGCCGGTCTGGCCCCGGATCACCGCCCCGGCCGTGATCGCCACCCTGGGCGCCGGCTACCACCTCGCCCGGGTCGGGGAGTTCGACCGTACCGCGATCGCCCTCGGCCTGGTGGTGATCCCACCGCTGGTCGTCCGGGAGCTGCTGACCGCCGCCGACACCCGTCGGTACGCCGCCCGCCTCACCCGGCAGGAGGCCCGGTTCCGGGCCCTCGTCTCGGGTGGGCACGACCTGATCGTCCTGCTCGACGACGACCTGCGGGTGCGCTGGCAGTCGCCGGTCGCCACCCGTCTGTTCGGGTGGACCGACGCCGACCTGCTCGGTCGTCCCTTCGCGGACCTGCTCCACCCCGCGGACGTGCCCCGGGCCGGGGCCGTGCTGGCGGAGGTCCGGGCCGGGCGACCGCCGGGGCTGCTCGCCGTCCGGTTGCGCGACGGGCGGGGAGTCTGGCGGGAAACGGAGTCCACCGTCGGCGACCAGCGCGACGTGCCCGAGGTGGCGGCACTCGTCCTGCACGTCCGGGACGTGGGCGAACGGCGTCGGTTGGAGCGCACGGTGCACCACCTCGCCGTCACCGACCACCTCACCGGACTGGTCAACCGACGTGAGCTGCGCCGGGCGCTGACCGGCCGGCGGACCGAACCGGGGGAGCCCGCCACGCTGCTCGTGCTGGACCTGCACGGCCTGTCCGAGGTCAACGACGGCAGCGGGCAGGCCGTGGGTGACCAGGTGCTCGTCGAGGTGGCCGAACGGCTGCGCGCCACCGCCGGCCCGGACGACCTGGTCGCCCGGCTGGCCGGCGACGAGTTCGCGGTGATCGCCGAGAGCGGCTCGGTGCCCGCGTACGGGCTCGCCGTCCGGCTGCTCGGCGCGCTCACCGAGCCGTACCGGCTGCCCGGGGCGCAGGTGCGGCTGGAGGTGAGCATCGGGGTCGCCGACACCGCCGCCGGCAGTGCCGACGACGTGCTACGACAGGCCGACCTGGCCCGACGGCGGGCCAGCCAGCTCGGCCGCAACCGGATCGAGTGGTACGACGTCTTCCTCGAGGAGCAGCTGGTCCGCCGGCTGGACCTGGAGCGGGAACTGGCCGGCGCGGTGACCCGGGGTGAGCTGGACCTCGTCTACCAGCCGGTGCACCGCCTGGTCGACCGGGCACCGGTGGGCACCGAGGCGCTGCTGCGCTGGCGCAACCCCCTGCTCGGCACCGTGCTTCCCGCCGAGCTGATTCCGGTCGCGACCGACCTGGGCCTGTTGGGCGAGGTGGGGCAGTGGGTGCTGGACCGGGCCTGCCGGCAGCTCGCCGCCTGGTCGGTGACGCACCCGCTGCTCTGGATGGCGGTCAACGTGACCCCGGCCGAGCTGACCGATCCGAGCTTCGTCACCCGGGTGTCGGGCGCTCTCGCCCGGCACGGGGTGGCGGCCGACCGGCTGGTGGTCGAGGTCGGTGAGGCCGGGCTCGACGTCGACCTGCCGACCGTGGTGGCCCGGCTGGCCGGGCTGCGGTCCCTCGGCGTCCGGACCGCGCTGGACGACTTCCATGCCGGACGTGCCTCGCTGCGTCGGTTGCGGGAGCTGCCGATCGACCTGGTCAAGGTCGACCGACGGGTGGTCGGCGGCGGCGAGCCGGAGCAGCCCCTGATCGACGTGGTGCTGAACCTGGGCGGGCGGCTCGGGCTGGAGGTCGTGGTGGAGGAACTGGAGTCGTCCGGTCAGGTCGACCGGGCGTACCGGGCCGGCTGCCGGTACGGGCAGGGCTTCGCGTTGTCCCGCCCGGCGACCGCCGAGCGGGTGGAGGCGTTCCTGGAGGAACACCCGTCACCTGACGCGTTCGCCTGACCGGGGCGGCGCGGTGCTGCCGCGCGGGGTCAGGTGCGCCGTCTCGTCCTGGAACGCGCCGACCGTCTCCCCGGCGATCGCCGCCAGCAGGTTCCGGGCGGCGAGCGCGCCGTACGCGGGGATGTCCCGGCCGAGCGCGGTCAGCGGCGGGTGGACCAGCCGGCAGAGCGGAGAGTCGTCCCACGCCACGATGGAGAGGTCGCCGGGGACGGCGAGCCCCATCTCCTGGGCGACCGCGAGCCCGGCGACGGCCATCACGTCGTTGTCGTAGATGACCGCGGTGGGCCGGCCCGGGGAGCTGAGCAGCCGCCGGGTCGCCCGGGACCCCTCCTCCCCGGTGTAGTCGGAGGGGACGGTCACCGCGTCGACCAGGCCGAGTTCCCGGCACACCCGCTCGAACGCCTCGGTGCGGTTGCGGGTGTGCAGCAGGTCGGGCAGGCCACCGACCCGGGCGATCCGGCGGTGTCCGAGGGCGACCAGGTACTCCACCGCCTCGACCAGTGCGGCGGCGTCGTCACACCAGACGCTGGGGAGCGTGCCGGTGTGTCCCGGTCCGCCGATCACCACCGCGGGCAGGCGCAGTTCCTCCAGCACCGGCACCCGGCGGTCGTCCACCCGCAGGTCGCAGACGAGCACGCCGTCGACCCGTCGTTCGCCCCACCAGCGCCGGTAGACCGCGATCTCCGCGTCCTGGTCGGCGACGACCTGGAGGGTCAGCGCGTACGACCGGGCGGAGAGCTCGGCCTCGACGCCGCTGATCAGTTCCATGAAGAACGGTTCGATGCCGAGGATCCGGGCCGGACGGCAGAGGGCCAGCCCGACCGCCGCGGCGGTGGCCCCGGAGAGGGCCCGGGCGGCGCTGCTCGGGCTGAAGCCGATCTCCTCGGCGATGGCGAGGATGCGCTGTCGGGTGGCCTCGGAGACGCCGGGCTGCCCGTTGAGCGCGTACGACACCGCTCCCTTGGAGACACCGGCCCGTCGGGCGACGTCGGCGATGGTCGGCCGCTTCACCGGCGCGTCCCTCCACTTCCCGGTCACCCTCGCGGGTGGTTCCCTGCGGACCCTCGGGCTGATCATGCCCGACCGGCCCCCGGCGCACCCACGCTACTGCACACCGCACCGTCCCGGCGGGAACGAAGAAACTTGCCCGGTTAAGCAGCGCGCCTCCCGGGCATTCAATCGCTCCCGCTGCCGGGAGTGGGGCCCTAATCAGCAGCCATCCAATGCTCACTGACGGCAACTGAAGATTTCGATCATCTTCAATCGTTGACATGTCGGAAGCTGGCTCGTACGGTGGCTTGACTTATCCGGTTCAGTCGATGGCTCTCGATTGCGGGAGCGTTCCCACGCGGAGGGTGACATGGCACGGTCCTGGTCCCGATGGGCCCGGCTGGCCTCGGCGGGTGTGGTCAGCCTGGTCATGGTCGCGGCATGCAGCGGCAACAGCGGTGGTGGCGGATCCGACGCGGGAGGAACCGTCACGCTGAAGATCAATTTTTGGGGCGACTTCGGCCTCGACGAGCTGAAGTCGACGTACGAGGCGGCCAACCCGAACGTCAAGATCGTGCTGAACACCGGGGAGTACAACGCCCAGCACGAGGACCTCCAGAAGAAGCTCATCGCCGGCAGCGGCGCCCCCGACATCGCCGCCATCGACGAGGGCTTCGTCGTCCAGTTCCGGGGCCAGGCCGACAAGTTCGTCAACCTCCTGGACCGGGGCGCCGGCCAGTACGAGCAGAAGTACCTGCCCTGGAAGTGGCAGCAGACCCTCACCCCCGACGGCAGGACCCAGATCGGCCTCGGCACCGACGTCGGCGGTCTGGCGATGTGCTACCGCACCGACCTGTTCGCCGCCGCCGGCCTGCCCACCGAACGGGACCAGGTGTCCGCGCTCTGGCCCACCTGGGACACCTTCGTCGAGACCGGTCAGCGGTACACCGCCCGCAGCGGCAAGAAGTTCATCGACTCCGGCACCAACATCTTCAACCCGGTCCTCGGGCAGCAGCCGGTCGGCTTCTACGACTCCAGCGAGACGCTGAAGATGGACGGCGGGCCGAAGGTCGCCTTCGATGTCGCCGCGAAGAGCATCGCCGCCGGCCTGTCCGCCAACCTCACCGCCTTCTCGCCCGAGTGGAACAGCGGCTTCGTCAAGGGCGACTTCGCCGTGCTGGCCTGCCCGGCCTGGATGCAGGGGCACATCAGGAACACCGCGCCGCAGACCGAGGGCAAGTGGGACGTGGCCGCGATCCCCGGCGGAGGCGGCAACTGGGGCGGCTCCTTCCTGACCATTCCCAAGCAGGGTAAGAACGTCGACGAGGCGTACCGGTTCCTGGAGTGGCTGATCCAGCCGGAGCAGCAGATCGAGATCTTCAAGAAGGTCGGCAACCTGCCGTCCCAGCCGGCGCTCTACCAGGACCCGGCGATCAGGGACTTCGCCAATCCGTTCTTCAACGACGCGCCCGTCGGGCAGATCTTCTCCAGGACGGCCGAGAACCTCACCCCGCAGTACCTGGGCAGGAAGAACGGCCCGACCCGGGTCGCCGTGGAGAACGTGCTGAACCGCCTGGCCACCGGCAACCTCAAGGGCAAGCCCGACCAGGCCTGGACCGAGGCGGTCAAGGAAGCCGAGAAGGCCGCGAACTCCTGACCGTACGCGGGCGGTCGGCCGGTGGGACGTGCTCAGGGAGTGCGTTCCACCGTGCCGGCCGACCGCCGGTGGCGAACCCGGAGGTCCCCGATGTCCCCAACCCGCGCCGCCGCCACGGCGCCCCGCCACAGCCGCGACGCCCGCCCCGAGCCCGCCGGACGCGGGCCGTCCCGGTGGCGCGACCGGCTGTACCGGTTCGACGTGCGCTACCTGCCGTACCTGCTGATCGCGCCGTTCTTCCTGCTCTTCGCGGTCTTCGGGCTCTTCCCGATCGTCTTCAACGGGGTCGTGGCGCTGCGCACCTGGCGGCTCGACGATCCGACCCGGGACGGCTGGGCCGGCCTGGACAACTTCCGCCGCCTGCTCTCCGACGGCGACTTCTGGAACGCGCTCTACAACACCTTCGGGATCTTCCTGCTCTCCACCGTGCCGCAGCTCCTGCTGGCGCTGGTCGTGGCCGCACTGCTCAACCGGAAGCTGCGGGCGCAGACCTGGTGGCGGGTGGGGGTGCTGCTGCCGTACGTCACCCCGGTAACCGCCTCCACCCTGATCTTCTCGGTGGTGTTCGCCCGGGACACCGGCATCGCGAACTGGGCGTTGTCGCTGCTCGGCATCGGCGAGACCGAGCCGATCGACTGGCGCGCGTCGACGTGGGCCTCCTGGATCGCCATTGCCACCATGGTCAACTGGAAGTGGATCGGCTACAACGCCCTGCTCTACCTGGCCGCGATGCAGTCCGTCCCGCGTGACGTCTACGAGGCGGCGGCGGTCGACGGCGCCGGCCCGTGGCGGCAGCTCTGGCGGATCACCGTACCGATGATCCGGCCCGTGGTGATCTTCACGGTGGTGCTCTCCACCATCGGCGGCCTGCAACTGTTCACCGAGCCGATGCTCTTCGACAGCAACCCCGCGCTCGGCAACGGCGGTGACGACCACCAGTGGCAGACCATCGCCCAGCTCATCTACAAGGTCGGCTGGCGCGACCTCAACCTCGGCTACGCGGCGGCGATGTCCTGGGCGCTCTTCCTGGTCATCCTGGTCGTCGCGGCCGTCAACGCCCTGATCACCAACCGCCTGGGCGGAGGCAAACGATGAAGAACTCGCGGCGGGCGGCGCTGGTGGGGCGGGCCCCGCAGCACACCCCCGGCAGCGTCTGGAGCTACCTCTTCCTCAGCATCGTCATCGCCTTCTCGGCGTTCCCGCTGTACTGGATGTTCGTCATCGCGACGAACACCGACGAGGCACTGGCGAAGATCCCCCCGCAGGTGCTGCCCGGCGGGCAGCTCATGACCAACCTGCGTGAGGTCTTCTCCATGCAGGACGTCTTCTTCCTCCAGGCACTCGGCAACAGCGTCATCGTCTCGTCGGTGGTGACCGCCTCGGTGCTCTTCTTCTGCTCGCTGGCCGGCTTCGCCTTCGCCAAGCTGCGGTTCCGGGGGCGGAACGCGTTGATGGTGATGGTGATCCTCACCATGACCGTGCCGAACCAGCTCGGCGTGGTCGCCCTCTACATCCTGATGGGCCACATGCCCGGCGAGGGAGGCTGGAACGGCACGCTGCTCGCGGTGATCGCCCCCGGCCTGGTGACCGCGTTCGGGGTCTTCTACATGCGACAGTTCATTCTCGACGCGGTCCCCGACGAACTGGTCGAGGCGGGCCGGATCGACGGGGCGAGCACCATGCGGATCTTCTGGAGCGTGGTCGTGCCGGCGGTCCGTCCCGCGATGGCCGTGCTCGGCCTGCTCACCTTCGTGGCCACCTGGAACGAGTTCCAGTGGCCGCTGATCACCCTGGGCGGCACCGACTACCCGACCTCGATGGTCGCCCTCTCCGACCTGGCCAGCGGCAACTACGTCCTGTACCGGCGGGTGCTGGCCGGTGCCCTGGTCGCCACCCTGCCGCTGCTGGTGATGCTGGTCGTCGGCGGCCGGCAGATCGTCCGCGGAATCATGGAAGGTGCGGTGAAATCGTGAACGAGGTGCACGGGGGCGGCCCGGCCCGGCACGACCTGCACGACGGCTGGACCCTGCGGGCGCTGCCCAACCCGCAGACCCCCGCCGACGTCCCCGAGGCCGCCGGTGCCCCCGGGGTCCCCGAGGCCGCCCGGGTGACCGTCCCGGCGGGGATCGCCGGTCGGGTGATTCCGGCGACCGTCCCCGGCTGCGTGCACACCGACCTGCTCGCCGCGGGCCTGATCCCCGATCCCTACCTCGACGACCACGAGAAGGGGCTCGCCTGGATCGGCCGGACCGACTGGGTGTACGAGACCACCTTCGACCGCCCGCCGGGCGACGCGGACCGGACCGACCTGGTCTGCGCCGGCCTCGACACCGTCGCCACCCTCACCCTCAACGGCGTCGTGGTCGGCCGGACCGAGAACATGCACCGCGGCCACCGGTTCGACGTGCGGGCGCTGCTGCGCGACCGGGACAACCACCTCGCCGTCCGGTTCGACTCCGCCTACCGGTACGCCGAGGCGCACCGGGACCGCCTCGGTGACCGGCCGAACGCGTACCCGGAGCCGTTCCAGTTCATCCGGAAGACGGCCTGCAACTTCGGCTGGGACTGGGGGCCGACCCTGGTCACCGCCGGGATCTGGCAGGAGATCGGCCTGCACACCTGGTCCACCGCCCGGTTCACGGACGTCCGTCCCCTGGTGAGCGTCGCCGACGGCGTCGGCACCGTCGCGGTGCACGTCGCGGTCGAACGGGCCGCCGACGTCCCGCTCGTTGTCCGCGCCACCGTCGCCGGGGCTTCCGTCGAGACGGTGGTCCCGGCCGGGGAGCGCACGGCCGTGCTCGACCTCACCGTCCGCGACCCCCGACTCTGGTGGCCCCGGGGGTACGGCGACCCGCACCGGTACCCGCTGACCGTCACCCTCGGCACCCTCGACGGCACCCCGCTGGACGACTGGACCCGGCTGATCGGCTTCCGTTCGGTGCGCCTCGACGCCACCCCCGACCCGCACGGCAGCGCGTTCACCCTGGTCGTCAACGGGCTGCCGGTCTTCGTCCGGGGCGTCAACTGGATCCCCGACGACGTCTTCCCCAACCGGGTGACCCGGGACCGGCTGGCCCACCGCTTCGACCAGGCGATCGGCGCGAACGTCAACCTGCTGCGTGTCTGGGGCGGCGGCCGGTACGAGTCGACCGACTTCTACGACCTCGCCGACTCGCTCGGACTCCTCGTCCAGCAGGACTTCCTCTTCGCCTGCGCGGCGTACCCGGAGGAGGAACCGTTCCGCACCGAGGTCGAGGCCGAGGCGCGGGAGCAGGTCAGCCGGCTCGCCGTCCACCCGTCCCTGGTGCTCTGGACCGGCAACAACGAGAACATCTGGGGCTGGCACGACTGGGACTGGCAGGAGCCCCTCGCCGGACGGACCTGGGGCCGGGGCTACTACCTCGACCTGCTGCCCCGGATCGTCGCCGAACTGGACCCGACCCGCCCGTACTGGCCGGGCAGCCCGTGGTCCGGCCGCGAGGAGATCCACCCGAACGACCCGGCGCACGGCACCACCCACATCTGGGACGTCTGGAACACCGACGACTACCTGAAGTACCGCGAGTACGTGCCCCGGTTCGTGGCCGAGTTCGGCTACCAGGCCCCGCCCGCGTACGCGACGCTGCGCCGGGCGCTCTCGGACGACCCGCTCGCCCCGGACTCGCCCGGCATGGCGCACCACCAGAAGGCCATCGACGGGGACCTCAAGCTGCGGCGCGGACTGGACGCGCACCTGCCCGCCCCGGCCGACTTCGACGAGTGGCACCACCTCACCCAGGTCAACCAGGCCCGCGCCATCGCCTGCGGGGTGGAGCACTTCCGGTCGCACCGGGGCGTCTGCATGGGCACCATCGTCTGGCAGCTCAACGACTGCTGGCCGGTGACCTCCTGGTCGGCCGTGGACGGCGACGGCCGCCGCAAGCCGCTCTGGTACGCGTTGCGTCACGCGTACGCCGACCGGCTGCTCACCGTCCAGCCCCGCGACGGTGCCCCGGCCGGCGGTGGTGGGCTGGCCCTGGTGGCGGTCAACGACGGCAGCCAGCCCTGGCGGGCTGCGGCCACGGTCACTCGCCGCACCCTCACCGGCGAACTCCACGCGAAGACGTCGTACGAGCTGGACGTGCCACCCGGCTCGACGGTGACCCTGCCCCTGCCTCCGGACCTGGCCCGGCCCGAGGAGTCCACCCGGGAGCTGCTGGTCGCCGAGGCGGGGGAGAGCGCCGAGCGGGCCCTGTGGTTCTTCGCGGAGGACAAGGACATTCCCTGGCCGGCGGCGGCCCACGACGCCAGCGTCGAACCGGTCGACGGTGGGGTACGGGTACGGGTCACCGCCCGCACCGTCCTGCGTGACCTGACCCTCTACCCGGACCGCCTCGACCCGACCGCCGAGGTCGACCGGGCCCTGGTCACCCTGCTCCCCGGCGAGACGGTGACGTTCACGGTCCGCGCCGCCGGCCCGCTCGAGCCCGCCGCCCTCACCTCGCGCCCGGTGCTGCGCGCGGTGAACGGGTAGCGGGACCGCTGCGCGCGAGAGCCGGAGCGTCCCTCGCTCCGGCTCTTGACAGCGGGCAATCAATGGACAAAGGTCGATTCAGTTCCGGGTGCGGCGGCGTGCTCCCTTCCCCCTCGAAGGCCCTGGCCCGAAAGGCAGCCGTCATGTCGCTTGCGCTCGATCGTCGTCACCTGCTGCGCCTCGGTGGCGCCACCCTGGTCGTGGCCGGCTCCACCGGCATCGGCCTGCCCGCCCTGGCCGCCGACACGGTCACCACCGACCTGGTCGTCCACGGTGCCACCTCGGCCGGCATCGTCGCCGCCGTGCAGATGCGCCGGATGGGGCGCACGGCCGTGATCCTCGAACCGGGCCACCACGTCGGCGGACTCACCACCGGCGGACTCGGCTACACCGACAGCGGCATCAGCGCCTCCATTGGCGGCATCGCCGGGGAGTTCTACCGGCGGGTGCACGCGAAGTACCACGGCAACACCGTCACCCCCGACTCGCCGATGCGGCTGGTCTTCGAGCCGCACGTCGCCGGCGAGGTCTTCGACGACCTGCTCGCCGAGCACGGGGTGCCGGTCTACCTCGGCGTCCGGATCGCCCAGGTGGTTCGTGCCGGCAACCGGATCACCGCGCTCACCACCGACAACGGCCAGACCTTCGCCGGACCGATGTTCGTCGACGCCACCTACGAGGGCGACCTGATGGCGAAGGCCGGTGTGTCGTACGCCCTCGGCCGGGAGGCCAACGCGGTGTACGGCGAGACGATCAACGGGGTACAACTGCGTACCGGCCACCAGTTCACCCGGCCGGTCGACCCGTACGTGACACCCGGCAACCCGGCCAGCGGCCTGCTCCCCGGCATCTCCAGCGCGCCCGTCGCGCCGAACGGCACCGGCGACGGCCTGATCCAGGCGTACAACTTCCGGATGTGCCTGACGAAGGCGGCCGACCGGATCCCGTTCCCGAAGCCCGCCGGCTACGACCCGGCCGACTACGAACTCCTGCTCCGCTACGTGCAGGCCGGCTTCACCGGCCCGTTCTTCACCACCCAGGGCGTCGGCAACGGCAAGACCGACTCCAACAACCACGGCGCGTTCTCCACCGACTTCATCGGCGCCAACTACACCTTCCCGACCGCCAGCCACGCGACCCGGCAGAGCATCGTCGCCGACCATCGCACCTACCAGCAGGGCCTGATGTGGTTCCTGGCCAACGACCCCCGGCTCCCGGCGTCGATCCGGACCAACACCGCCGCCTGGGGCCTGGCCGCCGACGAGTTCACCACCACCGGCGGCTGGCCACCCCAGCTGTACGTCCGGGAGGCGCGCCGGATGGTCTCGGCGTACGTCATGACCGAGCGGGACTGCCGGGGCGCGGTACGGGTCGCCGACTCGGTCGGGCTGGCCAGCTACACGATGGACTCGCACAACTGCCAACGGGTCGTGGTCAATGGAATGGTGAAGAACGAGGGCGATGTGCAGGTCGGGGTGCCCGGCCCGTACCCGATCAGCTACCGCGCGATCGTGCCCGTGGAGGCGCAGTGCGCCAACCTGTTCGTGCCGGTCTGCCTCTCGGCCAGCCACATCGCGTACGGCTCGATCCGGATGGAACCGGTCTTCATGATCCTCGCCCAGTCCGCCGCCACGGCGGCGAAACTGGCCCTCGACGCCGGGGTGCCGGTGCAACAGGTGAACGTCCCCGCCCTCCAGGCCCGGCTACGCCAGGACGGCCAACACCTCCAGTGGCCGCCGGCGGTCGGCGGCGAGATCGTCGTCGACAACGCCTCGGCCTCGGTGACCCGGGCCGGCGTCTGGCTGAGCAGCAGCCACGTCGGCGGATACTGGGGCGTCGACTACGAGCACGACGGCAACACCGGCAAGGGCGTCAACCGGCTGCGCTTCACCCCGTCCCTGCCGGCCGCCGGCAGTTACGCGGTCAGCCTGCGCTGGACCGCCGACCCCAACCGGGCCAGCAACGTGCCGGTCGACGTGGTGCACGGCGGCGGCGTCACCACCCGTACCGTCGACCAGCGTGGCTCGGGTGGACAGTGGGTGTCTCTCGGAACGTACGCCTTCGCGGCGGGCACGGCCGGCAGTGTCCTGATCCGCACCGAGGGCACGGACGGCCACGTCGTCGCCGACGCCGCCCGCTTCGTCCCCGCCTGACCCCCCGTCCCCCTTCCGCCGGGCCCCGCCCGACGCTCGGATTCCTGTTTGCGGCAAGTCGGGGTGTCCGGACACCCGGACACCCCGACTTGCCGCATGTCGCCGAAGCAGGCCGGCGCAGGCCCGCCCAGGCCGTGGTGTTGCCGGTGGCCCAGCCGTTGGGCAGGTCGAGGCAGAGCAATTGCCGGCGATCGAGGCTGGACGCCCTTCCCCGTGGCGCTGCCACAGGACTCCCTGGGGGCAGTGGCCAGGGCGTCCAGGTCGGCATCAGTGAAAGCACGCTCGATACCACCGGCGGCCGGCTGACGAAACCGAGCCCGAGGGCCCCCTGCCGTGCGGCCCGGGACCCGAAGGGCTTCAACCTCCGATGGCGGATCCGTGGACTCGGCGAGTGCCCGGAGATCGGGCGACCGGGGTGGGACCGAAGCCGGCTGCGGGAATTCGGTGCTTGATCTGCTTCACGTTGATCCGCCGATTGGTTGACATTAATGCCGAATCTTATTTTATCGACAGGTCGGATGCGTCATGTTGGGTTGTATTGAGGCTTGAGAGGGATATCCCAAGCATCCACGCCGGCTGGCGCACCTTAGCCCGATTGTCTGATTTCCCTATGCCGACACGAGTGCCCGACGCCAAGGTGGCCGGCGTCCGGCTCGCCGCTGACCAGGTCATACGAAAGGTCGGGAGATCGCAAACACTCGGCAGAACATCAATATTATGGAGTGTTGTTATGTTCAAATAAAGAGAATCTTGGATTACCTTTCGGGTAACCATTCAGGGCCGGTCCCAACCGTGGCGCCTCGCCAGTCGAGAACGGCCACAGTAAGGAGGAATCGGGAAATGTCGCTCCCCCGTACGCGCCGGGGTCGAACTGCCGCTCTGGGGGTCGTCGCCGCCTCGGCGATGGTCACCGCCATGATCGGCACGCCGGCCGCCGCCGCCCCGACCACCGGCACGATTCTCAACGCCGGCAGCGCCACCGCCGTCGCCGGCAGCTACATCGTCGTCCTCAAGGACAGCGCGGTGGGTGGCACCGCCGGCCACGCCAAGGCCGCCGTCGCCAGCAAGGCCGCGACCCTGGCCGAACGCTACCGCGCCACGGTCCGCGACGTCTGGGGAGACGCCCTCAACGGCTTCTCCGTACACGCCAGCGAGAAGACCGCCAAGCGGCTCGCGGCCGACCCGGCGGTGGCCTACGTCGAGCAGGACGGCACCGTGCAGACCATGACCACCCAGTCCCCGACCCCGTCCTGGGGCCTGGACCGGATCGACCAGCACCCCCTCCCGCTGAACAACTCCTACAGCTACACCAGCACCGGCTCCGGCGTCGTCGTGTACATCATCGACACCGGCATCCGGACCACCCACACCGACTTCGGTGGACGGGCCGTCCACGGCTACGACGCGGTCGACGGCGCCCTGCCGGCCGACGACTGCAACGGCCACGGCACCCACGTCGCCGGCACCGCCGGAGGTGCCCGCTTCGGTGTGGCCAAGAACGTCCGGCTGGTTGCCGTCCGGGTCCTCAACTGCGCCGGCAGCGGCACCCTCTCCGGTGTCATTAGCGGCGTCAACTGGGTGACCAGCAACCACGTCTCCGGTCCGGCCGTGGCCAACATGAGCCTCGGCAGTGCCCTGAACACCTCGTTGAACGCCGCGGTGACCAACTCGATCGCCGACGGCGTGACCTACACGGTGGCGGCCGGCAACTCCAACGCCGACGCCTGCAACTTCTCGCCGGCCTCGACCCCCAACGCGATCACCGTCGGCGCCACCGACAGCAACGACATCCGAGCCCCCTACTCCAACTGGGGCAGCTGCGTCGACATCTACGCTCCGGGCACCAACATCACCTCGGCGTGGATCACGAGCACCACTGCCACCAACACCATCAGCGGCACCTCGATGGCCTCTCCGCACGTGGCCGGCGCCGCCGCCCGCGTCCTGCAGGTCAACCCGGCCTGGACGCCGTTGCAGGTCCGCAACTACCTGGTGACCTGGTGCACCTGCCCGTTGCCCCCCTGGCCGCCGTGTCCGTGCCCGCCCCCCGTCCTGCTCTACATGGACCCGGCGTTCTGACCTGACACACACCCGATCGGCCCCGGGGCGTCATCGCCCCGGGGCCGATGCTCTCCCATCGAGCCGGTACTCCAGGCGTAGTTGTGTGATCTTGAGTTCTGCCAGCTCATCGGCATCCGTGCCGGCGCAGGGCTTCGACCAACCGCCAGACGGCGGTCGAGGGGTTGGTCCGTCGGGCTCCCGGGCGGTGCCCGTGTGCCCCGGTCGGCGGCGCGCTGGTCAACTCGTCACTTCGTCATCCACCATCGCCGAGAACGAAGTGGCACGCGCGTCAGCGACAGTGGATAGGCTGTGTTCGGCGTGATCACCGCGACCTTCGAGCTGGGGCCAGGGCTGCGGCGTTGCGACCACCGGCATCGAGGAAGGCTCGATCGTGACGGCAGACCCGGTCAAGACCTCGGACGTCCGGATGCCGGCGGCCTTCTTCGGCCACGGCAGCCCGATGAACGCGCTGGAGGTCAACCGCTACACCGGGGCATGGAAGGCCTTCGGCGAGACGGTGCCGCGACCCCGGGCGATCCTGGTCGTCAGCGCCCACTGGTACATCAACGCCACCGCCGTGACCGCCATGCCGCGGCCGCGCACCATCCACGACTTCTACGGCTTTCCTCGGGAGCTGTTCGAGGTGCAGTACCCCGCACCGGGGTTGCCCGAGCTGGCCGCCGAGGTCAGCGACGTCGTCCATCCGACATGGGTGGGGGCGGACGTCGACAGCTGGGGCATCGACCACGGCACCTGGTCGGTGCTCGTGCACGCCTTCCCCGACGCCTCCATCCCGGTCGTCCAGCTCAGCATCAACGCCGCCAAGCCCCTGGACTACCACCTGGAGCTGGGCGCGAAGCTGGCTCCTTTGCGCGACCGGGGCGTGCTCATCGTCGCCAGTGGCAACGTGGTGCACAACCTGCGCGGGATGGACTGGAATCTCGCCGACGGCGGCTACGACTGGGCGCAGCGCTTCGACGAGGACGCCAGAAACCGTATGCTCACCGACCCGACCGAGTTCGCGACTCTCGACGCCCACCGTGACTACGACCTCGCAGTGCCCACCCCGGACCACTTCATCCCCGCGCTGTACCTCGCCGGCCTCGCTGGAGCCGCCGACGCGCCGGAGACCGAGGTCCTCGTGGACGGCTACGCCTACGGGTCGCTGTCGATGACGGCGTACGCGCTCGGCCGAACCGGTCAGGGCGTCCCCGACGGTGCCGGCTCCCCGCAACCGCCGGCCGACCTGCCTCCCGACGCGTCCAACATCTGACCGGGCCGCTGATCCCGTCGCGCTGGCGGGTCGAGCCCCTGACGGTCGACTGCATAGCGGCTCCACCGCCATCCGCGATGGCAACATTCCGAACACCGCCTCTGGCTAGCGCGGTGTCGACCGTCAGGCAAGCATGATCCAGTAACGCCGTGCGGTGCCGAGGTCGGTTTCCCGGATGTCCTCGAGGACGCCGCCGCAGCGCTCGATCGTCCTCGCGGAGGCTAGGTTGTCCACCGCGCAGATGATCAGTACCCCGCCCAGTCCGAGTCGCCGTGCCTCGTCGAGCATCCGGCCCAGCGCCCAGGTGGCCAGCCCTTGTCGGCGCGCCGCCGGCCGGATGCCGTAGCCGATGTGGCCGCGCTGCTGCACGATCTCGTTGAGCCCGTGGCGCAACGCGATCCCGCCGAGCACCCGGTCGCCGTCGACGATCCATCGGTACTCACAAAGGGCCCGGTCAGCAGACAGCGATGTCGCCCGCCCGGCTGCCTCGGTCAGCCGGGCCACCCAGGCCGCGAACCCGGCTGGCGAATCCACCTCGTCGTCCGGTCGCAACCCGAAGCCGTCCTCGTGGATGCCGGGACCCCAGTCGCCCCGTGCCTCAAGCCAGGCGGCATGTAGGCGGACGGTGGGTACGACCAGTTCGGGCATCCGGCGACGATAGCGGTTCGGCCGCGCATTCGTACGCCTGCTCGTGCCGGCACTTGAAGCGGCGGACGGCTAGGGTCGGGCACCATGACGAGTGGTGGCGATGCCGGGGTCGACGGCCTCACCGAGGCGCTGCGGCGATTCGCCGACGAACGGGACTGGGGGCAGTTCCACACGCCGAAGAACCTCGCCATGGCGCTGGCCGGCGAGGTAGGGGAGCTGCTCGCCGAGTTGCAGTGGCTGACTCCGGAGGAGTCGGCCCGGGTGATGGCCGACCCGGAGGCCGGGGGACGGGTCCGCGCCGAGATCGGCGACGTGATGATCTACCTGGTCCGGCTGGCCGACGCCCTCGGGATCGACCTGGTCGAGGCGGCCACCGACAAGCTGGCCGACTCTGCCCGCCGCTACCCGGTCGAACGTGCCCGGGGCTCCGCCGCCAAGGCTGCCGGGAAGTAGTCAGACCGGCTCCGGTTAGAGTCGTGGGCAGTAAGCGGTCCGACGGGCTTCCGCACCAGGGATATGCCCCCCATCCGCACGATCACTTCGTGCTGCCCGGGGGCACCTGTCGATGTCGGCGTACCGAACGTCCGCAAATGGCCTGCTGCGTCTGTCCACTGAGGGCAGCCTGGTGGATGTGCTGACCGAGCATTCCCGGTTCAACGGCCACGGTGCCGGCCCGGCTGAGAAGCGCTCGTGGGCGAAGAGCCTGCCGGTGCTGGCGCAGGATCTCATCGACGCCGGGCTGGGGCAGGTCGAGGTGCTGGTCGAGTACCAACTCCCGCTGACCAGCCGCCGGGTCGACGCGGTGCTGGCCGGGGTCGATCCCCGCACCGGTGACGACTCCTACCTGGTCGTCGAGCTGAAGCAGTGGTCGTACGCGACCGCGTACGAGGACTCCGACACGCTCGTCGCCGTGGAGCACGTGCCGGGGCCACGGCTGCATCCGGGTGTGCAGGTCGAGGACTACTGCCACTACCTGACCGACTTCCTCGGCATTTTCGGGCGGGGCGCGAAGCCACTACGGGGTGCGGCGTACCTGCACAACGCGGTCGACCGGGACGTCGCCGACCTGCTCGACCGTCCGGCGACCGAACAGAGCCGGATCTTCACCAAGCAGCGGCGCGGGCAGTGGCTCGACCACCTGCGGAGCCGCTTCGCTCCGGACTCCGGTGCAGGCGCGGGCGACCGCTTCCTGACCAGCACCGTCCGTCCCAGCCGGCACCTGCTGGCGTACGCGGCGGCAGAGCTGAAGGAACGCTCGCACTTCACGCTCCTCGACGAGCAGCGCGTGGCGTACGAACTCGTCATGCACGCGGTGGAACGGGCACGGACGGGCAACCACAAGCGGGCCGTGGTGGTGGCCGGTGGGCCGGGCAGCGGTAAGAGCGTCATCGCGCTGTCCGTCCTCGGTGAGCTGGCCCGGCGTAACCGGACGGTGCTGCACGCCACCGGCTCACGGTCGTTCACCCAGACCCTGCGCCGCTACGCCGGTCGCGGGTCGACCCGGCTGCAGAGCCTGTTCAAGTACTTCAACAGCTTCATGAGCGCCGAACCGAACGACGTCGAGGTGCTGATCTGCGACGAGGCGCACCGGATCCGGGAGACCTCGGTCAACCGGTTCACTCCGAAGGACCGGCGGACCGCCGCCCGGTCCCAGATCGAGGAACTGTTCGCCGCCGCCCGGGTGCCGGTCTTCCTGCTCGACGAGCACCAGGTGGTCAAGCCGGGTGAGCTGGGCAACATCGAGGTCATCTCGGCGTACGCGGAGAAGCTGGGTCTGGAGGTGGAGGTCGTCTCGCTGCACGACCAGTTCCGCTGCGGTGGCAGTGAGGCGTACGAGCAGTGGGTCCTCGACCTGCTCGGCCTCGACGGCGGGGAACCGTCGGTCTGGACCGGCGACGGCCGGTTCGACGTGCGGGTGGTCGACTCGCCGAATGAGTTGGAAACGTACCTCGCCGAGCGCCAGGGTGCCGAGGGCACCGCGCGGATGTCCGCCGGGTACTGCTGGTCCTGGAGCGACCCCCGCCCGGACGGCACGTTGGTGCCGGACGTGACCGTCGGCGGCTGGGCCCGGCCGTGGAACGTCAGGAGCGAGCGGAGCGTGGGCGACGCGCCGGGCAGCGCGTTCTGGGCCACCGACCCGAACGGCTTCGGCCAGGTGGGCTGCGTCTACACGGCCCAGGGCTTCGAGTACGACTGGTCCGGGGTCATCATCGGGCCGGACCTGGTGGCCCGGGACGGAAAGCTGGTCACCCGCCGCGGCGAGTCGAAGGACACGGCGTTCCGCAGCCGCAAGGCGGTCAGCGACGAGGAGGCGGACCGGCTGATCCGGAACACGTACAAGGTGCTGCTGACCCGGGGTCTGCGCGGCACGGTCATCTACGCGACGGACCCGGAGACCCGGGATCATCTGCGTAGGCTGGTCCGCGTCGAGCGGGCTCCGGAAACCCGGTACGAGCCGGACGGGGACCGTTAGCCACCTCGGCACGACGCTGGGTACGGTGTCCGCCGTTCAGCGCAACGACGGGCTTCCCGACGGGACATGCCCCGCACCGCACGGTTCACGTGCCTCCGGGGCGGTTGTCGATGCCGCCGTTCTACTACGTTCACGTGCCGGTTGTCCGAACACACGGCCCGCAGCGGTGGCCCCGGCACCCACCACCGAACCGATCGCGAATCTGCGACGCCGCCGAGTGATGCCCGATTGTCGGATACTCCGGCCACGGGTGGCGTCCAGCTCCGACCGATTCGCCAATTCGGCAGGTCAGGCGGGGAGGCTAGGGGACCTTCACGGGCTGGGCCGGCATTGTCGCTTGACCAATGGAATGTCGACTCTGGCCACCTTCCATAGTGGCCGGTACCGTGCACGGGATCGTGGGGCAGCCTGACATCCGGGAGTGGTGCGAATGATCGCGCGGGGGCGTACGGAGCGGTATGCGTGAGGATTCACCGCGCTGGGAGCAGATCAACCCGAGCGCGTTCCAGTACGAGCAGGAGGGCCTCCGGGAGCTGGCGTCGTACCTGCCGGACGCGGAGCCGTACCACGTCTGGGCGAACGTGGAGTTCGTCGGCACCGACGGCTCGATCAACGAGGTCGACGCGTTGGTGCTCACCCGCAGCGGCCTCTACGTCGTCGAGCTGAAGCACTGGCAGGGCGTCATCGCGGGCGACGGTCAGCAGTGGCGGCGCAAGCTGCCCAGCGGGCGCCTCCGGGTGGAGGACAGCCCGCTGATCCTGGCCAACCGCAAGGCCAAGCGGCTGCGCAGCGTCATCCAGCAGTACGCCCCACCCACCGCGAAGATCCCGTTCGTGCACGCGGCGGTCTTCCTGCACGCCCGGAACATCCGGTCCGAGCTGGACGACATCGGCCGCCAGCACGTCTACGGCCTCGACGGCAACCCCGGCCGGCTCGACAGCCTGAAGAAGATGCTGCTCGCCCCGCCGCTGGACATCCGGCACCACGTCGACGCCGTCCGGGGTCGGCAGATCGTCGAGCTGGTCCGGGGGGCGAAGATCCGCCCCTCGGTGGCCGACCGCCGGGTCAACCAGTTGCAACTGCACCAGCGTCCCTTCGCCGAGGGCAACGGCTGGCAGGACTTCCTCGCCGACCACACCGTCGACTCCACGCAGCTCCGCCGCGTCCGCTTCTACCTGACCAGCCGGGCCACCGAGGAGGACGTACCGACGATCCGGCACGCCGCCGAGCGGGAGTTCCGGCTGCTGCAGGGCATCCACCACCCGGGCATCGCCCGCGCGCTCGACCTGGTCGAGCACCCGTGGGGGCCGGCGGTCGTCTTCGACCACCACCAGGACTGGGTACGTCTCGACCAGTGGCTCGGCGAGCGGGACGGCAAGCTGCAACTGGCCCAGCGCCTGCAGCTCGTCCAGGATCTCGCCGAGATCGTCGGCCACGCCCACTCCCGCCGGCTCTCCCACCGCTCGCTCAACCCCCGGGCCGTCTACGTCTGCGACCCCGACAGCCCCCGCCCGACCCTGGTCGTCACCGACTGGCAGACCGGCGGCCGGATCCCCGGCACCCGACTCACCTCGCTCAGCGCGGCCACCGACCCTGCCTCCCTGGAACTCTTCTTCGACGACTCGGTGCGTCGCTACCAGGCCCCCGAGGCGGCCACCCTCGACAGCCTCCCCGGGCACCAGCTCGACATCTTCTCGCTCGGCGCGCTCGCGTACCGGATCTTCTCCGGGGTGGAGCCGGCGGCCTCGCCCGAGGAACTCGTCGTCGCGGTCGCCGACGGCGGCCTGCAGCTCGCCGCGGTCGCCGACGGCATGCCGCACTACCTCGTCCAGGCGATCTACGACGCGACCCGGGGCGACCCGGCCCAGCGGATGAAGCGGGTCGGCGAGTTCCTCCAGTGGCTCGACATGGTGTGGGAGGAGCTGACCGCCCCGGAGCCCGAGCCGGTGGTCGACCCGCTGCACGCGCACCGGGGCGACGTGCTCGACGGCGGACTGCACGTGCTCCGCAACCTCGGCAGCGGGGCCACCGCCATCGCCCTGCTGGTCGCCGAGGACGGCCCGGAGGGGCGGCGTGAGCTGGTGCTCAAGGTCGCCCGCGACGAGCAGTACGCCGACCGGTTCGCCGCCGAGGCGCGTACCGTCGACAAACTCCGCGACTCTCGGGTGGCCGCGCTGGCGCGCGGCCCGGTCAAGGTCGGCCGCCGGACGGCCCTGCTGCTGGAGAACGCCGGGGAACGCACCCTCGCCGAGGACCTGCGCGGCGGCCGGCTCGCCCTGGACCTGCTGGAACGCTACGGCCGGGACCTGCTGGAGATCGTCGCCTTCCTCGACGGGCAGGGTGTCTGGCACCGGGACATCAAGCCGGCGAACCTCGCCTCCCGCCCCCGCCCGAAGGACAAGCAGCCGCACCTCTGCATCTTCGACTTCTCCCTCGCCGCCGTCCCCGCCGACCAGCTCAGCGCCGGCACCACCGGCTACCTGGACCCGTTCCTCGGGCCGCCGCGCCGAATGCGCTACGACGCCGCCGCCGAACGGTTCGCCGCCGCCGTCACCCTCTACGAGATGGCCACCGGCGCGCTGCCGAGGTGGGGCGACGGGGCCAACCCGGCCACGGTCAGCGTCGAGGTAACCCTCGACCCGGCCGCCTTCGACCCGGCCGTCGCCGACCGGCTGGTCGACTTCTTCGCCAAGGCCCTCGCCCGGGACCCCGCCGCCCGCTTCGACACGCTCGACGAGATGACCGACGTCTGGCGGGCCATCTTCCGGGAGATCCCGGAGCCGGCGGCGGCCACCGACGACACCGGCACACCTGCGCCGGTCGGCCGCAGCTCGCCGCTGGAGGCCACCGAGCTGACCGCCCGCGCCCGGTCCGCCCTGGAACGGCTCGGCATCACCACCGTCGGCGAGCTGCTCGCCGCCGAACCCTCCGCACTCACCCGGGCCCGGGGCGTTCCCGACGCCACCCGGAAGGAGATCCTGGCCCGCATCCGCGAGCTGCGCGACCTGCTCGACAGCACCGACACCGCCCCCACCGGCTCGGCGGCGCCGCAGGCCCAGGGAATCGAGGCGCTCTGCGCCACCCTGCTGCCCGCCCCGACCGGCCGCACCGCCTGGCACCGCACCGGCCTGCAGGTGCTCCTCGGCCAGGCCGCCACCGCCGACGGCGACTACCTGCGCTGGCCGTCCCAGGCGGAGGCGGCACGGGCGGTCGGCAAGACCCAGCCCGAGCTGTTCCGGGCGATCCGGCGCGCGGTCGAGCGGGAGTGGCAGCCCAACCCGGCCCTGACGCTGATCCGCGACGAGGTCGTCGCACTGTTGGACGGGCGGGGCGGGGTGATGTCCGCCGAGGAGATCGCCGAGGCGCTCATCGCCGCGCGGGGCTCCTACACGCCGGAGCCGAAGCGCACCGCCCAGGCGATCGGCCTGGTCCGGGCCGCCGTCGAGACCGAACTGGCCCAGGGCGGCGACGCCCGGATCGCCCTGCAGCGGCTGCGCGGCACCGAGACCGTCCTGGTCGGCCGGGAACCGGACGACCCGACCGCCGAGGGCAGCGCCGCCGACCTCCTCGCATACGTGACGAGGTTGGGTCGGCGGGCCGGCGCGCTGGCGGCGGCGGACCCGCTGCCCAGCCGGGGACGGGCCGTCGACGAGCTGCGTGCCCTGGAGTCGCCGCCGGCCGGTATGCCCGTGCTCAGCGACGCCCGGCTCCTGCAGCTCGCCGCCGCCGGCAGCGGCGGCGACGTCGCGGTCAACGCACAGGGCCAGCTCTACCCGGCGAAGATGCCTGCCGAACGCGCGCTCCGGCTCGCCGCGGGCGCGCTCGTCGGCCAGACCCTCGACCCCGACGCGGTACGCGCCAGAGTGCGCACCCGGTTCCCCCGCGCTGAGGAACTGCCGCCCCGGCCGGCGCTGGACACCCTGCTGCGCGACATCCCGCTGGTGTGGGACGCGTTGCCTGGCCGGTACACCCCGCCGGACCGGACCTCGTCGGTCACCGGCACCCGGATGTCCAGCACGATCGGGCCGATCCTGGCACCGGACGCCGCCGCCCGGACCACCGCCCGGCTGGCCGGGGTGATCGAACGGCGCGGCTTCCTGGTGGTGCTCGCCTCGATCCGCCGCCCCGCCGCCGCCCGCCGGGCGCTGCTGGAGCGGCTCGACCTGGTCGAGGTCGACGTCACCGCGATCCTGCTGGACCGGCTACGGTCGCTCGGTTTCCCCTGGGAGGCGCTCGTCGCCGCCGACAACGGCTCACCGACCGATCCGGATTTCCGTTCCCTGGTGGAGCTGGTGCAGCACGAGGTCATGCCGACCATCGAGCAGACCCTTGCCGAGACCGACCGGCCGGTGCTGATCACCGAGGCCGCGCCGCTGGCCCGCTACCAGCAGCTCCGGCTGATCCAGGAACTGGCCGACCCCACCCGGCCCCGCCCGGCCGCCCGACTGCTCCTCGTGCCTGCCCGCCGTGCCGAGCCTGTGCTGCTCGACGGCCAGCAACTCCCGCTCACCTCGCCGGCCAGCCAGTCGCTGTGGCTGCCCGAGGAGTGGACGGACGCCACCACCCCCGCCGCTCCCGGAAGGAAAACCGCTCGATGATCGCGCTGAAGGCGCTGCAAGGCCAGGTCACCGCCCTCACCGACGACCTGCGCGGTCAGGTCTACCGGGACTCCGAGCTGGAATCCTCGCTGGAGAAGGAGCACGGCGCGGCCACGGAGGCGAAGCGCACCGCCGGCACGTTCGAGACCTGGCTGGAGGACATCCTCGACCAAGCGGCGGTGGCGTGGGTGCTGGGCTGCGTCTTCGTCCGCTTCTGCGAGGACAACAACCTGGTCGAGCCGCTCTGGATCGGCGGCCCCGAGCCGAGCGCCCCGGTCGAGCGGGCGTTGGAGAGCCGCCAGCAGCACCTGATCGAGAACCCCCGGCACAACGACCGGGAGTGGCTGCGCGAGGCGTTCGGCTACCTGCGCACCCTGAAGGCCACCGGCAAGATCTTCGACGAACACAACCCGGTGTGGCGCTTCCCGATCAGCGGCGAGGCGGCCGAGAAGCTCTCCGACTTCTTCCGGCGCGGGCCGGGGCTGGTGTCGTTGCGCAAGGACGACCTGGACACCCGCTTCCTCGGCGACCTCTACCAGGACCTGTCGACGCACGCCAAGAAGACGTACGCGCTGCTGCAGACCCCGGAGTTCGTGGAGGAGTTCATCCTTGATCGGACGTTCGAGCCGGCGGCCAGGGAGTTCGGGCTTTCGGAGACCTCGGTCATCGACCCCACCTGCGGCTCGGGCCACTTCCTGCTCGGCGCGTTCAAGCGCCTGGTGACGCTCTGGAAGAAGCGCGAACCGGCGACTGACATCCGGGTGCTGGTCGAGCGGGCGCTCGGCCAGGTGACCGGCGTGGACATCAACCCGTTCGCGGTGGCCATCGCCCGCTTTCGGCTGCTGATCGCCGCGATGAAGGAGTGCGGACTGACGTCCCTGGAGCGCACCCCCGCCTGGACGGTTCGGGTGGCGACCGGTGACTCCCTCCTGCACTGGGGCCGGACGTCCCGTCATCAGGGTGACTTGATGGCTGAGTTGGAAGGCGGGAACGCCTTCGCTTACGCCACTGAGGATGCTGACGTGCTGGGCGACTACTTGCGTGAGGGGCAGTACGCGGTAGTGGTGGGAAATCCTCCCTATATCACCGTTGCTGACCAGGCGAGAAATCGGCTCTACCGTAGCATCTATCCCGATGTTTGTCATCGCCAGTACGCGCTTACGGTTCCGTTTGCTAGGCGGCTCTTTGACCTCGCAAAGCGGTCGGACGGGCAGGGTGACGGCGCCGGTCGCGTCGGCCAAATTACCGGCAATGCATTTATGAAGCGCGAGTTCGGCAGGAAACTGATTGAGGAATACTTCGCGCATCAGGTCGAGCTGACAGAAGTAATCGATACATCTGGTGCCTACATTCCGGGTCACGGCACCCCAACAACGATATTGATTGGTCGTGCGAACGCGCGGCGACGAGGTGGATCTGTGCGGGTGGTACTTGGGGTGCGCGGCGAACCCGGGCAGCCGGTTGACGCGAAGCAGGGTTTCGTTTGGAAGGCTGTGGTGGAGCAAGTCAGTCAACCGGGATCTGAGTCTACCTGGGTTAGTGTGGCGGATCTTGCGCGAGAGCGGTTTGCTCACTTCCCCTGGAGTCTCTCGGGTGGCGGGGCTGCCGGGCTCCTCGAGATTATCGAGAGGGCGCCATCCCGGCTGGGTGCAATCATCGATTCAATTGGGCGAACAACCAAGACCGGAGCGGACGAAGCCTACTTCTTGCCCAAGGGGGCTGTGTTTCGCAACGGTGAAGCTCGCTGGGTACGCGAACTGGTTGTCGGTGACTCGGTTCGCGACTTCGCGTTCAGCGGTCTGATTCATGTTCGTTCCCCATACGCTGATGAGCAGCACACTGAGTATCTGCCAGAGTCAGAATTCTTGGTATCGCGGCGGTTGTGGCCATTTCGAACTTTACTGGCCGCCCGGATGATATTTGGCAGGTCTGTCGTTGAGGGAGGGCGTCCCTGGTTCTCGCATCTAGAGAACTATTCGAGCAAGCTGAGAATCAAGTTTGGAATTTCGTTCGCGTTTGTGGCAACGCACAATCATTTCGCGTTCGATAGGAGAAAGCGCCTTTTCAATAGCACTGCGCCCGTAATCAAGTTGCAGGAGGGGGCAACGGAGGATGACCACCTGCGGTTGCTTGGGGTGCTGAACAGTTCGACCGCCTGCTTCTGGCTGAAGCAGGTCAGTCATGACAAGGGTATTCGCGGCGAGGGTGGCGGATTTACCAGCGACGACTGGGAGCACTTTTACGAATTCACTGGGACGAAGCTTCATGAGTTTCCACTGCCAAAGGCCTACCCCTTAATGAAGGCGCGGATCCTCGATTCGCTGGCGCAGCGACTCGACCGCCTGGGCCCAGCCGCAGTCGCGGAGTCCGGCGTGCCGACCAGGGAGAGGCTCCGGGCGGCGCGGGCCGACTACGACTCGACTCGAACTTGCATGATCACGGCTCAGGAGGAGTTGGACTGGGAGGTCTACCGGCTCTATGGGCTGCGCGATGAGGATCTGACCTGCGGGGAGTCGCCGGAGATCGCGTTAGGGGAGCGGGCATTCGAGATCGTGTTGGCCCGTAAGGGCGCCGAGCCCGAGTGGTTCGCTCGGCACGGGTCGACGCCGATCACCGAGCTGCCGTCGCACTGGCCGGAGGAGTACCGGCGGCTGGTGGAGCGGCGGATCGAGGTAATCGAGTCTGATCGCAACATTGCGCTGATCGAGCGGCCGGAGTGCAAGCGGCGGTGGGCCACCGAGGGCTGGGACGCCATGCAGGCGAAGGCACTGCGGGAGTGGCTGCTCGACCGACTGGAGGCTCCCGAGCTGTGGGGTGACCGGCCCACGCCGCAGTCGGTGGCGCAGCTCGCCGACAAGGTGCGCCACGACGAGGACTTCCGCTCGGTGCTGGAGTTGTGGGTCGGGCGGGACGACTACGACCTGACCAAGACGCTGAGCAAACTCGTCGCTGACGAGCACGTGCCCTACCTGCCGGTCTACCGCTACAAGCCGTCCGGCCTTCGGAAGCGGGTGCAGTGGGAGCGCACCTGGGCGCAGCAGCGCCTGGAGGACGCGGGCGAGGACGTGGACATCAAGGTCCCGCCGAAGTACACCTCGGCTGACTTCGCCAAGGCGTCGTACTGGCGAGCCCGGGGCAAGCTCGATGTGCCGAAGGAGCGCTTCATCTCGTACCCGAAGTCGGGCCGGGATGGGGATGGCACGGAACTGCTCGGCTGGGCCGGGTGGGACCACCTCGCGCAGGCGCAGGCGCTGGCGACCGTCTACCTTGACCGGAAGCTGCAGGCGGCCTGGCCGGCGGACCGGCTCCTGCCTCTCCTCGCCGGGATCAGCGAGCTGGAGCCGTGGCTGCACCAGTGGTACACCGAGGAACGGCCTGACTTCCCCGGTTCGCCGGCACAGTTCTTCACGGACCTCGTTGACGCTGAGCTTTCCCAACTCGGCGCCGACCGGGCGGCCCTGGTGGCGCTGCGCGGACTTGACGATCGGAGTGCCGACCGTGCCTAGGAGCGGAAGCGACGAGGGGAAGCACCAAGAGCTGCGGGGCCTCTTCGACGGCTACGAGGGCTACCGCAACGCGAGGGGCGTTGACCTGGAGCGGGTGCTCCGGATAGGCATCGTCGCCCTGGACACGAACGTGCTCCTCGACCTGTACCGGTACTCGAAGAGCCCCCGGGAGCAGGTCTTCTCCGCACTGGAGGCGGTGTCCACAGCGTTGTTCATTCCCGCGCAGGTGCAGACGGAGTTCTGGCGTAACCGGGACGACGTCATGCGCGAGGTCATCGCCACGAACTCGGTGGCTGGTCTTCGGGAAGCCCGGAAGAAGGCCGCTGGCGAGCTGTCGTCCTGGGGGACACGGACGATGTCCGCAAGCGAGGCCAGGGATCTGCAGGCATCGCTGGATAACGCCTTTAAGCAGGTGATCGCTCGTGTCGAACAGGGCGGTAGCGGCCTGAACCTCCGAGAGGCGCTTCGAGACGCCAGCAAGGATCCAGTGCTGAAGCGGCTCGAAGCCCTGTCCGACGGTCGGGTGGGTCCGCCCTTCACCACCGAGCGACTCGCCGAGTTGATCGCCGTCGGTCGGGGGCGGTTTGCTCGAAGGCTTCCTCCGGGGTACATGGACGCGGACAAGCCCGACCAGCAGGAAGAAGGCACCGGGGACTACCTGGTCTGGGAGCAGTTGATCGAGCATGCCGCTGCCGAGCGGAAGGATCTGCTCTTCGTCACCCGCGACCGTAAGGAGGACTGGTGGCGGCTGGACGCCGACAAGGAGCCCATCGGGCCGCGGGTTGAGTTGATCAACGAGATGGCCGACCGTGCAGGTGTCGGCTTCTTCATGGCTCTACCCCAGGACTTCCTGGAAGTGGCCGCCGAGGCGTTCCGGGTCGAGGTCAGTGAGAGCACGCTCGACACCACCCAGCGGTTGTCCGAAGAGCTTGATCCTGAGTCCGAAGGCTCGTTGCCGTGGTCGCGGGAGATGTTCGAGACGTTGCTCTCCAGGCTTGAGGAGTGGGGCTATTCGGTACGAGCTGAGGTGCTCCGGGAGGCGGCTCAGGACCCGAAGGGCCTTGTGCCGAGACGGCGGGTCTACGAGCTTGCCGGGTATCCCGAAGGGCAGCTTCTGGTCGGGTACACGCGGCCGATCATTCGGGCGATGCGTGAGCTGGTCGCGGCGGGTGACCTGCCCGAGGGGCTGGAGCCGGCGCTCCGCGCCCACTACCTGAGGCCGGGCAAGGCGGAAGGGTTCGTGGTGCCCCAGTCCATCGTTGAGTGTGTAGGCGGCGAGGAGTGACGATGCCGAAGCGCGTGAGCGATCACCGCCCCGATCAGGAGACCTACCGTATGCCGCAACTGGTGCTGCAGTCGCGTGGCACCGAACGGGTACGCGGCCCGCAGCACTACGAACACTCGATCAGGCGGGGTATCAGGCTGGCTGACATCGCGTCAGAACTCGGATCTGACCTTGCGGTCCTGGCTCGGCTCTACCCCGACGGTGTCGCCCGGCTGTGGGGCTCGACGCCCACGCAGCAGCAGAACAACGCGAAGGTCCGAGCCCTGCGGGACCGGCGCGTCGGTGACGACGTCCTCTTCTACGCCAATAAGCACTTCTACGCGCGCACCCGAATCCTGCATCTCTTCTGGAATCCGCAGGTGGCCAAGCAGATCTGGCAGACCGATGACAAGGGGCGGACCTGGGAATACATGATGGCGCTGGGGGAGGTCGAGGAGTTCGCCAGTCCCGTGCCCGCTGTGCCGATCCTGAGCGAGCTGGGACTACCCGTCACACTCCGGAGCATCACGCTGGTCAGCACCGCTGACTACGCGCGGATCGCGACAATGCTGCCGCCCGTGCGCCAGGCCAGCCAGGCGACGGGTGCGGTCGCCGCACCGCGACGCCTCCGTCGACGGGACGTGTTCGCTGCTCTGGAGCAGTTCATCGACCTCTCTCGTCGGAATGACGATCCGGCCGAGCGGGAACTGCTCGTCTTGGCCTTGACGGCCATCGCGCGAGTCGCCAATGGCGATAGCCGCCTGGTCAACCTGTCCGAGTTCGAGGCCAGGGGTACGACCCTGCTTGGTGAGAGTGGGCGGCAGGCTCGGCGGTCGGCCGCTGGGCAGGTGCTCGGTCTACTGGACAGGCCGCTGGGCGACGCGGTCCATGTCAAGGACGTCTGGGAGGTGGAGGTGGATACCTCTGCCTTCCATGGTCACGGCCCGTCCAGCTCCGCCGACGCGAGCGCTCAGCCGGTGTCTACGGGGTTCACCTCTGCTGCAGCGGCGTTGCTCGGCAAGGTGGACGTCCGGGGCCGAGCTGTGGCGATGCTGTCGACCGCATTGGCCTCCGAGATCGACCAGGGCGCACTCCTCGCCCGACTGGGCCTTGCCGGATACGACTCGGCGTCCGGGACGCTCGACTCGCTCGACTCTGCGAACCGGGGCACAGGCGAGCGGGGGCCCGCCAGGAGAGTTACGGTCCGGACCGAGCGCATCGTCCGCAGCACTGCGGTAGCCGATCAGGTCAAACGGATGTACGGCCACCAGTGTCAGATCTGTGGAGTCCGGCTGGTCACCCGGACGGGTTACTACAGCGAGGCGGCGCACATCCGAGGGCTGGGTAGACCACACGTCGGGGATGACGACATCAGCAACGTGCTCTGTCTCTGCCCGAATCATCATGTGCAGTTCGATGCCTTCGCCATCTACGTCGACGAGGGCTTCGTCGTGCGGTGGACGTCCAGCGGGGAGCAGGTTGCCCGACTGCACAGACACAAGAACCACCCCATCAGCCAGGAGTATCTGAAGTACCACCGTCGCTTCTGCGGCAAGGCCAAGTAGCCCTGGGGATGCCGGAGCTGGTCATCGGAACGTCAGCTCCGGATAGGTCAGCGAAGGGTTTCGACCAGAAGCCAGACTGCGGTCGAGGGGTTGGCCCCAGGAGGGTCACCGAGCTTGCGAGCCCGGTCGATGGCGATGGATACACCGTCGCGGAACGCGCCGAAGTCAAGCTTGGTCTTGTCCCATCCCTTGACGTGTAAGCGCAGCAGGTCGCCGGCCTTCCCTGCGTTCTCCAGGTACCGAGAACAGGCGGCGTGGTGAAGGATCAGCCACACCTCGAAGCAGGGGTTCGACCAGAGCAGCGTGACGTCGCGCTTCCGGGCTTCGCTCGCCGGTCCAGCGACCGGGTACTGGTCGACGTCACAGACCACGTACGCCTGATCGAAGTCGTTGTCGTCCCGGCGGCGAGCAGCGCCGCGTACCGCGTCGATGGGAGAGCCCTTCTCCACCACCACGACCAAGCGGTGCCGCAGCCACGACTCCCGCCCGAGTGCCTCAAGGTAGACGCGCTCGGTGGACTCGCCATTGGTTACTGCGAGTACGGTCTTCCGTTGTTCTCTGATGCCGGGCCTGCGGCGGAGGTTGGTTTCCCGAGTAGTGCTGGCACGGCTGCGGCCGGTGCCGGGAGGGTCAACTCGTCGCTTCGTCATCCACCTGTCCCCGTGCTGCCAGCGCCTGCTCGAACAGGTACGTCGAGAGGTCCGGCACTGCGCCGTAGTTGCCGTTCAGGTACCGGCGCTGTCGGTTCTCGCCCTCCTTGCGGGGCTTGAAGTCCGTCAGCGGGTAGAGCGTGGACGCTCCGTCGGCGTCCTTCTCGGCGAACCAGATCTCATCCCGTCGAAGAATCTCCTCGGTGTCGATGGTGCCGAGGAGGGCAGCGTCGTGGCTCGTGAAGACGAGCTGGCTGTGTCGAGGGTTCGATGATTCGCCCTTGAAAAGTCCGATGAGCTTCGCGGTCAGCAACGGATGCAGGCTGGCGTCGATCTCGTCCACACACATGGTGCCGCCACCGCTCAGGACCTGGGCTGCCTCGATCGCGAGCCCGAGCAGTTGCTGGGTCCCGGTTGACTCCTCCGCCAAGTCGAACAGCACCTCGCCAGCCGGCCCCTGATGGGCGAACTTCAGGCGTCTCCGTGGTGCCCGCTCGCTGGCCTGGCGGATTCGCGAGCGCATACTGCGGCCCTCGGCTTCCAGTTCTGCCGACGGGAGTAATTCCGGTGCCTCATCCAGCGCGGTACTCGTAGTCGTCACAACATCGACGATCCCGACGTCGGCGGCACGGAGAAGTTCAATCACAGTGCGCCTGATGGCATTGTCGCGGGACCACGCTACCGAGGCGATACTGTTCCTCCGGAAGACCGGATGCTCTTGACTCTTGATGGTCTGGAACCAGCGGTAGACGTCGCGGAGCGGCTCGGGTTCAATGCCGTCCGCGTGCCGGTGATCGAAGCGAGCGATGGTGCTTAGAAAGAGGGCTGCGGACGCGGTGACCTCGGCGATCCGCTCCAGCAGCACCCGCTGGCCAGATTCCTCCCCCCAGGCGTAGGAGTCGCCGTTGCGCTCGAAGATGCGCCGTCGTCTGTTCCGTGGGTAGTGGTAGAGCCACTCCTCGACAACGCCGTCGTTGTCCAGAGCGAAACCGTAGGTGTGTCGAACGCCGCTCAGGCTCAGGTCGACAACGTAATGGGACGGCGCTTCGAGCGCTTCAGGCGTCAGTCGGTAGGGCTCGCGGGCCACGCCAAGACCCGGCTCGACCTCGCGGTCAGAGAAGATCACGAAGCGGCGCATGAATGATAGAGCGTGCAGGCAGTTGGACTTGCCGGACGCGTTGGCGCCGAAGATGCCCACCACCCGAACTGCCTGCTCGGGCTGGTCGTCGCTGCGGTAGGTCGGCGTCAGGTTGAGTTGCTGCTCGTCGCGGAACGATCGGTGGTTGGCGAAGCGGAAACTCAACAACATGGCTGTGCCCTCTGATCCCGGGCCTTCCGGCCGTTCCTTGCGAGTAAACCACGGGGGATGGCCTGAAGCACCCACCTGACAGGCATCAGAACGCGCGGACGCCCCAGCCGAGCTGAGCTGGGGCGTCCGGACGGTCGAGCAGTCAGCGGCTCGGCTTGGTGGCCTCGATGAAGGTGGCCCACGCGGCAGGGCTGAAGGTGAGGGCGGGACCGGCTTGGTCCTTGCTGTCGCGTACGGCAACGAGGCCGGGCAGGTTGTCGGCGACCTCCACACACTCGCCACCATTGCCAGCGCTTCGGCTGCTCTTGCGCCACCGGGCACCGGTCAGGTCAGCCATGATGAACCTCCCCAAGGATCTTGTTGATCACGTTCTTCGATTGTCCTTCATCGAAGGTGAGTCGACCGAGGCTTGCCCAGACCTTCTCGTAGGCACCGAACTCTGCCGGCCGGTCGAGATAGAGCCCGCCAGTCAGTGATTCGCTGTAGACGACAGCAGGCTCCGGAGTGCTTCGGTTACCGGGTGGGAACTCCAGCATCACGAACTCGCCGGCAACGTTGCCGCTGTGTGGCCCGGCTGCCAGCGGCAGGATGCGGATGGAGATGTTGGGTAGGTCGGTCACGTCCAACAGGTGACGAAGTTGTTCGGCCATGACGGCCGCGTCACCGACTGGGCGGAGGAGCACTGATTCGCAGAGGGTCACCTGAACCCTTGGAGCCCGGGGCAGCCGGCGTGTGAGCAGGGACTGTCGCTGCAACCGCAGCTCGACCGCCAGTTCCCGGTCTTCCTCACTCATCTCCGGCTGGTCGACCTGGTAGATCCCCAGGGCGTACCGCCTCGTCTGGAGTAGACCCGGCACCAGTGTGTTCTTGTAGAACCGGAGGCGGGAAGCGGCCGACTCCAAGCCGACGTACAGCTCGAACCAGTCGGGGATGGCGTCGCCGTAGGCGTGCCACCAGCCCCTGGCCTTGGTCTCGCTCGCCAGGGCGGCCAGTGCGCCGGTCAGCTCCGGGTTCGCGTCGTAGAGCTGGCACATCGCCCGTACGTCTACCGAGCGCACCGCGCCGAGGCCGCTCTCGATCCGCCAGACCTTCTGCCGGCTGCACTCCAGCGCCTCGGCCGCCGCGTCGAGGGTCACCCCCGCCTCGGTGCGCAACTGCCGTAGCGCCCGGCCGAGCTGCCGCCGCGGCACCGTCGAGCCCATGTCTTCGGCCAATGATCACGCCTCCGTCCGATTTTGCAACATCTCGAATACCTACTCAGGAATGCCTAACCGTTAGCCAGAAATAAGTCAACAATCGGGGCCGAAAAACGTTGCATCATTGCTGATCCGGCCGCAGGATGGCCGTGGTGCGGCGGTCTCCACGCCCCCCGGTTCGGCCGCCGCACCCTCATCTTCCCCGGGCTGAGCAGCGGCTTCAGCCTGTCCTCGTCACCTCGGAAAGGAGCGGGTGCTGTCGTGCGCGCATTTCTCCGTCGGACTGCGAAAGTAGGTCGACACGCAATTACTGGGAGCCGGGAATCCCATCCGGAATCCGTCCGGCCGAGCCACGGAAGGTCGGGCGGTGGAAAGCCGCGCGGGACGGCGTACCGGAGCAGCGCGGCCGGATCGCTGCGGCCCTGGCAGGTCCGCGACCGGCTCTTCACTCCGCGCGGCCGGCGCGGGGTGGACGCCGTCGAGGTGCGGCACTTCCTTGACCGGGTCGCCGACGACCTGACCGCCCTCTACGACGAGCTGGCCCGCACCCAGCAGGAGGCCGACCACATCAAGACCGCCCTGCGGGAGTGGCAGACGCAGGCCGCCCGACGTGAGCTGGCCGGTGCCCGATGAGCGAACGCTTCGTGGCGCACCTGCCGTTCACCGCCAGCGACCTGCCCGCCGCCCGCCAGTTCGCCGGCACCCTGGCCCACTCGGTGAGCTTCCTCTCCGAGGTGGACTCCGCCGAGGTCACCGTCAGCTTCGAGGACGAGCAGGGCGTACGCCACCGGGTCTTCTGCGACCTGCCGCTGCCCGACCGCCGCCGCTGCGTGCGCCGGGTCGACCACGACGGACCCTGCTCGGCGAGGCCGCCGCGATGAGCGCACCGCCCACCGTGGTCACCTGCCCGGACTGCGCCGGCACCGGCTGCCCGCGCTGCCGCTGGCGCGGTCGCCGCCGGGCGCAACTCCTGCTCACCGTCGCCAACCGCGACACCGGCGCGGTCGCCTCCCACCGGGTGACGCCCGGCGACCTCGACCCCCGTCCGGACCCGGCGGGTGGCGGGGTGGCCGACCTGACTCCCCGGGTACGCGACCTTGCCGCCACCGTCGCCGCCACGCTCGACCCCGACCCCCTACTGGTACGCCTCCCACCGGCCTGGCGGCCGGACCTGCCGGGCCCCGACCGGTGTGCCCTGGCCGCCCAAGCCCTCGCCGAGGCTGCCCGTCGGCCCTGGCGCCTGTGGCTGGGCGGGTCGACCGCACCGTCCCCGGTCGACCCGGACAGCCGGCTGGCCCGGCTCTGCGGCCTCGCCGACCTGCTCCTGCTCGACCTGGTCGTGACGGCCCGCCGACGCGGCGACCGGCTGCACTGGACCGTCCGGTACGACGTACCCGGCTCGCCTGCCGTGAGCGGACCGGTCGTCGGCAGTCCCGATCTGGCGACGGCGTTGGTCCGTACCGACGCGGCGGAGGCCCTGACCGGACTCGCCGACCGTGGCCTGACCGCCCCGGCCCGGCTGCTCGGCCCCGACCGGCCCTGCCCGGCGACGTCACCGGTCGGTCCACGCTCGCTGCCGACCGCCGGTGCCGTCGAGGAGGTCGAACGGCGGGTCGCCGCGAGCGCGGTCGATTCGGTCGACGGAAGCGACTGGCCCGGAGCCCAGGCGGTCTGGCGGGACTGCCGCTGGTGGCACACCGGCCTCCACGCGGCCGTCGATCGAATCAGCTGCGCGGTGGGTCGCCGTGCCGGCGTACCGCTGGGTCGGGTCGCCGAACCGCCCGCGCCGGCCCGGCTCGGCGACGCCGTCCCCGGTCGGCCCTGCCCGGACTGCCGCCCGGAGAGCCGACCACGTGCCTGCCGCTGTGTGACGGCTGGCCGCGCCGACCACGACTGCGCCCGCTGCGGCGGGACCGGTCGGCAACGGTCCGCCCTGCGCTGCGCCACCTGCGGCGGCACCCGCCGGCTGCACCGGGCCGTGCTGGTCACCCTCACCGACCTGCGCCACCGGGTGGTCCATCTGACCTGGCAGGCCGGCACCCCGGAGGTCACCTGCGGGGTGGCGATCACGCCCGGCGGTCGGTCGGTGGTCGTCCGGCTCCCCGAGCGCTACCGGCTCGGGGCCTGGGCCGCCGTCCTCGGCGTACGCCCGGAGGACCTGGCCGAGGCGGACGGTGGTCACGAGATCCCGCGCGACCTGCGCGACGGGTACGTCACCCTGCCCTGGCCCGGAGCCGACCCGGTGGGGGAGTACGTCCGCGAGGCCGGGCGTGGCCTGCCCGCCGCCCGCCTCCTCGTCACCGCGGTACGCCCCGACGTGCCGCCCCTCGCGGAGGTGATCCGGCTCGTCGTCGGCCTGGACCTGGCGCTGCACGTCAGCCTGCTCGACCTGCGGCAGCACACCGGCCACCCGCTCCGCGCCGACGGGCGGTACTGGTCGGTCGAGCTGCAAGCCCGGGACGCCCCGGTGCACCCCGACGACCTGCCGACCCGGCCCACCCTGGCAGGGGCGATCGAGGAGTGCCTGACGCACCTGGCCGACGACCTGGCCGGACTGGTCCCGGCCGACCCGGAGGAGCCGCTGCCGGTGCCCTGCTCACCTGCCCGTGAACCGGTCGCCGACCCGACGCATGCTCTGGTGCGGCTCGCCGCCGAGCATGCCGGCCGGGCGGTCACCGTCCGGTTCACCCGTGCCGGCCACACCGCCTTCCGGCACGACGATGACGCCGTACGCCGAGTCGAGCTGCCGTGCGTCGTTTGACGCGGCACCTGGCACGAACATATGTTCGGTCGGTGGGGTGGGGAGCCAGCAGTCGTACGACAGCCGCACCGATCTGGCCTGGTCAGCGGGGTGCCGATCCCGGCAGGGCCTCTAGGATCCGGGGCATGGATCAGGTAACGGTGGAGCGGGCTGCGCTGGTCGCGCTGCTGCGCCAGCCTGGTCTGAGCTGGTCCGACATCGCCCACGACGTGCAGGAGGTCGGCAGTGCGATCGCCGTGCTCGAGCGGGTGGCCGGTCAGACGGACACGCTCTTCGCCGACACCCGATCCGTCGAGCCTCTTCTCGCCGCCGCTGCGGTCGACCTCGCCGACTGGCAGGCGGAGGGCATCACTGTCCGTGCCTTCTATGACGACGACTACCCCGCACAGCTTCGTGATATCCGGGAGATGCCGCCACTGCTCTTCATGCGAGGCGATCTAGCACCGGAGCCCCGGGCCATCGCCGTCGTGGGTAGCCGGGACGCGAGCGACCGGGGGATCGAGATCGCCCGTTCGGTGGCCACCTCGCTGGCCCGCCGGGGCGTGACTGTGGTCAGCGGTCTGGCCAAAGGCATCGACACCGCTGCTCACCTCGCGGCCCTCGACGCCGAGGGCCGTACCGTGGCCGTCATCGGCACGGGGATCCGGCGTTGCTACCCCGCGACCAACCGGGAGTTGCAGGAGCGCATCGCCGAGACCGGTCTGGTGGTCAGCCAGTTCTGGCCCGACGCCGCTCCGACGAAGCAGAGCTTCCCGATGCGCAACGCGGTCATGAGTGGATACGCTGCGGCGACCGTCGTGGTCGAGGCGGGTGACCGCAGTGGGGCGCGGATCCAGGCGCGGCTCGCGCTCCAGCACGGGCGGCCGGTGGTGCTGACGACCCAGATGATGCGGCATGAATGGGCGCGCTCATTCGCCGAGCGGCCGGGTGTGCACGTCGCCCGCAGCACCGTCGAGCTGCTGGAAGCGGTCGACGGCATCCTCCAGCGGGTACCGACCACGGTCGATCTGGAGGGCTTCCCTGAGTTCGCCAGCCTCTGACCCCTGGACAAGGATCCGGGAGTACGTCGAGCCGCAGCGGAACTTCCTCCGCAACCCGTTGCCGGTCCTGCCCTGGATCTGCCCGATCTGTCGAGGCGTGCGCACCCCGGGCTATGCGTACTGCTATCCCTGCCAGGAGCATCAGACCGAGTCCGGCGGGTTGCTCGCGGATGTGGTGGTGCCGATCTCGTACTCGCCGCGTATCGGGCAGCATCACCACCACCTGCGTTCCTACAAGGCAACCCCACCCTCCATGCAGGCGCGATGGAATCTGCTCGCGCTGCTGCTGCTCTTCCTCCGCGACCACCTCGACTGCGTGGGCGACCGGATGGGTGGTGCGCCAACCCATGTCGTGACCGTGCCCAGCACCCGGGGCAGACCCGGACCACACGTCCTCGAAACACTGATGAGAACCCATACGCCGCTGCCCTGGCTCAGCGCGGTGCCGAATCCCCGCTATGGACCCGAGGCACGCTCCTTCCACGCTGACTGGTTCGCGGTCGGGCAGATCGATCGCTCGGCTCCGGCGCGACCCTTGATCCTTGACGACACCTGGACCACCGGCTCTCGTGCGCAGTCTCTGGCGTACGCGCTGAAGAGGGCCGGTGCCAGGTCGGTGGGGGTGGTCGTGCTGGGCCGGCACGTCCGGCCGGAGCACGAGGCGTCCCGGCCACTGCTGTCGGCGATCCAGGAACCGATCTTCGATCCGTCCGTGTGCGCCGTGCAGCGGTGACGACCTGTCGACAGGCAGTGTCAGGGATCTGACAGTTACGTGGGCCATGGTGGACTGCAACGATTCGGGTCCCCGTTGAGCTGCGTATTGCCCGTCGATGACGGAGCTGGTGACCAGCGTTTGATGCAGTCCTGTCGATAGGAGCGGCTGGCCGCTGATCGGAGCGGTACTCGCGTCCGGTTGTCCCTGGGTAGCGTGTCGGGACCCTGGGGATGCTGGAGGAACACCGGTGACGCTGCTGCGCGACCTGATCGACATCCCGACGTCGGTCGGCGAGGGCGACTTCGTCGTCAAGGCGGCCGAAGGGGCCGACCTCGACCGGTACGTGGTCACCGACCAGCTCCGGGAGAACTTCACCAGCGCGTTGCAGAAGATCGGGCACGCCGTCAACACCGGCCGATCCCAGGCGGTCTTCCTGCACGGCTCCTTCGGCTCCGGCAAGTCGCACTTCATGGCGGTGCTGCGGGAGATCCTCGCGCACAACCCGTACGCCCGGCAGATCCGTGGCATCGAGGGGCCGGTGGTCGTCGCCGACTCCTGGCTGAAGGGGCGGAGGTTTCTCTCCCTGACCCTGCACATGCTCGACGCGCGCTCCGTCGAGCAGGCCATCCTCGAGGGGTACCTTCGCCACGTCACCGCCGTCCACCCGGATGCGCCCGTGCCCGCCGTACACCGGTCGGACGCACTGCTGGAGAACGCCGCCGGCCTGCGCCGGACGCTCGGTGACGACAAGTTCTTCGCCGCGCTGCGCGACGGCGGAGCCGTGCCTGGCGCGGGCGGCGACGGCTTGGCCGCGCAGCGGGCCCGCAAGGAGGGCTGGACCCCGCAGCGGTACGCCGACGCCGCCGCGCAGCCGCCCGGCACCAAGGAGCGCGACACCCTGGTGAGCGCGCTGACCCAGACCTTCTTCAGCGGCGCGGTGCACAGCGGCGAATACCTGGACCTGGACACCGGTCTCGCGGTCATCACCCGGCACGCGAAGGCCCTCGGGTACGACGCGATCGTTCTCTTCCTCGACGAGCTGATCCTCTGGCTCTCCGGCCGGATCGCCGACCACACCTTCGTCAACACGGAGGGCGCCAAGCTCAACAAGCTGGTCGAGTCCGCCGACGCGGCCCGGCCGCTGCCGCTGGTCTCCTTCGTGGCCAGGCAGCGCAACCTGGAGGAGTTCCTCGGCCCGCAGGTTGGCGGAACCGAACGCGAGGCGCTCGCGCACGTGATGCGCAGCGTCCAGGGGCGGCTCGGCGAGATCGTCCTCGCCGACACCAACCTGCCGGAGATCACCGAGAAGCGGCTGCTCAAGCCGAACGACGACGCCGCCCGGCAAATCATCGACAATGCCTTCGCGGCGGTGAAGCACAACCGTGAGGTGTGGGACACCCTCCTGCTCGGCGCGCAGTACGGCGACGCGGGCATCGGCTCGGACGCCACCGCGTTCCGGCAGCTCTACCCCTTCTCGCCGGCCCTGGTGGCGACCCTGGTCGCGCTCTCGCAGGCGTTGCAGCGGGAGCGGACCGCGCTGAAGGTGATGACCGAGCTGCTGGTCGACCGGCGGGACGCCCTCAGGGTCAACGACCTGATCGGGGTGGCCGCCCTCTTCGATCCGCTGGTGCTGCACGGCGAACTGCCCGACCGCCCCAAGCTCCGGCAGCAGTTCGAGGCCGCCCGGGGCATCTACCTGCGCAAGCTGCGGCCGATCCTGCTCGCGCTCAACGGCATCGACGAGGAGCGGGCGGCCGGGCACACCCAGTTCCAGCTCGACGACAAGCTGGTCAAGACCATCCTGCTCGGCGCCCTGGTGCCCGAGGTGCCGGCCCTGCACAACCTCACCGCGGCCAAGCTGCACGCGCTGAACTTCGGCTCCATCGCCTCGCCGATCCCCGGCTACGAGAACACCATCGTGCTCAACCGGCTCCGCAAGATCGAGCAGGACGCCGGGGAGCTGCACCTCACCGACGACCACGACCCGGTGGTCTCGCTCAAGCTGCACACCGTCGACTTCGACAAGCTGCTCGAACTCGTGCCGAACAACGAAACCTCGGCGGGCGTCCGGCAGCAGCTCCTCCGCGAGCTGATCAGCGCCGAGATGGGCCTGGCCGGGGTCGAGGGGAGCCACGGCGAGCTGCAGCAGCCCCGCGACTGGCGGGGGCGGCGGCACATCGTCCAGGTCAAGTTCGGCAACGTCCGCGACCGGGACTCGATGCCGGTCGCCGCACTCCTCGCCCCGGGTGAGTCGTGGCGGATCGTTGTCGACTACCCGTTCGATCCCCAGGATCTGCCGCGCAGCGCCGACCGGGCCCGGATCGAGGAACTGCCCCGGGGCTCGCACACCGTCTTCTGGCTGCCGCTCTACCTGACCGACGACATGATGGGCCGGGTCGCCCAGCTCGCGAAGATCAACTACCTGCTCGGGGTCGGTGGTGCCGGCGAACGCCTCAACACCCTCGCCGCCGACTGGCCGAAGGCCGACCGCCAGCAGGGCCGGGTCTACCTGCAGCAGCGGCAGACCCAGTTGCGCGAAGGCCTGATCACCGCGCTCAAGCAGGCGTACGGGGCGGCGAACCCGCAGCCCTCCGACGTGCAGGACGACACGGTCGGCGTGCTGCACACGCTCGCCGAGGGGTTGCGCGTCGGTGACCCACGCGGCGGCACGCTCGCCGACGCGTTCCGGAACCTCACCGCCGAGCTGCTCGAGTGGTCGTACCCGGGCACCCCGGCCCTGCCAGAGGACGAGAAGCCGCTCACCCGTGCCGAGCTGGGCAAGGTGCTCGACTACGCGAAGCAGGCCGCCGCCGACCCCACCCACGGCGTCGCCGTTCCCGCCAACGACCAGCGCGTCCTCAGGCGGATCTGCAACCCGCTGCGCCTCGGCGAGTTGGTCGACCACCGCTACGTGCTCGACATCAGCACCTGTTACTGGAGTCAGCACCTGCTGCAGGAGGCGGCCCGGCGGGACTACCGGGACCACTTCCCGGTGCACGTGCTCCGGGAGATCCTCGACGTGCCGAAGCGGCGCGGCTTCGACCGTGACCTGCAGAACCTGATCATCGCCGTCTTCGCGCTCGAGCAGCAGCTCAGTTGGTACGACAGCAACGGCGGCAAGACCAGGGTCGAGGCGGTCAACGGGGTGGAGGACCGCTTCGAGCTGCGCCACCCGGAGCTGCCCACCGAGGGGGAGTGGAAGGCGGCCGTCCAGTTCGGTCAGCCCTTCTTCGGCAAGGTGCTGCCACTCTTCCGCAACCCGGCCAACCTCGGCACCATGGCCGGTGCCATGCGCCACGTCGCCACCGCGTACAAGGATGTCGCCGGAAAACTCGTAACGGCACTGGAACAGCACGCGAAGCTGCTCGGCCTCGAGACGGCGGCCGGAGACGGCCGGCTGGCGACCGCCCGGCGGGTCAGGGACCTGCTCACCCAGGTGGCCCACGAACGCGACGACGTGGTCCTGGTGCGGGTTGTGGCCGGCGGCCAAGAGCACCTGGGCGGCCTCGACGGGCAGGCCGCCAGCCAGGTCTTCAAGCAGGCCCAGACCCTGGTGAACGGCCTCGCGGCCACGCAGTGGCCCCTGCTGGATGCGATCGCCCTGCGGGCCGGGACCGACGACCGGGCGCGGGTCATCATCGCGCAGCTCAGGGCCGCCGCCCGCGACGACCACCACGGCTCCGATCTGGCCGAGGCGCTGCGCCAGGCGGTTGCCGATGCCGCCGCTTTCCTGGCCCAGGAGAAGCCACGCGACCCGGAGCCCCGGAAGGACCCGGACCCCGAGGTCCGACCGAAGCCGGTGGACGACAAGCCACAGCTCGTCCCTGGGCAGTGGAAGCCGGCTCATGACCGGGACCGGGCCACGCCCCCTGACGTCGCCACCCACCGCACGACGATCGCCACCGAGGCGGACCTGGCCGGGCTGGTGAACGAGATCCGGGCGGAGGTCGTCGCAGGGCGGACGGTCGCCGTGACCTGGCACGTCACCGCCCCGGAGCGGCAGGCGTGAGCCTCGCCCGGATTGCCGTACGGCCGGCTGCGGTCCGGCGGAAGGTCGAGGCGTGGCTGGCCGAACAGGACGGCACGGACGCCATCGTGCTGCTCGCCCGCCCGGAATGGACCGACGAGCCGGTGCTGACCGTCGCGGGTCACTCGGTACGGGTGGTGCCCTGCCCGACACCGATCGCCGCGCGGGCCGCGCTCGTGGACCGGGCAGTCGACGAGAAACTCGTGATCCTCACCGACCTGCCCGACGCCGAACTGGGGGACGGCCTGCTCGCCCACGTGAGCATGCAGGCCGGGCGCAGCGTCGACCCGTGGGAGTTGGTCCGGCAGGCGTTCGGCGGGCAGACCCGACTGGGTCTGGACTCGACGCTGGTGCGGACCGGCCGGTGGGTCGCCGACGCGCTCACCGAACTGGCCCCGGTCGACGGTTGGCCACCGCCGGCCGGAACCATCGTGACCCGGGACCACGCGCTCCGGCACCTCGCCGGGGCGGCGCTCGGGCTCGACCCCGACGAACTGGACGGCGCGGGGCTGCTGCAGTGGAGCACCGACGCCCCCACCCAGATGCGTTTCCTCGACCTGCCCGACGAGTGGACGGACGGCATCGGAACCTACCTGGTGGAGGCCGCCGGCCCGGTCGCCGTGCCGGTGGTCGCCGCCGTTCGGGCCGGACACGGGGTCGACGCGATCGCCCTCGGGCTCCTCGCCGGGGTGCTCTGGCCCCGGGGAGGTGGCAGCGCGACGGACGTGGAGACCGCGGTCGCCCGGACCCGGCTGGAGCGGTACTTCGGGGGTGCTCGGCTCACCGACGCGCAGGCCACCGCCTACCTGGAGGCGGCCGAGGCGTGGATCTACCGGGCGCTCGACGGTGACGAACACGTGCGCCACGAGGCCCACCGCATGCTCCGGCGAGCCGAGGAGATCGCCGCCGAGGTCGACATGGCCCGGCGGCTGGTCGCCTCCGACCTGCTGCCGCTCGGGTTCACCCAGCGGATGCGCGCCTTCGCCGACGCCGTACGCCTCGCGCTGCCCGCGCCCCGGTCGCACCTCGTCGACACCGGCCTGATCGAGGCGGTGCAGGAGCGGCTCACCGATGTCGAGGCACACCGCTCGGCTGACCGTAAGCGGGTCGAGACCGCCCGGATGGCCGTGCGGCTGCTGCGCTGGCTCGCCGTTCCGGACGCACCGGAACCGGCGACCATGCTGGCGGCGGTGCACCGGCAGGTCCGGGAGGACGGCTGGGTGGACCGGGCCCGGTTGGACGTGTTCGCCGGGGATCCCGACGCGGACGTCGCCCAGGCGTACCGGGCACTGCACGCCGTAGTCGACCACCGAAGGGCCCGGCACGACCGGCACTTCGCCGAACTGCTGCAGGACACCACCGGGGCCGAACGGGAACCCGGCGCGCTGCTGCGGGTGGAGGACGTCCTCGACCGGGTGGTCCGCCCGATCCTCGACAACGGTCGGCGGGTCCTCCTCCTGCTGCTGGACGGCATGGGGACGGCAGCCGGGATCGAGATCGCCGAGGCCCTGGCGCGCAATGGCGCCTGGACGGAGCTGACCCCTGGCGGCGGGGCCCGCACCGGCGTCCTGGCCGCCCTGCCGACGGTCACCATGGTCAACCGGTGCAGCCTCTTCAGCGGCCGGATCACCGTCGGTGACCGGGCGGTCGAGGTAAAGGAATTCACCGCTCGTTTCCCCGGCAGCGTCCTGCTGCACAAGGCGGACCTGCGCACCCCCGCCGGTCTGGCCGTCGACCCCGAGGTCGCCCAGGCGCTCGGCAATCCGGCCGTGCCGATGGTGGCGGCCGTCATCAACACCATCGACGACGCCCTGGACCGCAGCGACCCCGGCACCACCGAGTGGGGCCCCGACACGGTCAACGGACTGCGCGACCTGCTCGCCGTCACCCAGGATCGGGTGGTCGTTCTCCTCTCCGACCATGGGCACGTCGTCGACCGTGGGGCGGACGCCGAACTGCGTCCGTCCGACTCAAGTGAGAACCGCTGGCGTCCCGCGACGACCGCGCCGGGCGACGGCGAGCTGCTCTTTACCGGCAGCAGGGTGGCGCTGGGCCAGGGCAGGGTCGTCCTGCCCTGGCAGGAGCAACTCCGGTACGGGCCCCGCAAGGCCGGGTATCACGGCGGCGCGTCAGCCGCCGAGGTTGTCATCCCACTGCTGCTCTTCGCCGCGCACGATGAGGCGGCCGTGCCGGGTTGGGCGGGTGCGCCAGTCAGCAGTCCCGAGTGGTGGCGGGAGCCGCTGCGGCAGACGTCGCCGGAGGGCGCGACCGCCGACCGGGCGCCGGACACCGCGACCCGGACGGAGTCCGGCACTGCGGGCCGCGCGGCACGCAAGCCCCGCACCGCGGCACAGGACGAGAGCCTCTTCGACCTGCCGTCGTCGTCGCCGGTCGTCGCGCCGCCGCCCGTCCCGGCCGCAGCACCGGCCGACCCGGCGGAGGTGCTGGTCGAGGCGCTGCTCGCCAGTCCGGTCTACGCCGACCGGCGCGACACCCGTGCCCCGATCGCCGACGAGCGGGTGGCCGCCCTGGTCGCCACGCTCGTGGCGGGCAACGGTCGGGCGACCATGGACACGCTGGCCACCCGGGCGAACATCCCCGCTCACCGGATCACCGGGCTCTTCGCCGCGCTGCGCCGGCTGCTACAGGTGGAGGGCTATCCGGTGCTCAGCCTCGACCCGGACGGGCGAACCGCCAAGCTCGACATCCCGCTGCTGGTCGAGCAGTTCGGCCTGGAGGCGTGATGGCCGTCGAGGTCAGTGCCCGGCGACGCCGCGACATCATCGACGCGCTGCGTCGGGGAGCCGTACCCTCCAACGGCCTCGACGTCCTCGCGGTCGGCCTCGACCGGTTCACCGCCGCTCTCGACGAGGATCTCGACCGGGTGGCCGGTGCCGGGAGCGTCTTCAAGGCCGTCCGGGGCGAGTACGGCGCCGGTAAGACCTTCTTCACCCGATGGCTGGGGGAACGGGCCAAGCGGCGCGGGTTCGCCGTCGCCGAGGTGCAGATCTCCGAGCTGGAGACGCCGTTGCACCGGATGGAGACCGTGTACCGGCGGCTGGTCGAACAGTTGACCACCGAACAGTTCCCGCCCAGTGCGTTGCGCCCCGTCCTCGACGGGTGGATCTTCGCGTTGGAGGAGGACGTCCTGGCTGCCGGGACGGTCGACGAGCAGGACGCGGAGGGGCTCGACCGGGCGGTGGGCGACCTCCTCGAACGGCGGCTGACCGGGATCTCCCGGAACACCCCGGGGTTCGCGGCGGCTCTGCGCGGCTACCGGACGGCCGTGGCGGACGGCGACCAGATCACCGCCGACGGCCTAGCCGCCTGGCTGGGCGGCCAGCCGCACGTGGCCGCGTCGGCGCGGCGGGCGGCCGGCGTCAAGGGCGACATCGACCACTTCGCCGCGCTCAGCTTCCTGCAGGGGCTGCTGACCGTGCTGCGGGACAGCGGACACCCCGGTCTTCTGCTGGTGCTCGACGAGGTGGAGACCCTTCAACGGGTTCGGTCGGATGCCCGGGACAAGGCGCTCAACTCCCTGCGCCAACTCATCGACGACATCTACGGCGGACGCTTCCCCGGTCTGTTCCTGCTGATCACCGGCACGCCGGCCTTCTACGACGGCCAGCAGGGCGTGCAACGACTCGCCCCGCTGGCCCAGCGACTCGCCACCGACTTCGGGCCCGAGTGGCACTGGGACAACCCGCGTGCCACCCAGCTCCGGCTCCCCGGCTTCACCGAGGAGACGCTCGTCCAGCTCGGTATTCGGGTACGCGACATCTACGGCAGCGCCCGAGTCTCACAGGTATGCGACGACGCGTACCTCGGGAAACTGGCCCGGGCTGTCGCGGGCCGGCTCGGCGGGCAGGTCGGCGTCGCGCCCCGGGTTTTCCTCAAGAAGCTCGTCGCGGATGTCTTCGACCGGGTCGACCAGTTCGACGCCTGGGATCCCCGTCGGCACTACGCGTTGACAGTCCGCCCCGACGAGCTGACCGAGGTCGAGCGGAACGCCGCCTCGGCCGACGACATCCAGCTGCCGATGTGAGCGACGACCGCCCGGAGCAACGGCTCGACCCGGTCGTCCTGCACCACATCGTCAACACTCTCGGCTGGCCGGATCTGCGTCCCCTCCAGCGGGCGGCGATCGACCCGCTGCTCGAGGGCGACGACGCGCTGCTGCTCGCTCCGACCGCTGGGGGCAAGACCGAGGCAGCGGTGTTCCCGTTGCTGTCCCGGATGACCGCCGAGCGGTGGACCGGGACCTCGGTGCTCTACCTCTGCCCGCTCAAGGCCCTGCTCAACAACCTGCACCCACGGCTCGAACGGTACGTCGGCTGGGTGGGACGGACCGCTGCCCGTTGGCACGGTGACGTCGGGACGTCCGCCCGGCGAGCCGTGCTGTGGCAGCGTCCGGACATCCTGTTGACCACCCCTGAGTCGCTGGAGTCGATGCTGATCAGCGCCAACGTCGACCACCGGATTTTCTTCGCCGGACTGCGGGCCGTGGTGGTCGACGAGGTGCACGCCTTCGCCGGTGACGACCGGGGCTGGCACCTGCTCGCCGTGCTGGAACGCCTGGCCCGGTTGACTGGCCGACCGTTGCAGCGGATCGGTCTGTCCGCGACCGTGGGCAACCCGGTGGAACTGCTGAACTGGCTGCAGGGCTCGGCCGCAGGAAGCCGACCCGCCCGGGTGGTCGCTCCTCCGGAGGCAGCCGCTCCGGCCGTGGCACAGCCGCCCCCGGGGCGGATCGAACTCGATTACGTCGGCTCGCTCGTCAACGCCGCCACAGTGATCGCCGCACTGCACGCCGGTGAGAAGCGGCTGGTCTTCTGTGAGTCCCGGCAGACCGTCGAGGAACTCGGGCAGTTGCTCCGCGAGAAGGGTGTCACCACCTTCCTGTCCCACGCCTCACTGTCGGCCGAGGAAAGACGCCGCTCCGAAGAGGCGTTCGCGGAGGCCCGTGACTGTGTGATCGTCTCCACCAGCACGCTCGAGCTGGGCATCGACGTCGGCGACCTGGACCGGGTCATCCAGATCGATGCTCCCGGGACCGTCGCCTCGTTCCTCCAGCGGATCGGCCGGACCGGACGTCGAACCGGCAGTGTCCGCAACTGCCTCTTCCTGTGCCGCAGCGGTGAGGAACTGGTCCGGGCAGCGGCGTTGCTGCTGCTGTGGGGAAGGAACTGGGTGGAGCCGGTGGTCGCCCCGCCGGAGCCCCGGCACATCGTCGCCCAGCAGATCCTGGCGCTCTGCCTGCAGGAGCACCGCGTCGGCGACCGGATCTGGGCCCAGGAATGGAATGGACTGTCGCCCTTCGGGCCAGATGCGGATCCCATCCTGCGCCATCTTGTCGAGCACGGATACCTGGACGCGGACGGTGGCCTGCTTTTCATCGGGCCTGAGGCGGAGCGGCGGTTCGGTCGTCGCCACTTCATGGAGATGACCGCCGTCTTCACCGGGCCGCCCGAGTTCACCGCGCTGCACGGCCGTGCCGAGCTGGGCCGGATCGATCCCAGCCTGCTCACCGACGAGGTACCGGGCGAACGTCGCCTGCTGCTGGGCGGCCGGAGCTGGCGGGTGACGTACGTTGACTGGCGTCGTCGACGCTGCTTCGTGGAGCCGGCCGACGGTGGTGGACGGGCCCGCTGGACCTCGTCGGGGTGGGTGGGGTCGGGCTTCGCGCTGACCCGCGCCATGCGCGAGGTGCTGCTCGGCGCGGATCCTCCGGTGTCGCTGACCGCGCGGGCCAGGAGCCGGCTGACGCTTGAGCGCGACGATCGGGACATGCTGGTGCATCCCGGTGGCAGTCTGGTCGTCCGGGACCGGCGTGGCGACCTGCGATGGTGGACCTGGGCCGGCCTGCGGGCCAACGCCACCCTGGCGGCAACCATGGGCGAGGCCATCGATCCCGCCCACCGCTTCGATGACTACGCCGTTCGGCTCCGAGAGGACCTCACCACCGCCAGGTGGCGGGCAACAACCGCCGACGCCGCCACACGACTGTGTCTACCGGAGATCAGCGAACGGGCTGTGGCCGGGCTCAAGTTCGGCGCGGCACTACCGCCACGCCTCGCGGCGGCCACCCTCGCCGCACGGACGGCGGACCTGTCCGGTGCGGCGGCCGTTCTCGCCGAGCCGGTCCGCCTCTCCGTCCTGACGTCCTGAACGCACGGGCCACGTCGGCCGCCGCCTCGCTGGCTGCTCTCCGGCTGATCCAGATTGGCGGTCAGATGCCATCCCTCAGGGCGGCGAGGCGGTTGCCGAGTTGGACGAGCATGGCGCGGTGGTACTCGGTGGCCGCGGCGCCCTCCAGCCAGCGCATGTGGTTGAGCAGGTCGAGCATGACCAGCCCGTGCAGTTGCGCCCAGGCGCCGAGGAACTGGGCCAGCGCGCCCGGGGAGAGGTGCGGCGCCATGGCCTGCGCCGCCCCGGTGAGCTGCGCGGTCAGCGCCGGGTCCGCCGCCGGAACGGGCACGGCGGCGATCTGCTCGGCGGTCCAGCCGGCGAAGACCACCTCGGCGAAGACCTCCGCCACCCGGCGACCGGCCATCATGGTCGGTCCTTCCTCGGGAGCGGCGTAGCCGGGCACCGGGTTGCCGTAGAGAAGCAGGAACAGGGGCTTGTTGCGTAGCGCCCACTCCCGGTACGTCAGGCTCACTGCGACGCACCGGTCGACGTAGCCGGCGTCGTGGTGGGCGTCGGCGGTGGCCCGGAGGGCGTCGGCGAGCGCGTTCTGCCCGTGCGCGATCAGTGCGGTGAGCAGCGCGTCGCGGCTGTCGAAGTAGTGGTAGAGCGCCTGCACGGTCATGCCGACCTCGCGGGCCACCGCCCGCAGCGACAGCTCGTGGACGCCGTGCTCGGCGAGGTGCCGGAGCGCCACGCCGATGATCTCGTCGATGGTCGCGGCGCGGCGACGTTCGCGCAGGCTGGCTGACGGCTTTACGACTGACACTGCTCACCCTCCTTGACAGTGTTCAACAAATCCTCCTAGCCTGGCGTTGTTCGTTCTGCCTGACACTATCAGGCAAAGCTTCCTGGAGGACGTCATGACCACCCGTCCACTCCGTCCCGCCTCCCTGTACCACCTGCACCGACCGCTGATGGCTTTCAGTGCCGCGATGGCCGTCATGACAGTGGCCGGCGTCGTCGGCCTGGTCGTGGACGACCGCACCCTGGTTGGCGCGCCGATCTGGGCCAAGCCGTTCAAGTTCGCCCTCAGTTTCCTGCTGTACGCGCCGACGCTGGCCTGGCTCCTCTCCCTGCTCCGTCGCCACCACACCGCCGGGCGGCGCGCCGGCACGGTGGTCGCCGTCACCGCCGCTGTCGAGATGGTGATCATCGTGGGACAGGTGCTCCGGGGCCGGCAGAGCCACTACAACGTGCTCACGGCGTTCGACGCGACCCTTTGGACGATCATGGGCGTCAGCATCGGGGTGCTCTGGGCGGCCAACCTCGTGGTCGCCGTCCTCCTGCTCCGGGAGCGGATCGCCGACCGCGCCACCTCGTCGGCCATCCGCCTCGGGTTGGCCCTGGCGGTGGCCGGGATGGCGCTCGGCTTCCTGATGACCGGTCCCACCCCGGAGCAGGCCACCACCATGCGCGAGGGCGTGGCGACCGTCGTCGGCGCGCACAGCGTCGGCGTCCCGGACGGCGGGCCGGGTCTGCCGCTGATCGGCTGGAGCACCACCGGCGGCGACCTGCGCATCCCACACTTCGTCGGGATGCACGGACTCCAGGTGCTGCCCCTGGTCGGCCTGGCACTGCTCCGGCTCGGCCGCCGGCTGCCCCGGCTGCGCGACGACGGTACCCGCCGGAACCTGGTCCGCACCGTCGCCGCCGGGTACGCCGGGCTGGTCGCCCTGGTCACCTGGCAGGCGCTGCGCGGACAGCCGCTGACCGCCCCGGACGCGGCCACCCTCGGCGCGGCCGCCGTACTGCTGGTGCTGACCGTCGGGTCGGCCGCCGCCGTGCTCGCCACCGCGCGGACTCCGGTGCCCACCGCCACCCCGGCCCTCGTCGGCGGTACGCGGTGACCGGGCTGATCTTCGACCTGACCTTCCCGCTGGTCGTACCCTTCTGGGCCTTGATGATCCTGCTGCCCGGCTGGTCGTGGACCCGGCGGATCGTCGGCTCACCGCTAGTCGTGGTGCCGCCGCTGGTCGGCTACCTGGTCCTCGCCGTCGCGGAGTTCGACCGGCTCTGGCCGGTGGTGAGCAGACCCTCGCTGGCCGGGCTGACGGAGTTCCTCGGCACCCCGGCCGGCGCGGCCACGCTCTGGGCGCACGTGATCGCCTTCGACCTCTTCGTCGGCCGGTGGATCTACCTGGACGGACGGGAGCGGGGAGTGCATCCGCTGGTGACCGGGCCCATCCTGGCGCTGACCATCCTGCTCTCCCCGGTGGGTCTCCTGGTTCACCTGGCAGTGCGGGAGGTGGCCGGGCGTCCGCCGGTCGGGGCGACCCCGACCGGCGGAGCCGTCGGTCAGTCCGGGACGCGGCGGTAGGCGCCGTCGCTGGCCGACGTCGCCATCGAGGCGTACGCGCGCAGGGCGGCGGAGACCGGGCGCTCCCGGTCGACCGGCGTGTACGGGCGGTCGCGCTTCTCCTGCTCGATCCGCCGGGCCGCCAGCACCTCCTCGGGCACGTCGAGTGAGATCGACCGGTTCGGGATGTCGATGATGATCTCGTCGCCCGGCTCGACCAGGGCGATCAGCCCGCCGGAGGCGGCCTCGGGGGAGACGTGTCCGATGGACAGGCCGGAGGTGCCGCCGGAGAACCGGCCGTCGGTGAGCAGCGCGCAGGACCGACCGAGCCCACGTCCCTTGAGGAACGAGGTGGGGTAGAGCATCTCCTGCATGCCCGGCCCGCCCTTCGGGCCCTCGTACCGGATCACCACCACGTCCCCGGCGACGACCTCCTTGGCGAGGATGGCCGTCACCGCGTCGTCCTGGGACTCGTAGACCTTGGCCGGACCGCGGAAGGTGAGGCACTCCTCGGGCACCCCGGCGGTCTTCACCACGCAGCCGTCCGGGGCGAGGTTGCCGTGCAGGATGGCCAGCCCACCGTCGGCGGAGTAGGCGTGCGCGGCGTCCCGGATGCAGCCGCCGGCCGCGTCGGTGTCCAGGGTGGACCAGCGGTTGGTGGTGGAGAACGGCTCGGTGGTGCGCACCCCGCCGGGGGCGGCGTGGAACAGTTCGACCGCCTCCGGCGTCGGCGAGCCGCCCCGGACGTCCCAGTCGGCGAGCCACCCGGCCAGCGAGGGGGAGTGGACCGACGACACGTCGCGGTGCAGCAGGCCGGCGCGGTCCAGCTCGCCGAGGATGGCCGGGATGCCGCCGGCCCGGTGCACGTCCTCCATGTGGTACTGCGGCGAGTTCGGGGCGACCTTGGCCAGGCAGGGCACCCGCCGGGAAACCGCGTCGATGTCGGCGACGTCGAAGTCCAGTTCCGCCTCGCGGGCGGCGGCGAGCAGGTGCAGGATCGTGTTGGTCGAGCCGCCCATCGCCACGTCCAGCGCGACGGCGTTCTCGAAGGCGGACCGGTTCGCGATCGACCGGGGCAGCACCGAGGCGTCGTCCCCGTCGTACCAGCGCTTGGCGATCTCCACGACGGTGCGGCCGGCCTCGACGAAGAGCGACCGGCGCGCGGCGTGGGTCGCGAGGGTCGAACCGTTGCCCGGCAGCGCCAGCCCGATCGCCTCGGTCAGGCAGTTCATCGAGTTGGCGGTGAACATGCCGGAGCAGGATCCGCAGGTCGGGCAGGCGGAGCGCTCGATCTCGCCGAGCTGTTCCTCGGTGACCGCCTCGTTGGACGACGCGATCATCGCGTCGATGAGGTCGATCTTGGAGTGGACGATCCCCTCGATCGCCACCGTCTTGCCGGCCTCCATCGGGCCGCCGGAGACGAAGACGGTCGGGATGTTCAGCCGGAGCGCGGCCAGCAGCATGCCCGGCGTGATCTTGTCGCAGTTGGAGATGCAGACCAGCGCGTCCGCGCAGTGCGCGTTGACCATGTACTCGACGGCGTCGGCGATCAGCTCGCGGCTGGGCAGCGAGTAGAGCATCCCGCCGTGCCCCATGGCGATGCCGTCGTCCACGGCGATGGTGTTGAACTCCCGCCCCACCCCGCCGGCCTCGGCCACCGCGTCGGCGACCAGGCCGCCCAGGTCCTTGAGGTGGACGTGACCGGGTACGAACTGGGTGAAACTGTTGGCGATGGCGACGATCGGCTTACCGAAGTCGTCGTCGGTCATCCCGGTGGCCCGCCACAGGGCCCGGGCGCCGGCCATCGTCCGACCGTGTGTGGAGGTCCTCGACCGCAGCTCAGGCATGGGGTCAAGTGTTGCACCACCGGCGCGGACGGCCAGCGACGATCACGCCGTGTCCCAACAGATGCACACCCGGCCCCCCGCGGCTGCGCGCCGTCCGGCAGAGTTGACGCTGTGCAGTTCTCCCCGGTCATGATCGCAGTCGCGGTGCTGAGCGGGCTCGGGGCGACGGTGGCCACCGGTCTGCTGGTCGTCTCGGTCCGGCACCGGAGTGGCGGATACCGGCAGGCCCACCTGCTGCTGGCCGCAGGCGCCACGGTCGCGACACTGAGCCTGGCCACCGGGCTGGCCGCCGTCGCCGTCCAGGGGGACCACCAGGGAGAACGAACACAGTGGGCGACCGTGGTCGCGATCGGCATCGCGGTCAGCGGCTTCCTCGGGTGCGCCGGGCTGCTCCGGATGCCCGGGGTCGTCGGGTCGCCGTCCGGCGCGGTCCGGCTGCTGCTCGACGGGGTGAGCGTGGCGGCGGCGCTCTGGTTCGTCGGCTGGGTGCTGTTCTCCGAGCCCACCCGGCTGCTCGGTGAGACCACCCACCTGGCCTGCCCGCCGATCCTGCTCGCCACGGTCAGCGCGGCCCTCGCCGCCGGGCTGAACGCGGTGGTCGCCGCCCGGGCCCCCCGCCCCCGGGCCCGGCTGGCCGGCCTCTGCTGCGGCGTCACCAACATGGTCTGCGGCGGGCTGGGGGTGGCGGGCGGACTCTGCGAGGGCCTTGCGTGGCTGGCCCTGGCCGGTGGGGCCGTGCTCGCCGTCGGGCTGCTCTCCGCCGGCCTCGCCGTGCACACCACCAAACCGCCCGGCCAGGTGGACGCCGACCTGATCCGCCGGGACAGCGAGTACGCCTTCGTCCCGATGGTCGCCATGGCCGCCTCGGCGGCGTACCACCTCCTCCAGGACGGCCGCTTCGACGCCCTCGCCATCACCGCCGGCAGCATCGAGGGGTTCGCGCTGGTGACCCGGCAGTACCTCACCCTGCACGACATGCGCGGGTACGCCGCCCGGCTGGCCGAGCGGGAGGCGCACTTCCGTGAGCTGGCCCACACCGATCCGCTGACCGGGCTGGCGAACCGGCGGGGACTGCTGCGCGCGCTGGCGTCCGCCGTCGCCGGCGGCGAGCCGGTGGTGCTGCTCGGCCTCGACCTGGACGGCTTCAAGCACGTCAACGACATGCGGGGGCACGACGTCGGCGACGCGGTGCTCGCCGAGGTGGGGCGGCGACTGCGCGCCCGGCAGGGCCCCGAGGATCTCGCCGCCCGCCTCGGCGGGGACGAGTTCGCGGTGCTGACCCGTCGCGGTCCGCAGGACGCCGAGCGGCTGGCCCAGGTGCTGCTGCACGCGCTCGGCGAGGCGTACCAACAGCCGGACGGACCGGTCTTCCTCTCGGTGAGCGTCGGCGTCGCCGGACGGGGCGACCCGGACGGCGCGGCCGGGTCACACCACGTCGACGAGTCGGACGTCGAGGTGCTGCTGCGCCACGCCGACCTGGCCCTGCGCCACGCCAAGCAGCAGGGCAAGAACCGGGTCGAGCGGTACGACGCCACGTACGAGCGGATGCTGCGCCGCCGGACGACCGTGGAGCACGAGATGCGTGGGGCGATCGGGCGCGGCGAGCTGCGGCTGGTGTTCCAACCGGTGGCCTCCCTGCCGTCGGTGCGCCCGGTCGGGGCGGAGGCGCTGCTCCGCTGGCGCCACCCGGAGCTGGGCAATGTCCGGCCGGACGAGTTCATCCCGCTCGCCGAGGAGTGCGGCATGATCGCCGCGCTCGGCGCGTGGGTGCTCGACCAGGCATGCCTCCAGCTCTCCCGCTGGCTGGCCGACGGCCACGACGTCTGGGTGTCGGTGAACGTCTCGCCCCGGGAACTGCATGCCGAGGAGTACGTCGGCCAGGTCGCCGAGGCGCTGCGGGCGCACCGGGTGCCGCCGCAGCGACTGGTGCTGGAGGTGACCGAGCACACCGTGGCGACCGACGTCGACGAGCTGATCCGGCGGTTGACCGCGCTGCGTCGCACCGGGGTGCGGATCGCGTTGGACGACTTCGGCGCCGGGTACTCGTCCCTGGGACAGCTCCGCCGGCTACCGATCGACATCCTCAAGATCGACCACAGCCTGGTCGCCGAGCACGAGCCCGTCCGTCCGGTGGACCGGGACGGGCCGCCGTTCGCCCCGATGGTCGACATCGTGATGCGGCTGGGCCACCAGCTCGGGTTGGAGGTGATCGCCGAGGGGGTCACCTCGCCGACCGAGCTGGCCGCGGTGGTCGCCGCCGGCTGCCGGTTCGGGCAGGGGGCGCTCTTCGGCTGGGGCGTACCGGCGGAGAACCTGGAGGCGATGCTCGACGCCGCGACCTCGGTCGTGCCGCGACCGTCCCCGGCGGCCGACGACGAGCCGGCGCTGGTACGGGCCGGAACGGCGGACCCGGAGCCGGTGCGGAGCGAGCGGGGGAGCCAGTCCGACCTGGTTGCCGAGGATGCGGCATCGACGCAGGTCAGGCCCGGTGTCGGGCGGGACGTGCATGGTGGTGCGGCACGTCGTTGACCAACATGTGGGATCAGTTGACTCATCGCGTGAGATGCGTCAGGCTGTCCCCATGCCGTCGTTCCGCTTCCCGCGAGTACTTACCTGAGCGCACTCTCCTCCTCGTGAGAGTGCGCTGGCCCCGTGCGTCTGCACGAGGGCCGTTTTTATTGCCGTTGGACCCATCGGGGCGGGCCCCGCCCGCGTTGCACTGCTTGACGAGCCACTCACCCGAGCCGAAGGCCAGAACCACCATGACGAGACCCACGCCAGAGACCCTCGCCCACTCCGCCCGGCGAGCCCGCACGAGCACCGAGCCCGCCGCCGACCGCACCGCCGCCCCGGCGGTACCCGCCCCGGCCACCCCACTCCAGGTCTCCGGTGCCGGTTCCCTGGTGCGCTCGCTCGAGGCGCTCGGCGTCGACGTGGTCTTCGGTATCCCCGGCGGGGCGATCCTGCCGGCGTACGACCCGCTCTACGACTCCCGGGTCCGGCACATCCTGGTCCGGCACGAGCAGGGCGCGGGACACGCGGCGACCGGGTACGCGCAGGCCACCGGTCGGGTCGGGGTCTGCATCGCCACCTCCGGCCCCGGCGCGACGAACCTGGTCACCCCGATCGCCGACGCGTACATGGACTCGGTGCCGCTGGTCGCGATCACCGGGCAGGTGGCGCGGGCCTCGATCGGCACGGACGCCTTCCAGGAGGCGGACATCCAGGGCATCACGCTGCCGATCACCAAGCACAACTTCCTGGTGCAGACGCCCGAGGAGATCCCGCAGGTGCTGGCCGAGGCGTTCCACCTGGCCTCCACCGGGCGCCCCGGGCCGGTGCTGGTCGACATCCCCAAGGACGTCCTCCAGGCGCAGACCACCTTCACCTGGCCGCCCAACCTCGACCTGCCCGGCTACCGGCCCACCCTGCACCCGCACGGCAAGCAGATCCGCGAGGCGGCCCGGCTGATGACCGGCGCCCGCCGGCCGGTGCTCTACGTCGGTGGCGGCGTGCTCAAGGCCGGGGCGACCGAGGGGCTGCGCCGGCTCGCCGAGCTGACCGGTATCCCGGTGGTCACCACGCTCATGGCGCGCGGCGCGTTTCCCGACTCGCACGAGCAGCACCTGGGCATGCCCGGCATGCACGGCACGGTCGCTGCGGTGTACGCGTTGCAGAAGTCGGATCTGATCGTGGCGCTGGGGGCGCGCTTCGACGACCGGGTGACCGGCCGGCTGGACTCCTTCGCCCCCGGCGCGGCCGTGGTGCACGCCGACATCGACCCCGCCGAGATCGGCAAGAACCGGACGGCGGACGTGCCGATCGTCGGTGACGCCCGGCACGTGATCGACGAGCTGATCGGCGCGGTCACCGTCGAGCACGCCGCCGGCCGGACGGCCGATCTGGCCGACTGGTGGGCGCAGCTCGACGACCTGCGCGGGCGTTACCCGCTCGGCTACGACGAGCCCGCCGACGGCACCCTCGCCCCGCAGTACGTGATCAAGCGGCTCGGCGAGATCGTCGGCCCGGACGCGATCTACGTGGCCGGCGTCGGGCAGCACCAGATGTGGGCGGCCCAATTCATCTCGTACGAGAAGCCGTACACCTGGCTCAACTCCGGCGGTGCCGGCACGATGGGGTACGCCGTCCCGGCCGCGATGGGCGCGAAGGTCGGCCAGCCGGACACGGTGGTCTGGGCGGTGGACGGCGACGGCTGCTTCCAGATGACCAACCAGGAACTGGCCACCTGTGCCCTGGAGGGCATCCCGGTCAAGATCGCCATCATCAACAACGGCAACCTGGGCATGGTCCGGCAGTGGCAGACCCTGTTCTACGGCGAGCGGTACTCCAACACCGAGCTGGGCACCCACAAGCACCGCATCCCGGACTTCGTCAAGCTGGCCGAGGCGCTCGGCTGCGTCGGGCTGCGCTGCGAGAACGCCGCCGACGTGGACAAGACCATCGAGGCCGCGATGGCGATCGACGACGCGCCCGTGGTGATCGACTTCGTGGTCGGCAAGGACGCGATGGTCTGGCCGATGGTCGCCGCCGGCACCAGCAACGACGAGATCATGTTCGCCCGCGACGTCCGCCCGGTCTTCGACGAGGACGACGTCTGACCATGGACGGCCGGAGCGAACGAGTCAGCAAGCGCAGTCGGATGTCGCGCGACGGCGCGACCGAGCGAAGCGAGGCCGTGGCATGAACCTGCACACGCTGTCGGTTCTGGTGGAGAACAAGCCGGGTGTGCTGGCCCGGGTCTCCGGGCTCTTCTCCCGGCGTGGGTTCAACATCGACAGCCTCGCCGTCGGCGAGACGGAGAACCCGGACGTCTCCCGGATCACCATCGTGGTCAACGCCGAGTCGTCCCCGCTGGAGCAGGTCACCAAGCAGCTCAACAAGCTGGTCAACGTGCTCAAGATCGTCGAGTTGGACCCGCAGGTCTCGGTCGCCCGGGAACTGCTCCTGGTCAAGGTCCGCGCCGACCGGAGCGCCCGGAGCCAGGTGCTGGAGACGGTGAACCTCTTCCGCGCCCGGGTGGTCGACGTCGCCCCGGACACGCTGACCATCGAGGCGACCGGCACCCCCGACAAGCTGGACGCACTTCTGCGTGACCTGGAGCCCTTCGGCATCAAGGAGATGGTCCAGTCGGGCACCGTGGCGATCGGGCGCGGATCGCGCTCCATCACCGCCGGTCCGTCCCTCCGGGCCGCCTGACCCCCGACCAGACAGGCGCCGCGCGCCGCCGGAACCCGACCGGCGTCGCGCGCCGCCGGAAACCCAGCCGCACCGACCACGACGGGCCGCCCCGGGCCGTCGTACGAAAGGGAAAGTTCTCATGAGCGTTGAGGTGTTCTACGACGAGGACGCCGACCTGGGCCTCATCCAGGGCCGGAAGGTCGCGGTGATCGGCTACGGCAGCCAGGGTCACGCCCACGCGCTGTCGCTGCGCGACTCCGGCGTCGACGTGGTGATCGGTCTGCCCGAGGGCTCGAAGAGCCGGGCCAAGGCCGAGGAGCAGGGGCTGCGGGTGCTCACCCCGGCGGAGGCGTCCGCCGAGGCCGACGTGATCATGATCCTGGCCCCGGACACCGCGCAGCGCAAGCTCTACACCGAGTCGATCGCTCCGCACCTGAGCGCCGGCAAGGCACTCTTCTTCGGCCACGGTTTCAACATCCGGTACGGGCTGATCAAGCCCCCGGCCGACGTGGACGTGGCGATGGTCGCTCCGAAGGGCCCGGGTCACCTGGTCCGCCGCCAGTACGTCGACGGTAAGGGCGTGCCCTGCCTGGTCGCCGTCGAGCAGGACCCCTCGGGCAACGCGCTCGCCCTGGCCCTGTCGTACGCGAAGGGCATCGGCGGCAGCCGGGCCGGCGTGATCAAGACGACCTTCAAGGAGGAGACCGAGACCGACCTCTTCGGTGAGCAGGCGGTTCTCTGCGGTGGCGCGTCCGCGCTGGTGCAGACCGGATTCGAGGTGCTCACCGAGGCCGGGTACGCGCCCGAGGTGGCCTACTTCGAGTGCCTGCACGAGCTGAAGCTGATCGTCGACCTGATGTACGAGGGCGGCATCGCCCGGATGCGCTACAGCATCTCCGACACCGCCGAGTACGGCGACCTGTCCCGGGGCCCGCGCGTCGTCGACGCCCGGGTCAAGGAGGAGATGCGCAAGATCCTCTCCGAGGTCCAGTCCGGTGAGTTCGCCCGCGAGTGGATCGCCGAGGACGAGGCGGGCCGGCCGAACTACCGCAAGTGGCAGGCCGAAGGCGCGGCGCACCCGATCGAGGAGACCGGTCAGAAGCTGCGCGGCATGATGAGCTGGGTCGACCGTCCGATCACCGAGACCGCCTGACCCCGGTCGGTTCTTCCGACGCGGCCCGTGGCCCGACGCCCTGCCCGGCGTCCGGGACCACGGGCCGCATCGCTTTCCGCCCGCCGTCGCTTCGATCGACTCGGTATCGCCGAAACCGGCCTGTCCACGCGGGCGGTTTCAAGTGGCTGTTGCGACGAGGTGCTGGTGGAGTGCTTCGGCAGGATTCTGCCATCCCAGGGTTTGCCGGGGTCGTCCGTTGAGCTCG
>NZ_JBITJH010000019.1:0-125518 GCF_044459745.1 Micromonospora sp. NPDC050187
GTTCATGGGGGAACTCCAATCGGGGGATCGACACCCCGGCGTTCAGGGGACACCGGGGACGCGAGCACCGTCAGGCACCCGAACAAAGACAAGGAAAAAAAAGGGGGGATCTCTCCCACCGGCGGAAGGCCTCACGCTGCCCGTCCACACCGGCGAACCATGTACAACGACCCGCCACCCGCCGGCATTCCGCGGCCGGGTCCCGGACCGAACCCGGACGTCGGGAACGGTGGGGCCGATCCGTGCCGCCGGTCGCCGGTACGGTGGGCGGGTGCTGTGGAACGTCGGCCCACCGGGGTCGGTCACCCCGGACGCGCGGAGCCTGCCGGACGGCGACCCGCTGACCCACGTGAGGTGCATGTCGTGATCGTCCAGGCGATCCGGCGCTACCCGGTGAAGTCGATGCTCGGCGAGGTGCTGCCGCACGCGCAGGTCGGCCCGGCCGGGGTGGAGGGTGACCGCCGGCTGGCGCTGCGCGACCTGACGACCGACCGGGTGGTCAGCGCGAAGCACCCCCGGCGGTGGCGGGCCATGCTGACCCTCCGCGCCACGGGAGGCGGCCCCGACCCGCTCCGGATCAGCCTGCCGGACGGACGTGCACTCACCACCGGGGACGACGTGGACGCCGTCCTCAGCACGCTGCTCGGCACGCCGGTCGCGCTGATCGCGACCGTGCCGCCCGGCGCGACCCTGGACCGGGCCCGGCCCGACGAGGTCCTGGCGGCCGGCGTGACGGCACCGGTGACGGTCGACGAGACGCCGCTGGGCGGGGGAAGCACCGCCGAGACCTTCGTGGACTTCGCCCCGGTCCACCTGGTCACCACCGCCACCCTGGACCGGATCGCCGAGGCGGCCGGCACCGGGCAGCCGGTCGACGCCACCCGGTACCGCCCGAACCTGGTGCTCCGGACCACCGGCGTACCGGGCTTCGTCGAGAACGGCTGGGTCGGTCGGGACCTGCGGGTCGGGGCGGAGCTGGTACTCCGGGTGGTGGCGCTGACGCCGCGCTGCGCGGTGCCGACCCTGGCCCACGGCGACCTGCCCGCCGAGCCGGACGCGCTGCGGGTGCCGGCCCGGCTGAACCGGGTCGCCCCGGTGCCGCAGCTCGGTCCGCTGCCCTGTGTCGGCGCGTACGCCCAGGTCGTCCGCCCCGGTCGGGTCGACGCCGGGGATCGGGTCCGGCTCGACTGAGGAGCGCCGGACTCAGTCGTCGTCCTCGTCCTCGTCCTCGTCGTCCTCGGCCCCGCCGTCGACGCCGGTGACGGGGAACCGCTCCAGCATGGTCAGCAGACGGGCCACGGTGACCCCGTCGATCTGCTGCCGCTGGGCCGCATCGCCGAGGCGCTCCCGGAGTTCCCGGAGCCGCTTGGTCCGGTCCTTCGATTTCCCCGAGGCGAGTTTGCCGACCGTGTCGCGCAGCCGCTCGGCGGTTCGCGCGTCGACCGCGCCGCGCGCCTCCGCCTCGTCGATCACGGCCTCGAACTCGTCGGCCAACTCCCGCAGGGTGGTCGGCCGGGGGCGGGCGGGAGTGGGGACGGGACGGGTGGTGCGTGGAGCCCCGGTGGACGCCGTCGGGCTGGGCACCGGGTCGGCCTGCGCGCCGGTGGCGGTCCGGCCCGTGGTGGACCGGCCGGCCTGGTCCTCGCCGAGGGCGCGCACCCCGACCAGCCCGACGAGCAGCGCGAGCCCGGCCGCGACCAGGACCCCGATCCTGCGGTTCGACCGGGGGCGCGGCACCGCGCCCGGGGGGCGGGGGGCCACCCGGGTCGGATCGGTGGCCCGGCCGGCGTAGCCGGGCGTCGGCGGAGGCCCGACGAGCGTCCGGGCGGCGGGGGGACGCGGACGCGCGACGAGGGTCGGGGGCGGCGCGACGGGGGCGGGCGGGGACGACAGGGTGGGCAGGACGGTGGTGGGCGGGTGCGTGGGCCGGCCCGCGCCCAGCCGGGTGGCGACGTCGGCAGCCGCCGGTCGACGGGCCGGGTCGGCAGCCAGGCAGGCCATCACCAGCCGGTCGACGTCGGCGGGCAACTCGGGGATGCCCAGCGGCGGCACCGGGCTGCCCCGGCCGTGCACCGCCCAGGCGTCCTCCCAGGTCCGCACGGGCAGCGGCGCGCGGCCGGTGAGCGTCCGGTAGAGCAGCGCGCCGAGCGCGTAGACGTCGCTGGCCGGGTCGGTTGCTCCGGCGGCGAGCCGTTCGGGCGCGATGTACGCGGGGGTGCCCATCAGGGGTTCTCCCCCGTCCCGCCCGGCGAGCGGATGGTGCGGCCCGGCGAGCGCGGCGATGCCGAAGTCCAGAACCTTCGCGCCGGTGTCGGTGAGCATGACGTTGCCGGGTTTGACGTCGTGGTGCACCACCCCGATCCGGTGCGCGGCGGCGAGGGCGGCGGCGACCTGCCCGCCGAGACGCACGGCGTCCGGCCAGGCGAGCGGCCCACGGTTCAGCCGGTCGGCGAGGTTCTCCCCCTCGACGAGTTCCATCACCAGGTAGGGCACCACGACGCCGCCGGCGAGGGTCGCCTCGCCGTAGTCGTACACCTGGGTGACGTGGGGGTGGGTCAGCCGGGCCGCCGCGCGGGCCTCGCGCCCGATGGTGGCGCGCAGCTCCGGGTCGGCGGCGAGCTGGCCGGCGAGAGCCTTGACGGCGACCGGACGGTGCAGCACCTCGTCGTCGGCGCGCCAGACCTCGGACATCCCACCGAGGCCGATGCGCGCGCGCAGGACGAACCGGTCGTGCAGCCGGAGGCCGGGCGTGAACGGCGGCGACATGATGCTCCAGTCTGCCCTCCCCAGGACCGCCGGCACCACCCGCCCCCGCCCGGCTGGGCCGGCGGCCGGTGGGGCACGTCCGGGGCGGACGGTCGGGGACGGGACTCCGGAGTCCACGGCCGGACGGCCGTCGCGGCGGCGTGGGTCAGGGCTTTCGGCCGACCGCGGCGTACATGCTGACCTCGGCGGCGGTGGGGCGCGGCTGCGGCTCGTGCTCGGCCCGCCACTCCGCCACCGACGAAACACCCGGTTCGATGAGTTCCAGGCCGGTGAAGAACCGGGCGAACTCCGCCCGGTCACGCAGGACGACCAGGCCGTTCGGGTCGCCGTCGTGTCGCGCGCCCGGCGGGCGGGGTGGCAGCGGCACGGGCAGGTGATCGCCGGTGGCGTGGGAGGCGACGAGGTGGCTGCCGGCGGGCAACGCGTCCAGCAGCCGCGCGACCGCGCCGTACGGATCCTCGTCGTCGGGGACGAAGTGCAGGACCGCCACCAGCATCAGGGCGACCGGCCGGGTCGGGTCGAGGGTGCGGCGCAGGTCGGGGTGGGCGAGAATGCGCTCCGGCTCGCGCAGGTCGGCGTCGAGGTAGGCGGTCGCCCCCTCGGAGGTGCTGGTGAGCAGGGCACGGGCGTGCGCCAGCACGATCGGATCGTTGTCGACGTAGACGACCCGGCACTCCGGGGCGATCGACTGGGCGACCTCGTGGGTGTTGTCGGCGGTGGGGATGCCCGTGCCGATGTCCAGGAACTGCCGGATGCCGGCCTCCCGGGCCAGGTGGGCCACCGCCCGCTGGAGGAAGCGGCGGTTCTCCCGGGCGCTGGTGCGCACGGTGGGGAACGCGGCCGCCCAGGCGTCGCCGGAATCCCGGTCGGCCTGGAAGTTGTCCTTGCCGCCGAGCCAGTAGTTGTACCGGCGGGCGGGGTGGGCCACCGACGTGTCGATCCGGGCACTACGCTGGGCCGCTCCGGAGAACCCGCTGGTCACGACTGCCTCCATGGCTCCACGTACCGCGCCGACACGGTGGGCGCGCTCAGCCTCCCGCGACCGTCCACTGTCACCGGTCGCGATCCATCGTAGTCGGTGCGCCGACCGGCCCGGACGACGCCGCGCCGGTCACGCCCGGTGCAGGTCGTCGAGGACCCGGCCGAGGATGTCCGGGGTCCGCTCCGGCGGTTCGGCCTCCACGCAGAGTCGCTCCATCGCGGCGGCGTAGTGGTCGACGTCGTCCCGCTTGTCGAGGTAGAGCGCGCTGGTGAGTTGCTCGATGTAGACGATGTCGGGCAGGTCCTGGTCGCCGAAGCGCAGGATGGTGAAGGCCCCGCCCGCCGCGGCGTGCCCGCCGGCGTCGAAGGGCACGATCTGGAGCCGGATGTTCGGCGCCTTGGTCGCCTCGACGAGCGCGGCGATCTGGCCACGCATGACCTCCGGCCCGCCGATCGGCCGACGCAGGACGGCCTCGTCCACCACCGCCCAGAGGTGCGGCGCGTCCGGCCGGTCCAGCAGCCGCTGGCGCTCCATGCGCAGGCCGACCCGGCGGTCGATCTCGGCCGCGCCGGCCGCGCCGTGCCCCAGCATGACCACCGCGCGGGCGTACTCGCGGGTCTGGAGCAGGCCGGGAACGAACTGGACCTCGTAGCTGCGGATCAGGGCCGCCGCGGCCTCCAGGCCGAGGTACGACTGGAACCAGCCGGGCAGGACGTCGCCGTAGCGGTGCCACCAGCCGGGGTTGTTCGCGTCGCGGGCCAGTTTGAGCAGCGCCTCCCGCTCCCCCGGTTCGGTGACGCCGTAGAGGGTGAGCAGGTCGGCGACGTCCCGCTCCTTGAAGCCGACCCGACCCAGCTCCATCCGGCTGATCTTGGATTCGGAGGAGCGGATCTCCCAGCCGGCCCCCTCCCGGGTGACCCCGCTGGCCTCGCGCAGCCGACGGAGCTGCGCGCCGAGCAGCATGCGCAGTACCGTCGGCCCCGTCGTCGGACCGCCCTCGGCTGGACCCGTCGTCACGTAACGACCTCCGCGTGCCCACTGTTCCAGCCGGACGCCCCCGACCGGCTGACGTGTAAGCATGCCATGAACCCAGAGTCAGGCGTAGTCAGCCGGACGGGCTCCGGGTCCCGCTGCCGGGACATGCTCAGGTGATCAGGTGGTCGAAGTCCCCGTCCCGGGCCCCGAGCACGAAGGCGGCGATCTCGTCGACCGTGTAGATCAGCGCCGGCCCCTCCGGATGCCGCGAGTTGCGCATCGCTATCCCGGCCCCACCCGGCAACTCGGCCAGCTCGACACAGTTGCCGCTGGGATTGCTCCGACGGCTCTTCTGCCACTTCAGGGGAGGCAGGTCACTGGTGGGAACGCCGTTCTGTGGCTGCTGCATGGGGCGTCTCTCGTTCGGTTGGCCGTCCGACACCGCGTGCAGCGGGACGACGACGAAGGGTGCGCGAAAAATCAACTCGTCGGCAGATGCACGTGCATCTGCTATTGCATCTGCATTGGACAGCGAGCATGATATCGCACGTGAGCGGTACCCAACCGTTCACTTTCAGTGACCCGAACCTGGGGTGCGACCAGGAAAAACGGGGCCTGACACAGGGTCGTGTCGGGCCGCTGCACGGCGCACCGCGACGCGATGACGGGGGGACGCCGGTGCCAGATCCGTTCACCATCGTGTCCGGCATCTGCGCCGCCGGAGCCGTCGCCGCCGGTCTCCAGCTCCGGCAGCGAGCGGTCCGCGCCGAGGCGCGGATCGAGACGCTCCAGGCGGAACTCACCGCCGAACGGCACGCCGCCAGCCACGATCCGCTGACCGGGCTGCCCAACCGTCGGGCCTTCTACCGCCTCGCCGGGACCCTGCTCACCAACGCCGCCGGGAAGCCGCTCATCGCCGTCGTCCTCGACCTCGACAACTTCAAGCAGGTCAACGACCGGTACGGTCACGCCGCGGGCGACCAGGTGCTGATCAGCGTCGCGGCGCGCTTCGCGGCCTTCGCCGGGGACAACCTGGTGGCCCGCCTCGGCGGCGACGAGTTCGCCGGCCTGCTGGCCAGCCCCACGGTGGACCACCGCTGGATGGAGCACACCGCCCACCGGCTCGGCGACGCGCTCGCCGCACCGATCGAGCACGGGACGGTCCGCCTGCGGGTCACCGTCTCGGTCGGTCTGGCCCCGGTACGCGGTCCGGCCCAGCTCGCGGACGCGCTCTGTCGTGCCGACGCCGCGATGTACCGGGCCAAGAGCATCGGCGCGGCCCGCCCGACCCGGCAACTGGTCGACACCCACCACGTCGACAACCACCACGACGACCCGCTGACCGTCCACCGCTGACGGTCCGGAGCGGGTCGCCACCGCGACGGCAGAACCCCCGGCACGCCGCTCGCGGGCCGGGGGTTCGTGGGGCGGTGCCTAGACGGCGACCGGCACCCGCTCCGCCTCCTGCTGCTCCGCCGCACGGGCCCGCTCGGCGCGGCGGCGCTCCCGCTCCTGCGCGCCGATCAGGTCGTCCGGCAGCGAGTCCTCGACCTCGGTGTCGAAGCGGCGCAGCAGTCGGATGGCGAAACCGCCCAGGGTCACCAGGACCAGCGCCGCCCCGCAGACCACGTAGGTGAAGGCGATGCCCCGGCCCTCGCCGGTGCCGATCACCGTGCCCACCGACCCGGCGAGCGCGCCGTCCGGGGCGAGCATCGGGCCGAACCAGGCGGTGGCGGTGGGAGCCACCAGCGCGAAGCCGATCGGCAGGGTCGACCAGGAGATGGTCTGGTTCAGGCTGAACACCCGGCCGTGGTACCGCTGCGGCACCTTCACCTGGACGATGGTGGCGTAGATGCTCTGCGCGGTGGTCATCGACATGGCCAGCCAGAACGCCCCCACCGCGATCATCACCACCGAGGCGTCCAGCCCGATGAGCACACAGCCGACGGCGGTACCGAGGTTGCCGACCAGCACACCGATCATCCGGCGACGCCGGGGCCCGCCCCAGAGCGCCATCAGCACGCCACCGGCTATCCCGCCGAGCGCCTCCGCGAGAGCCACCTGGGCGACCTCGGTGGCGGTGGCGAACGACAGCACCAGCGGGGTGATCAGCACCAGGGCCGGGGCCAGGAAGACGTTGCCCAGCGCGAAGTAACCGAGCATGAGCCGGAAGCCCCGGTGGTTCCACGAGTAGCGCAGGCCGTTGGCGATGGCGGTCAGCAGCCGCTCCCGGGGACGCCAGCCGAGCAGGTCCGGGAAGCGGACCACGGCCAGCGTCGCCACCGCCACCACGTAGCTCGCCACGTCGATCAGGAGGATGCCCTTCAGCTCGATCGCGGCGAGCAGGCCGGCGGCGAAGACCGGCATCATCAGCAGCGCAAAGCCGTTGGAGAGCTGCACGACGCCCATCGCGTGCCCCAGGTAGCGCTTCGGCACCAGCTGCGGCACCGACGACTGGTACGCGATCCGCTGGAACGCCCCGGCCACCTGACTCAAGGCCACCAGCAGGTAGATGTGCCAGAGGACGAGGTTGCCGCTCCAGAGCAGGGCGGCCAGGACCACCTGCACCAGCCCCGCCGAGGAGCTGGCGATCATCATGATCCGGCGGCGGTTGAGGCGGTCGGTGATCGCGCCGGCCACCGGCAGCACCAGCACCCCGCAGAGCAGTGCCAACGCCCAGAGCAACCCGAGGTTGGTCACCGACCCGGTCTCGGTGAACAGCCAGATCGGCACGGCGAACGCGGTCAGCGCGCTGCCGGTGGTGGAGACGACCTGCCCGACGGTGACCGCCAGGAACCGGGCCATGCTCGGCCGGACCACGTCCTTCACCGGGCGGTCGTCCACCCCCACCCGCTGCCAGTCGCGCAGCGCCCAGGCGGCGTCCTCCCCCTTCGCGGCGGGCTCCAACGAGTGGGTGTCCCCGGCGGCCATCGCCCGGTGCGTGGAGGTGACCACCTCGGCCAGCTCGTCGGCCCGGTACTTGAGGAAGAAGTGCCCGGCCTGGTCCAGCACGACGAGCCCGAGGGTGTCGCTGAGGAACTGCCACTCGGCGTACCGCTCGGTGTAGTAGTCGGTCACCGGGTCCTCGGAGCCGACCACCGACACGATCGGGACGCGCAGCTTCGCCGCCCGCCGGTCGAGCAGCCCGGTGAAGTACTCCTCCGAGGCACGCGAGTCGGCCCGCATGTTGCTCAGGATCCGGTCGGCCTGCTCCGGCTCCAGCTCGTCGGTGTCCACACCCATCGACTTGAGCCAGCTCGCGTAGTGCCGGTTGCTGCGCAGCTTCTCCAACCGGGTACGGATCGCGGCGAGGGGTCCCTTCGGGCGGGCGAACGGGAACATCGCCCCGATGTAGAGGGCCGCCAGTTCCCGACCGGCCGCCTCGACCTTGCGGGCCACGTCGGCGACGATCGCGCTGCCCACGCCGCAGTGGCCGTAGAGGGCGATCGGTCCCTCGATCCGTTCCAGGATCTCCCCGGCGACCCGGGTGGTCAGCTCGTCGAAGGGCAGCGCCTCCTCGTCCAGCCCGACGTCGTGCCCGGGGATCGCCAGCGACCAGAGCGCGTGTCCGGCCGGCAGTGCGTCGGCGAGGGGCTGGTAGACGATGGCGCTGCCGCCGCCGTACGGGACGCAGACGTAGGTGAGGGTTCGCTGGGCGGCCGGGATCGGCTTGGTCAGCTCGTAGAGGAGCCGGCGCGGGCCGTCCGATTCCGCACCACCGGTCATGAAGCCGGCCAGGTCCCGGATGGTGCGCTGCTGGAACAGGTCCATCACGCCGACCGGGCGGGTGTCCAGGTCCGCCTTGCGGATCTTCGCGACCACCTGCGTGGCGAGCATGGAGTGCCCGCCCAGGTCGAAGAAGTCGTCGTCGATGCCGAGCGTGGGGACGCCGAGCACCTCCGACCAGATGCCGGCGAGCAGCCGTTCGGTGTCGTCGCGCGGCTCGACCAGGGCGACCGACGCCTCCCGGGCGACCACCGGGGCGGGCAGCGCCTTGCGGTCCAGCTTGCCGTTGGGGCTCAGCGGTAGGGCGTCCAGGGTGACGAAGGCGTTCGGCACCATGTACTCGGGCAGGCGCTCCTTGAGCGCCGCCTTGCACGCCGCCGGCTCGGCCGTCCCGACCAGGTAGCCCACCAACCGCTTGTCGCCCGGGGTGTCCTCGCGGACGACCACCGCCGCCTCGGTCACCCCGGGCTGCTCGCGCAGCGCGCTCTCGATCTCGCCCAGTTCGATCCGCAGGCCGCGCAGCTTGACCTGGTGGTCGATCCGGCCGAGGAACTCGACCACGCCGCTGCCGTCCGGCTGGGTCCGCCAGCGGGCCAGGTCTCCGGTGCGGTAGAGCCGGGCACCGGACTCGCCGGAGTACGGGTCGGGCACGAACCGCTCGGCGGTCAGCGCCGGACGGCGGTGGTAGCCCCGGGCCAGACCCACCCCGCCGATGTGCAGTTCACCGGCCACCCCGACCGGGCACTCGTTTCCGGCGACGTCGAGCACGTGCAGCCGCAGGTTGGCTATCGGCCCGCCGATCGGCACGTTGGTCAGGCCGGTGAGAGTGGCCGGCTCGCAGGGCCAGGCGCTGACGTCGATGGCCGCCTCGGTGGGGCCGTACAGGTTGTGCAGGCCGCACCAGGGCAGCCGGGTGGTGAACTCGACCGCCGTGGCGAGCGGCAGCTCCTCGCCGGAGCAGATCACCCGGCGCAGAGCGGTGGCCGCCTCGACGCCGTCCTCGGCGAGGAAGACGGTCAGCATCGACGGGACGAAGTGAGCGGTGGAGATCCGCTCGCCGATCAGCAGGTCCCGCAGGTAGCCGGCGTCCTTGTGCCCGCCCGGCTTCGCCAGCACCAGCCGCGCGCCGGTCTGCAACGGCCAGAAGAACTCCCACACCGACACGTCGAAGCTGGCCGGGGTCTTCTGGAGCACCGCGTCGTCGCCGCCGAGGCGGTACGTCTCCTGCATCCAGTCGAGCCGGTTGACGATGCCCCGGTGGGTGTTCGGTACGCCCTTGGGGCGGCCGGTGGAGCCGGAGGTGTAGATGACGTACGCGAGGTTGCCCGGGGCGGCGGTGGCCGTCGGGTCGTCGGTGGGCTGGTCGGCCCAGACGCCTTCGTCGTCGAGGGCGAGGACGGTGGCGGCGGTGGCCGGCAGGACGTCCCGCAGGTGTTCCTGGACCAGCACCACCGGGGCGTCCGCGTCGGTGACCATGAAGGCCAGCCGGTCCGCCGGGTACTCCGGGTCGAGAGGGAGGTACGCGCCGCCGGCCTTGAGCACGCCCAACAGCCCGGCGACCAGCTCGAAGGAGCGTTCCGCGCAGACCCCGACCAGGGTCTCCGGGCCGACGCCCCCGGCGCGCAGCCGGTGGGCGATCCGGTTGGCCGCCGCATTCAGCTCCGCGTACGACCAGGTGCGCCCCTCGAAGGTCACCGCCGGGGCGGCCGGGGTGCGGGTGACCTGCTCCTCGACCAGGCCGTGCAGGGTGGCCGTGGCGGGGAAGTCGGCGGCGGTGACGTTCCAGCCGGCCAGCAGCGCCCGTTCGTCGGCGGTGGTCAGCTCCAGGGCGGAGACCCGGGTGTCGGGCGCGGCGACGACCGACCGGAGCAGGGCGGTGAACCGGGCGGCCATCCGCTCGACGGTGGCCCGGGTGAACAGGTCGGTGTTGAAGACCAGCTTCCCCCAGAGCCCGGACTCGACCTCCACCACGTGCAGCTCGAAGTCGAACCGGGTGGCGCGCAGCTCCATCGGCTGCCACTCGAAGCTGACCTCGCTCGCCTCCGAGGTGGACCGGAACCGGCCCATCTCGTAGTTCTGCAGCACGAACATCGACTGGAACACCGGGGAGCGGCTGACATCCCGGGGCAGGCCCATCTCCTGCACCACCCGGGCGAACGGCACCTCGGCATGCTCGAAGCCGTCGAGCACACCGCGTCGGGTGCGGTCCAGCAGCTCGGTGAAGGTGGGGTCGCCGGCCAGCTCGGCGCGGAGCGGCAGCATGTTGATGAACATGCCGACCAGGTCCTCCAGCTCCGGGGCGGAGCGGCCGGCCACCGACGCGCCGACGGCGAAGTCGTCCTGGCCGGCGTGCCGGGCCAGGAAGACCTGGTACGCGGCGAGCAGCGTCATGAACAGGGTGCCGCCCGCGTTCCGGGTCAACGCGTTCAGCGCGTCGGTGACCTCCCGGTCGACGGTGAACTCCACGAAGTCGCCGTGGTAGGTCTGGGTGGCCGGGCGGGGCAGGTCCAGCGGCAGCTCCAACGGGGTGATCCCGGCGAGCCGCTGCTTCCAGTACTCCAGGTGCCCGCGCGCCTGCGGGCCGTCGAGCTGCCCGGCCTCCCAGACCGCGAAGTCGCCGTACTGGACGGACAGGGTGGGCAGCTCACCGCCCCGGTAGAGGGTGATCAGGTCGCGCAGCAGCACGTCGACCGACCAGCCGTCGCCGACGATGTGGTGCTTGCCGAGGAAGAGCACGTGGTCGTCGTCGGCCAGCCGGATCAGCAGGGCCCGCAGCAGGGGCCCGGCCGCCAGGTCGAACGGCTCGGTGGCGGCCCGGTCGACCAACAGCTGCGCGGTGGCCTCGTCGGGGGCGTCCACGACGGTCAACGGCACCTCGACGCGGTCGGCGACCACCACCGTCGGGCGACCGTCGGCGTCGGCCGGGAAGCGGGTCCGCAGCGACTCGTGCCGGTCGGTCAGCGCGTCCAGCGCGGCCCGCAGGGCCGCCACGTCGAGCGGGCCACGCACCCGCAGCGGCACGGCGATGTGGTACGCCGCCTCGCCCGGGGCGAGCTGGTCCATGAACCAGACCCGTTCCTGGGCGTACGACAGCGGCACGGTCGCCTCCGGCGGCCGGGGGGTGATCCCGGCCGCCGGGGCGGCACGACGCTTGCGGAGCCGGGACGCGATGAGCGCCTGCCGGGCGGCGTCCCGTGCCGAAGCGTCCTTCAGGTCTGTCATGTGCGGCTTCCCTCTTCCGCCGCGAGCAGCGCGGCGACCTCGTCTGCGGAGAGTTCGTCGACCTCGGCGGCGATCAGCGCCTCGATCTGGGTGGCCAGGTCGGCGACCACCGGGGTGCTGAACAGCGCCCGCATCGGCAGGTCCACGTCGACCTCGGCGCGGATCCGGGACATCGCCCGCATGCCCCGCAGCGAGTTGCCGCCGAGGGCGAAGAAGTCGTCGTACGCGCCGACCCGGTCCACCCCGAGGATGTCGGTGAAGACCTCGGCCACCAGCGCCTCCGCGTCGGTGCGCGGGGCCACGAATGACCGGGCGGCCTCCGTGGTGGCCGGGGCGGGCAGCGCGGCGGTGTCCAGCTTGCCGTTCGGGGTCAGCGGCAGCGCGTCGAGGCGGACGAACGCCGCCGGCACCAGGTGCGCGGGGAGCTGCCGGGCCGCCTCGGCGGCCACGTCGGCCTCGGCGGCGGTGCCGACCAGGTACGCGACCAGGGCCGGCTCGCCCGAGTCGGTGCGTACGGCGACCACGGCCTCCCGGACGCCCGGCTGGGCGAGCAGGGTCGACTCGATCTCGCCCAGCTCGATCCGCATGCCCCGCACCTTGACCTGGTGGTCGCGGCGGCCGAGGTACTCCAGGGTGCCGTCGGCACGCCAGCGGGCCAGGTCACCGGTGTGGTACATCCGCTCCCCCGGTGCCCCGTACGGGCAGGGCAGGAAGCGCTCGGCGGTCAGCCCTGGCCGGCGCAGATAGCCCCGGGCGAGCTGGACCCCGGCGACGTACAGCTCCCCGACCACGCCGGGCGGCACCGGGTTCAACGCCGCGTCGAGCAGGTAGGCGCGCATGTTCCAGGTGGGCCGGCCGATCGGCACCGGCCCGGCCGGCACCGCCTCGCCGGGGGCGATCCGGGCCGCCACACAGCCCACGGTGGCCTCGGTCGGGCCGTACTCGTTGACCACGGCGACGCCGGGGTGGTCGGCCCGCCAGGCGGCGAGCTGTTCACCGGTGAGCGCCTCGCCGCCGATGACCAGGTCGGTGCCGGGCGACAGCGCGGCGTCGAGCAGCGGCAGGTGGCTCGGGGTGACCTTGAGGAAGGCCGGCGGACCCCCGGCGCGGGCGGCGGCCTCGTCGATCCCGGCCAGCCGGACCGTGCCGCCCGCGGTGAGCGGGCCGAGCAGACCGGTGACGGTCAGGTCGAAGGAGACCGGCGAGTGCAGCAGCGCGGTGCCGGCCAGACCCGGGTAGGTGTCCCGGGCCCAGGCCAGGTACGCGTGCACCGCCCGGTGCTCGACCACCACGCCCTTCGGGCGGCCGGTGGAGCCGGAGGTGTAGAGCACGTACGCCGGGTGGACGGGGCGCAGCGGCGCGGTCCGCTCGGCGTCGGTGAGGTCGGCGGCGTCCCCGTCGCCGGTCGGCGTCCCATCGCCGGTCGGCGTCCCATCGCCGGTCGGCGTCCCGTCCAGGACCAGCGCGCCGGCCGGGACGAGTGCGGCGGTCTCGGCCGTGGCGAGCACCAGCGCCGGTGCCGCGTCCTCCAGCAGGTAGGCGATCCGTCCGGCCGGGTACGCGGTGTCCACCGGCAGGTAGGCCGCGCCGGACTTGAGCACGGCGAGGATCGCCACCAGTAGTTCCGCCGAACGGGGCAGCGCCAGGGCGACCAGGTCACCGGGGCCGGCGCCCCGGGCCACCAGTGCGCGGGCCAGCCGGTTGGCGCGGGCGTTGCACTCGGCGTAGGTCAGCGACACCCCGTCGGCGACCAGGGCGGTGGCGTCCGGGGTGTCGGCCACCTGCCGCTCGATCTCGGCGACCACGGTGGACGCCGGGACGTCCCGGGCGGTGTCGTTCCAGGTGCGCAGCACGCGCTCCCGCTCGGCGTCGTCGAGCAGCGGCAGGGCGGAGACCCGGGTGGCCGGCTCGGCCACGGCCGCGTCGAGCAGCCGGACGTAGCGGGCCACCACCGCCTCGGCGGTGGACCGGTCGAACAGCGCGGTGCGGTAGATCAGCCGGCTGGTCGTGGTGGTGACGTCGAAGGCCAGGTCGTCCTTGGTGGTGCCGAGGGCGACCGGGTCCAGCCCGGAGTCCGGGATGAAGTTGAACGCGGTCTGGAAGATCGGCTGCACCGACGGGTCCCGCTGCGGGGCGAGGGCCTCGACGATCCGCTGGAACGGCGTCGCGCCGTGCTCCATCGCGTCGACCAGCGCGTCCCGGGTCCGGGCGACCAGCTCGGTGAAGGCCGGATCGCCGGTCAGGTCGCAGCGCAGCGCGGCCGGGTTGACGAACATGCCGATCAGCGGGGCCAGTTCGGGGTTGTCCCGGCCGGCGGTGGAGACCCCGACGACCAGGTCGTCGTCACCGGAGATCCGGTGTAGCAGGGCGGTGAACGCGGCGAGCAGCACCATGTAGGGGGTGGCGGCCGATCCGACGGCGAGCCGTCCGACCCGGTCCAGCAGCCCGTCGGGCAGGGTGAAGTGCACCTCGTCCCCGGCGTAGCCCAGCTCGGCCGGACGGGGCCGGTCCAGCGGCAGGGTGGTCACCGCCGGGGCGCCGGCCAGCCGCTCCCGCCAGAAGCCGAGCTGCCGGTCCAGTTCCGCGCCGGTGAGCTGCTCGCGCTGCCAGACCGCGAAGTCGGCGTACTGGATGGCCAGCTCGGGCAGGTCCACGGTGGCGCCACCGAGCGCGCCCCGGGCCAGCGCGGCCAGTTCCTCGGTGAGGATCACCGCGGACCGGCTGTCGAAGACCACGTGGTGCACCACGCCCTGGAGGACCACCCGGTCGTCCGCCATCCGGACCAGCCGGGCCCGCCACAGCGGCCCGACGTCCATCGGGATCGGCGTGCGGGCCAGTTCGGTGAGCAGTTCGTCGAAGCGCGGACGCCGCTGTTCCGGCGGCAGGTCCCGCAGGTCGATCACGTCCAGGTCGACCGGCTCGGCGGCGCGGACGACCTGGGTCAGCGTCCCGTCGTCGACCCGCAGGTGGGTGCGGAGCGCCTCGTGCCGGGCCACCACCGCGCCGAACACCGCGCTGGCCTGCTCGGCGGTGAGCCCCTCGGGGAACGTCCACAGCAGGGAGACGTTGTAGACCGGGGAGCCGGCGTCGAGCTGGTTGGCGATCCACACCCGTTCCTGGGCGTACGACGCCGGAAAGCTCCATTCCTTCGCCGTCACGACAGCGCCTCACGCACCGAACGGGGACGCATGTCCGTCCAGACCGTGTCGATGTGGGCGAGGCACTCCTCGCGGGTGCCGGCGAAGCCGGCGTCGTGCCAGCCGGCGGGGAGCTCCCGGTCGGCCGCCCAGATCGAGTACTGCTCCTCGTCGTTGCGCACGACCAGGAATCGGGGGTCGGACATCACTTTTCTCCAGGGGTGTGCGGTTCGGCCATGGCGACAGCGATCTTGCGGGGGCCGGTGAACGGCTCGCGGCCGTGCGCGGCGGTCATGTTGTCCACCACCAGTACGTCGTCGCGCCGGTAGTCGAAGCGGACGCTGGCGGCACGATACGCGTCGCGCAGGTGGTCCATGACATCGGTGGGGATCTCCGCCCCGTCGCCGTAGTAGGTGTTCGCGGGGAGCCCGTCGGGGCCGAAGAGTTCCCGCAGCCCCTCCTGAAGGTCCTTGGCGAGCGTGCTGACGTGGAAGAAGGTGGCGTGGTTGAACCAGCGGGGCGTGTCCGATCCGGGCCGGTGGTGCACCACGTCCCGCACCGAACGGGTACGCAGCCCGTCGGCGCCGATCCACTCCAGCGCGATCCGGTTCGCCGCCGCGTACGTTTCGACCTCGGCCCGGTCGCCGGTGTCGAACACGTGCTGCCACGGGGTGCCGAAGTCGGGATGGAAGTTGCGGACCAGCATCCAGCGCCGCCGGACGAACTCCTCCCGCACCGCCGGGTCGATCAGGTCGTACACCCGGCGCACGTCGGCCAGGGGCGTCGCGCCGAGCGTGTCCGGCGGGGTGATGCAGTAGAAGAACAACGTCAGCGGCCACCGCGCCTGGTACGAGTTCTCGTTGTGCAGGAAGATCTCCTCGTCCGGCGGGTAGTCGGTGGAGGTGTAGACCTTCCCCTTGATGGCGTGCCGGGGCGAGGAGCGTTCGGTGTAGGTCAGCGGGTCGCCGGCCAGGGCCCGGACCACCCGGTCGAAGCCGTCCACCCCGCCGACGTCGAAGCCGCGGAACAGCAGTCCGCCGTGCTCGACCAGGGTGGCCCGCAGCTCCGCCCGGCGTCGGTCGATCAGTTCGGTGAGCGGGGTGCCGTCGTTCTCGACGACAACCGGCAACGTGGCGATCGAGTCGCTCATCGAGAACCTCCGTGGAAACCCCTGGCATCAGCCGTGGGGAGGGAACGGAACTCCGGTGGAGCGGGGCAGGGAAAGCCGACCCGCCGCCAAGGCGGGTCGGCGTCCACCACCACGCCACCGGAATGCTTACCAGCTGGCTTGTTAGGCTGTGAGCCGTGGCCAGGGCCGTGAAGCGGGCATTCAGATTCCGCTTCTACCCGACTGACGCGCAGGCCGCCGAGCTTGCCCGTACGTTCGGCTGCGTCCGGCTGGTCTACAACATGGCGTTGGCCGCCCGCACCGAGGCGTGGACGCTGCGCCAGGAACGGGTCAACTACCACGCCACCTCGGCGATGCTGACCACGTGGAAGAAGGCCGACAACCTGGCGTTCCTCAACGAGGTGTCCTCGGTACCGTTGCAGCAGACCCTGCGGCACCTGCAAGTCGCGTTCACCAACTTCTTCGCCAAGCGCGCCCGGTACCCCAGCTTCAAGAGCAAGAAGAAGTCGCGCCGGTCGGTGGAGTACACCACCAGCGGGTTCCGCTGGCGTGACGGCCAGCTCACCCTGGCGAAGATGACCGAACCGCTGGACATCGTGTGGTCCCGGCCGCTTCCCGAGGGCGCGAGGCCGTCCACGGTCACCGTGTCGCAGGACCCGGCCGGACGCTGGTTCGTGTCCCTGCTTTGCGACGACGTGATCGAGCAGGCTCCCGCTTTGGGAATGGTCGGCGTCGACGCTGGACTCGACAGCCTGCTGACCCTCTCCACCGGAGAGAAGATCGTCAACCCGAGGTACGAGCGCCGCGACCGGTCCGCGCTCGCCAAGGCGCAGCGGGAGCTGGCCCGCAAAGCCAAAGGGTCCCACAACCGCGCCTGCTCGGCGTGTGGTGCGCTCGCTGAGCGGATGCCGCTGAACATGCGGTCGTGGACATGCCGATGCGGGCAGACCCACGACCGTGACGTCAACGCGGCCCGCAACATCCTCGCGGAGGGGCTCTCCGTGATCGCCTGTGGAGGCGGTGTAAGACCCCAACGGACGGACGTCCGGACGGGGCGGTCGTCGACGAAGCAGGAAACCCAGCGGACGACCGCTGGAATCCCCCGCCTTCAGGCGTGAGGAGGAAGTCAACTGCTCAGGTCTCCTTTCCCCGTCGTCAGGCGCGGGGCAGTCGGGGGATGGCCGGGATGGTCGGCGCGGCGGGTTCCTCGGCGGGGGCCGCCGCGCGCTGCTCCTCGATCCGGGCCGCCAGGCCCGCCACGGTGGGCGTCTCGAAGAGGCTGCGCATCGGCAGGCGGACCCCGGTGGCCTTGCGCATCGCCGCGATGAGCTGCACCGCGACCAGCGAGTTGCCGCCGAGGGCGAAGAAGTCGTCGTCCACGCCGACGGAGTTGACGCCGAGGTTGTCCCGCCAGACAGCGGCGATGACCGCCTCCAGCTCGGTCCGGGGCGGGGTGGAGGTGCCGGCGACGGTGACGGTCCCGGTCGGCTCCGCCTCCGTCTCCAGGCTCTCCGTGGTCACCTGGGCGGCCCGCCGCCGGATGTCGGCGACCGTGCGGGTGGCGATGACCACCTGCGCACCGAGACCGGCGGCGAGGCTGCGGCGGAACGCCTCCGCCCCGTCCACCGGGCGGATGTCCTCGGTCGGTCCGCCGACAGCCGGTTCGGCGGCCGGCGACGCCGTCGTGGCGAGCCCGCCGGTGACCGTGTCCTGGTCCACCCGGCGGAGCACGAAGTCGCTGATGGACACGATCTCGTGCCCGTCGGTGTCGACGAGGGAGATGTCGGCGGCGACCACCTCGTCGGTGGCGCCGTCGCGGTAGCGCAGGTGGCTCGCGAAGGTCGCCGGCAGCGGACCACGCACCACGATCCGCCCGTACGACAGCGGCAGGTAGGTGCCGGAGCCACGCCCCCGGCCGAAGGCGGTCGCCACGTCCAGCAGTGCCGGGTGCAGCCCCCAGGCGGGCAGGTCGTCCCGGGCCGCCGCCGGGGCCTCGATCCGGGCCAGTTCCTCGCCGGTGCCGAGGTGGTGCTCGCGCAGCGAGTGCCACCGGGGCCCGAAGGTGAGCATGCTGGTGCGGCCCCGACCGAAGGAAGAGTCGTCGTCGATCCGCCGGCAGGCGGCCGTCACCATGGCCAGGTCCCGGACCGGTGGCGCCGGCTCGGTGGTCCACCCGGCCGATCCCCGCACGTGGGTGCGCGACTCACCGGCGGCGAGGCTGCGGACCGCGAAGTCCACCCCCTCGTCGGTGCCGGTCAGCTCGACCCGGTACTGGGCGACCGTGCCGTCGGGCACCGAGAACGGCTCCAGGAAGACCACGTCCCGCAGCTCCACCAGCGCGTCGTCGCCCGGGACGGGCAGCGCGGCGGCCACGGCGGCGCGGACCGACTCCAGGTGGGCGGTGCCGGGCACCACCGGCACCCCGCCGATGCGGTGCTCGTCGAGCAGCCAGTGGGTGCCGGCGGAGACCAGACCGTGCAGCACGGTCTCCGTCGCCCCGGTGACCCGGGTGGTGAGCACCGGGTGGTCGACCGGGCTGGTGACCGTCTCGCGGGCCACCGCCCGGAACCCGGCCGGCGCGTTCGTCTCGACGGCCATGCCGACCTCGGCCCAACCGCCCCAGTTCTGGGACAGCACCGGCGCGCGCCAGCCCAGCCCGGAGCGGGCGTACGCGTCCAGGGCGTTGTTGGCCGCGCAGTAGTCGACCTGGCCGAAGCCGCCGACCACGGCGGTGATCGACGAGCAGAGCACCACGAAGTCCAGCGGCAGGTCACCGAAGACCTGGGCCAGCGCGAGCGTGCCGGCGACCTTCGGGGCGAGTACCCGTTCCGCCTCGGCGCGCTCCTTGACCTCGGCCATGCCCCCGCCGGGCAGGCCGGCGGCGTGCACGATGCCGTCGACGCCGCCGTACGCCTCCTCGGCGGCGGCACGGACCCGGCGCAGGTCGGCCGGGTCGGTGACGTCGGCGGCGAGGACGAGGACCTGCGCGCCGGCCGCCTCCATCCGGCGGATCGCCGCGATGGCCCGGCCGGCCCGGTCGTCGCCGTGCACGGCGAGGTGGTCGTCCCACGCCTCGCGCGGCGGCAGGCCGGAGCGGGCCAGCAGCACCAGCTTCGCGCGGGCGCGACGGGCGAGGTCCTCGGCCAGGGTGATGCCGATGCCGCCGAGGCCACCGGTGATCACGTACCGGCCGCCCTCACGGAGCGCCGTGCCCATCTCGTCCCCGTCGAGGGTGACCTGCTCGTAGTCGGTGACCCAGCGCCGGCTGCCGCGCAGCGCCACCTCGCTGACCGCGCCCGTCGGGCGGTGCAGCTCGGCGGCGAGCGCGGTGGCGTCGGTGGCCGCCGGGTCCGCGTCGACGAGTCGGACGGTCAGGCCGGGCAGCTCGACCGGGAGGACCCGGGCCAGGCCGACCAGGGTGGCGTGCTCGGGGCGGGTCAGGTCCGGGCCGGTCACGTCGCCGATGCCGGCGGTGACCAGGTCGAGGACTCGGGGGTGCTCCTCGGTGGTCGACCCGGCCCCGGCGAGCGCCTGGACCAGGTGCAGGGCGTCGAAGAAGCCCCGGTCCAGGGCGGCTGCGGTGGCGGCGAGGTCGGTGCCGGTCGGCGCGCCGTCCAGGGTGAAGGCGTGGACGAGGCGGTCGGGCAGGTCCGCGCCGAGCGCGGCGACCAGCGCGTCGTGGTCGGCGCGGACGCCGGGACGCAGCCGGTACCCGTCGGCGGTGGCGGCGAAGTCGTCCCCGGCGCGGACCGCGACCGGGTCGGCCCCACCGGCGCGCAAGGCCGCGAGCAGTGCCTCCCCGCGCGGGCCGTCGACCAGCACCAGGCAGCGGCCGAGCGGGACACGGCGCGGCTCCGGCGCGGCCTGCCGCCACACCGGGACGGCGAACCACTCCGGCAGCGGCCGGGGCCCGGCCGGGGTCTCCGCGACGGCCGGCTGGACCGGGTCGGCGTCGATCCAGTACCGCTTCCGCTCGAACGGGTACGTCGGCAGCGGCACCCGCCGGGCGGCGGGGTCCGCGTCGAGACGCACCCCGACGCCGGTGCACCAGAGCGCGCCGGCGGTGGCGAGGAAGGTGGACAGGTCGCCGGTGTCCTCGGTCGGTCCGGGCAGGCTGCCCAGCGGGGTCAGCGCCCGCTGCTCCGGCGACGCCTTGGCGACCTGCATCCGGGCCAGGTTCGCCAGCTGCTTCCCGGGCCCGCACTCCACCAGCGACCAGGTGCCCTCGGCGAGCAGGGTGGCCACGCACGCGCCGAAGCGGACCGGCTGGCGCAGGTGCGCCGCCCAGTACGCCGGGTCGATGGCCTGCGCGTCGGTGATCCAGGTGCCGGTGACGTTCGACAGGAACGGCACGGTGGGCCGGCGCAGCTCCACCGAGGCCATCAGTGCGGTGAACTCGGCGAGGATGGGCTCCATCATCGGCGAGTGGAAGGCGTGCGAGGTGCGCAGCGGCTTGCACTTGCCCCGGCGGGTCTCGGCGTACGCGGCGACCGCCTCGGCCGGCCCGGCCACCACACAGGTGCCCGGACCGTTGACGGTGGCGACGGCCAGCCCGTCCGGGAGGGTGTCGGCGACCACCGACTCGTCCAGACTGACCGCGAGCATCGCGCCGGCGGGCAGCGACTGCATCAGCCGTCCCCGGGCGGCGACCACGCGCAGCGCGTCGGGGAGGGTGAGCACCCCGGCCACGGTGGCGGCGACGTACTCGCCGATGGAGTGGCCGATCATCGCCGCCGGCCGGACTCCGGCGCGCTGCCAGAGCGCCGCCAGGGCGTACTCGACGACGAACAGGGCCGGCTGGGTGTAGCGGGTCTCGGTGAGCTTCTCGGCCGCGTCCGGCACCCGGCCGAGGATCAGGTCACGCAGGTCCAGGCCCAGTTCCGGGCGGAGCAGCTCGGCGCACTCGTCGACCGTGGCGGCGAAGGCCGGCTCCTCGGCGTAGAGCTGGGCGCCCATGCCCGCGTACTGGGAGCCCTGCCCGGAGAAGAGGAACGCCACCCGGGGCGGCGCGCCGTCGGCCACACCGCCCTGCCGGCGGCGCGGGGTGCGCAGGGCGGTCACCGCGTCGGGCAGGTCAGTGGCGACCACGCTGGCCCGGTGCGGGTGATCCTGCCGTCCGACGCGCAGGGTGTGCGCGACGTCGGCGAGCAGTTCCGGGCCGCCGTCGGTGGTCCGCGCCAGGTGGTCGGCGAGCCGGGCGAGGGCGGTGTCCAGCGCGGTCGGGGTCTTCGCCGACACGTGCAGCAGGTGGGCCGGGCGGGTCCGCCGGTCGGCCCGGTACGCCGTCGGGGCCTCCTGGAGCACCACGTGCGCGTTGGTGCCGCCGATGCCGAACGAGCTGACCCCGGCCCGGCGCGGGCCGGCGTCGTCGTCCCACTTGGTGAGGGTGTTGGTGACGTAGAACGGCGTGTCGGCGAAGTCGATCGCCGGGTTCGGGGTCTCGTAGTTGATGGTCGGCGGAATCAGCCCGTGTTCCATGGCCAGCACCGTCTTGATCACGCTGACGATGCCCGAGGGCTGGCTGAGGTGGCCGATGTTGGACTTGACCGACCCGATGCCGCACCAGCCGCGCTCGTCGGTGTCCCGGCCGTAGACGGCGGAGAGGGCGGCGACCTCGATCGGGTCGCCCATGGCGGTCCCGGTGCCGTGCGCCTCGACGTAGCTGATGGTGCGCGGGTCGACGCCGGCCAGCGCGACGGCCTGGGCGACGGCCTCCATCTGCCCGTCCACGCTGGGCGCGGTGAAGCCGACCTTGCCGGCCCCGTCGTTGTTGATCGCGTTGCCGAGGACCACCGCGCGGATGGTGTCGCCGTCGGCGACCGCGTCGGAGAGGCGCTTGAGGACGGTGACCCCGACACCGCTGCCCCACACCGTCCCGTTGGCGTCGGCGTCGAAGGGCCGGCACCGCCCGTCCGGCGAGGTGAAGCCCTCCATGCCCATGAAGCCGACGCCGTGCGGCAGCTCGACGTTGACCCCGCCGGCCAGGGCCATGTCGCACTCGCCGTTGCGCAGCGACTCGCAGGCCAGGTGGAACGCCACCAGCGAGGTGGAGCAGGCGGTGTGCACCGTCAGGCTCGGCCCGCGCAGGTCCAGCCGGTACGACACGTTCGTCGCCACGTAGTTCGGCGAGTTGCCGGTGGCCACCGAGACCGCCGAGTGCACCGCCCCGCCGACCCGCTTGTTCTGTGACACGTGCCGCTGCAGGTAGAGGTTGCCGCCGGTGCCGGCGTACACGCCGATCGCGCCGTCGTAGCGGGCCGGGTCGTAACCGGCGTCCTGCAACGCGGTGTGGCAGGACTCCAGGAAGATCCGGTGCTGCGGGTCGGTGATCTCGGTCTCCCGGGCGGTCATGCCGAACAGTCCGGCGTCGAACTCGTCGAACGCCTCCAGCACCGGGGCCTTGTGCACCCAGCTCGGGTCGTCGACCTCGTCGACGGTCGCGCCCCGGGCGAGCTGCTCCTCGCGGGTGAAGGTCGTCACCGACTCCACGCCGTCGACCAGGTTGCGCCAGAACTCGTGCACGTCCGCCGCGCCGGGCAGGCGGGCGGCCAGGCCGACGATCGCGATCGGCTCGACGCCGTCGTCCTCGCCGGGAAGGGCGGGTGTAAGCGGGTTGTCCATGGGTTCCTTCATTCCGCGGCGCCGCCGGGGCGGCGGGGTGGGATTCGGCGGGTACGACTGCGACGGGCGGCCGCGCGGAGCGCGGCCCGGGCCAGCTCCGGCCGGTCCACGGCACCGTCGAGGTGGGCGGCGAGCGCCCGGATGGTCGGGTGACGGAAGAGGTCGAGCAGCGCCAGGGAGCGCCCGGTCGCGGCGGTCAGCCGGGCGTGCACGGCGGCCAGGGCCAGCGAGTGCCCGCCGATGTCGAAGAAGTTGTCGGTCACCCCGACCCGGTCGCGTTCCAGCACCTCCCGCCAGACCCCGGCGATCAGTTCCTCGGTGTCGGTCAGCGCGTCCGGACCGGCGGGCAGCAGCCCGCGCGGCGGGTCGCCGGCGGCGACGGTCATCGCGCCGAGCCGGGCCACCCGGACGGTCGGCCGGGGCAGGTCGACGGCGACCGTGTCGACCGGTTCGTGCCCGGCGGCGGCCAGCGCGCCGACCAGGGCGGCCAGGTCGGCCAGGAGCGCGTCGATCCGCCCGGCGTCGAACAGGTCCGGGTTGTACACCACCTCGACGCCGAACCGCCCGTCCCGCTCCACCACGTAGACGGTGACGTCAAACGGGGAGCCGGGCTTGTCCACCCGCACCGGTTCGCCGGTCAGCCCGGCCAGCGTCAGCCGGGGCTCGGCGAAGTTGAGCACGTTGAACAGCACCTGCACCAGCGGGGCGTGCGAGGTGTCCCGGGTGATGCCGAGCGCCTCGACGATCCGGTCCAGCGGCGCGCCGGAGTGGGCGGTGGCCTCGTGCAGCTCGGTCGCGCAGCGGTCGACCAGCTCGGCGAAGTCAGCCCCGCCGCCGGTGCGGACCCGGACCGGCACGGTGTCGATCAGGAAGCCGATCACGTCGTCGAAGGCGGCCAGCCGCCGGTCGGCGACCACCGCGCCGAGGACGTGGTCGTCGCCGCCGGTGAGCCGGCCGAGCAGGACGCCGAAGCCGGCCAGCAGCACCGCCGCGCTGGTGGTGCCCCGGACCGCGGCGAGCGCCCGGACCGCCCGGTCCGCCTCGACCGAGAGGGTCACCCCGGCCTCCGCGCCCAGGTAGGTCTGCACCGCCGGGCGGGGCCGGTCGCGGGGCAGCTCCAGCAGGGTCGGCGCGCCGTCCAGGTGCGCGCTCCACCAGGCCACGTCGGCCGCGCCGCGCCGCCGGTCCCGCTCGACCCGCCAGACCGCGTAGTCGGCGTACGAGACGGCCAGCGGCGGCAGGGCGGGCACCGTCCCGGCGACCGCCTGGGCGTACGCGGTGGCGAGGTCGTCGTAGAGCACCGCCTCGGACCAGCCGTCGAAGACCGAGTGGTGCAGGGTGATCGCCACCACGTGCTCCCGCTCGCCGAGGCGGTACACGGTGACCTGCCAGGACGGGCCGGTGGCCAGGTCGAAGGAGTGCGCGGCCCCGGCGGCGAGCATGGTGCGCAGCTCCGCCTCGGCGTCGGCGGCGCCGGTCAGGTCGACCACCGGCACCGGCACGTCGGTCGGTTCGGCGCACACCGCGTACGGCACCCCGGCGGTCTGGAGGATCCGCCAGCGCAGCACGTCGTGCCGCTCGGCGACCGCCCGCAGCGCCGCCCCCAGCGCGGCGGTGTCCAGCGGACCGTGCAGCCGCTGCGCCAGCGCGATGTTGTACGGGGCGCTGGACGAGGCGATCTGGTCGACGAACCAGAGCCGGCGCTGTGGCGCGGACAGGGTCGGCGGGTTGCCGGTGGTCAGCCCGTCCTCCTCGGCCGGGGCGGCGGCGCGGACCGCGTCGACCAGCCCGGCGAAGGTGCGGGCGGCGACCACGTCCCGCGCGTCGACCTGCCGGTCCAGCTCGGCGCGGAGCGCGGCGACCAGACGCATCGCGGCGACCGAGTTGCCACCGGCGGCGAGGAAGTCGGTGTCCGGGCCGGGGGTCGTGCCGAGCAGTCGGGCCCAGAGCCGGGCCACCGCCGCCTCGACCGGGTCGGCGGAGTCCACCACGTCGGCGGTCGGGTCGGGGCGGTCGGCGGCGGCCCGCTCGCGCAGGGCGGCCCGGTCGAGCTTGCCGGTGGTCGGGCTGACCGGCAGCGCGGGCAGCCGCAGCAGGCGGGCCGGCTGCATGGCCGGGGTGAGCCGGTCGGCGGCCCAGTCCCGGATCTCCTCGTCGCCGGGGGCATCGGCGGGGGTGAGGAAGGCGACCAGCTCGGTGCCGGACGGGCCGTCGACGGCCTCCACCGCCACCCGGTCGACCGCCGGGTGGCCGACGAGCACCGCCTCGACCTCGCCCAGCTCGATGCGCTGGCCCCGGACCTTCACCTGGCGGTCGATCCGCCCCAGGTAGGCCAGCCGGCCGTCCGGGCCCTGCCGGACCAGGTCGCCGGTGCGGTAGAGCCGCTCGCCGGGCACACCGGAGAAGGGGTCGGGGACGAAGGCCGCCGCGGTCAGCGCCGGCCGGTCGAGGTAGCCGTCGGCCAGGCCGGGACCGCCGACGAGCAGTTCCCCGCTCTCGCCCGGCGCGACCGGACGCAGGTCGGCGTTGACCACGTACACCCGGTGGTTGGGCAACGGCAGGCCGATCGGCACCGGGTCGGTCTCGTCGCCGGTCAGGTCGCCGGCCACCACCGCGACGGTCGCCTCGGTCGGGCCGTAGGCGTTGACGAACCGCCGGCCCGGCGACCAGCGGGCGGCCAGCTCGGCCGGGACCGCCTCGGCGCCGCAGAGCACGGTCCGCCAGCCGGGCAGGGCGGCCGGGTCGAGCAGGGCGAGCACGGTCGGGGTGAGCAGCCCCCAGTTGACGTCGTGCGCGGCGGCGAAGCGCTGCAACCGGAGCGGGTCGGCCCGGTCGTCGGCGCCGACCAGCTGCACCGCGCCGCCGTGCGCCAGCGGCACGAACAGGTCGATGACGGCCGCGTCGAAGCTGAGCGAGGCGCTGGCCAGGCTCCGGGTGCCGGCGTCGACGCCGGTGCGGGCCGCCCAGCCGGTCACGAACTCGGCGAGGCCCCGGTGGGTGACGCGGACGCCCTTGGGGCGACCGGTGGACCCGGAGGTGAAGAGCACGTACGCGGTGTCGCCGGGGCGCGCCGGGCAGGGCGTGAGCGGGGCCGGGCCGGGCAGCCCGACGGTCTGCACCCCGGCGACGTCGCCGAACTCCGCCCCGGCGGCGTCGCCGACCACGATCCGCACACCCGCGTCCCGGGCAATTTCCCGCAGCCGCGCACGGGGGCCGCCCGGGTCGAGCGGCACGTACGCCCCACCGGCCAGCAGCACGCCGAGCACGGTGACCACCAAGTCGGGGCGGCGGGTGGCGCACACGCCGACCCGGCTGCCGGGACCGACCCCCCGCGCACGCAGCGCGGCGGCCACCCCGGCGGCCCGTTCCACCAGGTCGCGGTAGCTGAGCCGGTCGTCCCACTGGCGGACCGCGGTGGCGTCGGGGGTCCGGGCGGCCTGCTCCCGGACCAGGTCGGCGAGGGTCGCGTCCGGCCAGGGCAGCTCGGGCCCGTGGGCGGCGGCCGGGTGCGGGGTGGGGGTCATCGGTGGGCTCCGGATCCGGTGGGGAGGGCTTCTCCGTCGACGACGTGCAGCCGCAACTCGCTGAAGTAGCGCCGGCCGGCCTGGTCGGGCACCCAGGCCTGCTCGGGGGTGGGCAGCATCTCGGTGAGGGTCACCGACACGTCGTCCCCGTCCTGGCTCCGGGCGGTACGCAGCATCGAGCAGAACGCCGAGGCGTAGAACGGGCTGCTCAGGTCGAGGAAACAGGGCTTGGTCTCGGTGGCGAGCTTGACGTACACCTGCTCGGGCAGGCCCAGTTCGCGCCGCCACCGCCGGACGGCGAGGAACCGCTCGCGTTCACCGGTGACGTCGGCCAGGCCGGTCCCGCCCAGCGTGGTCCGCCAGGTCTCCCGGGCCACCACCAGCCGGTCCAGGGTGATCCGGGGCGTGTGCGGGGCGGCGGCGACCAGCTTGAAGCCGTCGACGGCGTGCATGGTGAGCGGGCCGGCGAAGACCTCGTCGAGGGTCCACGTCCGCCCGTCGGGGGCGACGGCGACGAGCTCCCCGTCCCGGTCGACGACGGTCAGGTCCACGGTGGGCAGCACCCGGTCCGGGTCGGCCCCGGCGGCGGGGGCGAAGGCCAGCTGCCGGTCGGCGGGGCCGACCAGGCTCTCCGCGACCCGGCTGGTCCGGCGCGGCCACTCGTCCGGCACCAGCAGCCGGACCCGGCGGCCACCCAGGTCCTCGTCGAGGGCGGCGCGCAACCGCTCCACGTCCGGGTGGGACGGGGTGAACACCTCGCAGTCGAACGACGCCCAGGCGGCGTGCAGCTCGCCGAGGACCACGGTGTACTCGCCCCGGGCCAGCGCCTCGGCGTCCCGGGCGCAGATCTGCAGGTCGGGGCTGTGCAGCCGGGCGTTCGCCCAGGTCGGTGGCGCGGCCGGGAAGACCTCGGCGGCCCGGTCGGCGAGCCCGGCCACCCCGACGTCGAGCCGGCGGGTGCCGGCCGGCAGCGCGTCCAGCCCGAACAACCCGGCCCAGCGGCGGGCGAACTCGGCGGCCACCGCGTCGACCGGGCGGTCCCCGGTGCCCCAGAACAGGCCCTGGGCGAGGAACCACAGGTCGGCCAGGGACACCTCGCCGCCGCGCGCGTCGGCGCGCAGCTCGTCGTACAGCTGACGGAACGCGTCGGCGTACGCGCGCCGCAGCGCCTCGACCAGCCACCGGGCCGCCTGGAGCAGCACGGCCATCGGCGCGGCGATCTCCCGCAGCAGCGGACCGCCGACCACGACGTCGAGGTCCCGGCTGGTGTCCTCGTAGCAGAGGGTGCGGCCGGCGTACATCTGCCCGTCCCGGCGGCGGGGCGACTGTCCGGTCAACTCGGTGAAGAGGGAGTCCAACCCGGCCAGGGCCTCCCGGAGCCGGTCCGGGTCACCGGCCGCGCCGGCCACCGCCTCCCGACCGGCGCGCAGCCGGTCCAGGCCGGCGCGTGCCCGGGTGCGCACCGGCTCGTCGCCGATGGCGTCGATCCGCGCACCGAGCACCCGTTCGGCGTCCGGGCTGACCGGCAACAACGCGTTCCAGGTGATCAGCTCCCGTTCGACGAAGCGCTCCAGCAGGGCGTAGCCGTCGTCGGGGCGCCGCAGCCCGAGGTCGGGGTCGGCGACCACGTGCACGGCGGGACGGCGGCCGTCGCAGGCGGCCAGCAGCGCCGCCTCCACGGTGGAGAGTTCCAGCGGCGGGCGGCCCGGACGGCGCACCGTCCGGCCGTCCAGGCCCAGGTGAGGGGCGAGCATCGGCGGCCACCAGCGCCGCACGGCCGGGTCCCGGCCGAGCGCGTCGGCGTACGCGGCCACCGCCCAGGACTCGAAGGCCACCCACCGGCGGCGGGTCAGCTGCTCACCGGGCCGTGCGGTCAGCGGCGTCGCGGCGTCCGGGTCGACGGTCACCCAGCAGCTCGGCCCGAAGAAACCGACCGTCTCGTTCTTGCCGCAGTAGCGCTGCCAGTAGCGCAGCAGGGCCTTCTCCCGGTCCCGGCGGCGGACGTTGCGCGGGGCGTCCGGCCCGGCGGCGACCAGCCCGTCGAGGGCGGTGAGCACGTTCGGGTTCTGCCAGGTGACCGCCTCGCGCAGCAGCGGGTCGGCGGCGATCCGCCGCAGCGTCTCGCCACCGTCGCGCAGCGCCTCGGCGAACGTGGCGTCGAACGGGTCGGCGGGAGCGCCGTCGAGCAGCTCGTCGGCCGCGGCGGCGGCCTTCGGGGCGGCGAGCGCGGTCAGCCCGTCGGCCGGGAACCCGGTGGTCCGCAGCAGCGCGTCCCGCCAGACCGACCAGTGCGTGTCGCCCAGCGGCACCCGGTGCCCACCCGGCCCGGACGGGGCGACGGCCTCCGCCCGCGCCGTCGGGGCGGCGGGCGCGGGCGGCGGGGTGGCCGCCGCGGCCAGCAGGTCGGTCCGGATCACGGCCAGCACGTCGGCGAGCCGGTCGTGCAGGAAGAAGTGCCCACCGTCGATGTCGTGCAGGACGAAGCCGGCGGTGGTGTGCCGGTCCCACGCCGCGCTCTGCTCCCGGGTCACCGCCAGGTCGGTACGGCCGCTGAACGCCACGATCGGCACCGGCAGCGGCTCCTCGGGGGTGTACCGGTAGGTGTCCACCCGGCTGAAGTCGGCCCGCAGCAGGGGCAGCAGCAGCTCGACCAGCTCGGGATGTTCGAGGATCTCCTCGGGCAGACCGCCGCCGGCGCGGAGCCGGGCCAGCAGTTCCTCGTCGTCGACCCGGGAGAGCCCGTCGAAGTGGCTGGTGTCGGTGACGTGCGGGGCACGGGCACCCCCGACGTAGAGCCGTACCGGCAGCGGCCGGCCGGTACGGCGCAGCTCCCGCACCACGTCGAAGCCGAGCCGTCCGCCCATCGAATGGCCGTAGATGGCGTACGGCCGGTCGGCCCGCGCGGCGATGGCCTCGGCGACCTCCGTCACGTCGAAGTCCGGATCCTCGGCGATCCGCGCCTCCCGGCCGGGCAGCTGCACCGGTTGGACCTCGACGTCCTCGCCGATGGCGTCCCGCCAACGGCGGAACGCGCTGGCCCCGGCCCCGGCGTAGGGCAGGCAGAACAGTTGCACCGACGCGTGGGGACGACGTCCGGTGGAGGCGAACCAGGTCACCGCTGGCCTTTCTGAGGAGGGTCGATCCAGTACCGGTGCCGCTGGAACGGGTAGGTGGGCAGGCCGGTGCGCCGGCCGCCGCCGTCGGGGTGCAGCGCCGCCCAGTCGACGTCCCCGCCGGCCAGCCATCCGGCGGTCCGCTCCAGCAGGTCCGCCGGGACGCCGGCCACCCGGTCCCCGGTGGCGAGCAGGTCGTCCAGCGCGGTCACCGCGCCGGCCGGGTCGGTCGCCGCGACCAGCGCCCGGCAGCCGAAGGCCCGCCGGCCGGTGGCCAGGGTCCAGGCCACGTCCGCCAGCGACGCGGCGGTGCCGGCCAGGTGGGTCCGCAGCCGGGTGACCGCCGCGCGCAGCGCCTCGGGGGTACGCGCCGACAGCGGCAGCAGGTACGTGCCGTCCGACGGTTCGGCCGGCTCGTCCGAAGGTGGCTGTTCCACCACGACGTGCGCGTTGGTGCCGCCGAGGCCGAACGAGCTGACCCCGGCCACCCGGCGCGGGGCCTGCGGCCAGTCGCGGGCCTTGGTCGGCACGTAGAACGGGCCGTCGGCCAGGTCGATCTCCGGGTGCGGGCGGGTGAAGTGCAGGTTCGGCGGGATGACCCCGTGCTGCACGGCGAGCACCGCCTTGATCAGCGAGGCGATGCCGGCCCCGGCGTCCAGGTGGCCGATGTTGGTCTTGACCGAGCCGAGTGCACAGGTCTCGGCGGGGGCCGCGCCGGAGTAGACCTCGTGCAGCGCGGCCACCTCGATGGCGTCGCCCAGCGGGGTGCCACTGCCGTGCGCCTCGACGAGGCGGACCTCGCCGGGGTCGACCTCGGCGGCGGCGAGCGCGTTGGCCACTGCGGCGGCCTGCCCGGCCGGTCCGGGCACGGCGAACCCGGCCCGTTCCGCCCCGTCGTTGGTGACCGCCCAGCCGGGCAGGATCGCGTAGATCCGGTCCCCGTCGGCCTGCGCGTCGGCGAGCCGGCGGAGCACGACCACCCCGGCACCGGAACCGAAACCGGAGCCGGCGGCGGCCTCGTCGAACGCCCGGCACCGGCCGTCCGGGGAGGCCATCCCGCCCGGGGTGACCCGGTGTCGCGGCCAGGTGACGTTGACCCCGCCGGCCAGGGCGACGTCGCACTGGTAGTCGGCGAGGCTCTGCGCGGCGAGACAGACCGCCACCAGCGAGCTGGAGCAGGCGCTCTGGGTGGCGACGGCCGGCCCGGTCAGCCCCAGCCGGTACGCGACCTGTCCGGGGAGGTGGTCGGTGAACTGCCGGCCGATCAGCCGGGCCTCCCAGTCGTCCGGGTCGACGTCGCCGACCACGGCCGGGTTGTCCATCAGGTGGAAGAGGAAGTAGCGGTTCGCGGAGGTGGCCGCGTACACACCGACCAGGCCGGGGAACCGGTCCGGGTCGCACCCGGCGTCCTCGAGCGCCTCCCAGGCGGTCTCCAGGAAGATCCGGTGCTGCGGGTCGGTGCGGGCCGCCTCGTCGGGGCCGAAGGAGAAGAAGTCGGCGTCGAACTCGTCCACCCCGGCCAGCCGCCCGGTGGCCCGCACGTGCCGGGGGTCGGCACGCAGTCGGGGGCCGATGCCGAGGGCGGCCAGTTCGTCGTCGGTGTGGTCGTGGACGGCGTCCACCCCGGCGCAGATGTTCCACCAGAAGGTGGCGACGTCGGGCGCGCCGGGGAACCGGCCGGCCAGGCCGACCACGGCGATCTCGTCGCCGGTGTGCTCCCGGACGCCGACCGGCGGCGCGGACGGGGTGGGCAGGGCGGGAGCCGGGACTCCGGCGGCCGGGGCGTCCAGCAGCCGGGCCTGCGCGGCCACCGTGGGGTGCGCGAACAGCCGGGGCATGGGCAGCCGCACGCCGAAGCGTTCGGCCAGCCGCTCCTGCACCAGTCCGAGCAGGAGGGACTGCCCACCGAGGTCGAAGAAGCTGTCGGTGCGGCCGACCGCCGTCCGGCCGAGCACCGCGCACCAGATGTCGTGCACCGCCCGCTCGGTCGGGGTGGTCGGCTCCTGACCGGCCGGCAGGGCGGCCGGCGGGTCGGGCAGCGCGCGTTCGTCGACCTTGCCGGTCACGGTGAGCGGGAACACGTCGACCACGACGACCGCCCGGGGCAGCGCGTACTCCGGCAGTCGGCGGGCCAGCGCCGCGCGCAGGGCCGCCGGGTCGAGCGGCCCGCCGGCCGGGGTGGCGTACGCGAGCAACTCGCCGTCCCGGGCGATGGCGCGGACGGCGGCGACGCCCGGTAAGTCGGCGAGGTGCGTCTCGACCTCGGTCAGCTCGATCCGGTGCCCGCGCACCTTGACCTGCCGGTCCAGCCGGCCGAGGCAGACCAGCTCCCCGCCGGGCAGCCGCTCGCCCAGGTCACCGGTGCGGTACGTGGGCACCCCGTCCGGGTCGACACCGAACCGGTCGCTGTCGAGGTTGAGGTAGCCGGGGGCCAGGTGCACGCTGCGGACCTCGATCTCGCCGTCGGCGGTGAGGTCGACGGCGTACCCGGGCAGGGCGTGGCCGATCGGCAGTGGACCGGTGCGGGTGGCGTCGGCCCCGGCCAGCGGCACCGCGTACCGGGCGGCGAAGGTCATCTCGGTGGCGCCGTAGCCGTTGACCAGCAGGCAGTCGGCGGCGAACCGGTCCCGGCCACGGGCCGCGTCGGTCCAGGTGGCCTGCTCTCCGCCGAGCAGCACCACGCGGACGTGGTCGAGCCGGCGGTCGCCGAGGGTGTCCAGGAGGAAGCGGTAGACGGTAGGGGTGGAGTGGTAGACGGTCACCCGGTGCCGGACCAGCTCGTCGACAGCGTGGGCGAGCCCGTGCCGGCGCAACTCCACCGGGACGACCGCCGCGCCGGTGAGCAACGCCGGCCAGAGGTCCGGGATGGCGGCGTCGAAGCTGAACGAGGCGAGCAGGCTGAGCCGGTCGTCGGGACCGAGGGCCAGGGTGGCGATCTGGTTGTCCACCACGTGCCGCAGGTTGCGGTGGGTCTGCCCGACGGCCTTGGGCACCCCGGTCGAGCCCGAGGTGAACAGCACGTACGCCACCGCGTCCGGGTCGACCGGCACCGGCGCCAACGGCGCGGCGGCGGGAGCGTCGGCGACCAGCACCCGCGTCCCGGGGCGGGCCTGGCTCAACCGGCGCGCGAGTGTCTCCCCAGCGGCACCGGTGAGGATGGTCCCGACGTCGGCGGCGGCGAGCATGTGCCGCAGCCGGTCCTCGGGGAAACCCGGGTCCAACGGCACGTACGCGCAGCCGGCGGCGAGCGTGCCGAGCATGGCGGCGATGGTGGGCACGCCGTGCGCGGTGAGCAGGGCGACCCGCGCACCGGTGGGAACCGTGGCGGCGGTCAGCGCGGCAGCGTACCCGCCGGCCAGTCCCCGGAGCGCGGCGTAGCGCACCGGCCGTTCGCCGAGCACGGCCGGTCGGTCGGGGTGCCGCGCCGCGACGTCGACGAAACGGTGGACGATCGTGGACTGCGGCATGTCAGTGCGCGATGACCGTCCGCAGGCCCACCCGCACACAGCGTCCGACGCCTGCACTCATTGATCCCCCCAGGATTTCCACAGTAGAGAGCAGCATAGGCCGGGTCGGCCGACTGGGAAGATCATCGATCGGGAGTTGGACCGAAGGTCCGACCCCAGGTCGGACGTCGGACATGACGAGCCGTCCGATCAGCCCTCCACCGCAGGAACCTGTATGGCCCGGGGGACCACCGGACGGTCATCCTACGCGGAACCGAGGCCGGTCCGGGAGAACTTCCACCTGATGGACCGACAGCCTTCCGGTGCCGTGGCCCACCCGACGCCACGAGGGGATGCGTCGCGACAGGTGCCGGGCCCATCATACGGTCTGTTGTGGAATGACGCCGCCCCGTCGATGTCGAGCGGGTGTCCCGGCGGTCGCCGACGCACGGGCCGCCGTGGACCGCTACGGTGGGCGCCATGGGCAAGCCGACCCGCTGGGTGACCGAGACCGGGCCCGACCATTCCCGCTGGTACGTCGACCGGTTCCGCCAGCTGGCCGCCGAGGGGGCGGACCTGACCGGCGAGGCACGGCTGTTGGACGCCATGGTCCCGCCCGGCGCGCGGATCCTCGACGCCGGCTGCGGCACCGGCCGGGTCGGTGCCGCGCTGGCCGACCGGGGGCACACGGTGGTCGGGGTGGACGCCGACCCGGTGCTCGTCGAGGCGGCCCGCGCGGACCACCCGGGGCCGACCTGGCTGGTCGCCGACCTCGCCGAGCTGGATCTGCCCGGCGAGCCGTTCGACGCGGCGGTGGTCGCCGGCAACGTGATGGCCTTCGTGGCCCCCGGCACGGAGCGGGACGTGCTCCGCCGGATCGCCGCCCACCTGCGCCCGGACGGGGTGCTGGTGGTCGGGTTCGGCACCGGCCGGGGTTACCCGCTCGCCGACTTCGACGCCGACGCGTCCGCCGCCGGGTTGCACCGGGAGCACCGTTTCGCCACCTGGGACCTGCGGCCCTGGCGGGCCGACGCCGACTTCGCGGTCACCGTGCTGCGCCGCCCCGCCACCTGACGCGCCACGCCGGCGCATACGTCGACGCCGCCGTCGACGTCCCCGTGGGCGACGCCGACTCCGTCGGCACGTGCGGACCCGCACCGACGCCCGTCAGGCGGGCGCAGCGACCTTCCGGGCCGCCTCCGGGTCCAGCGGGCTGCCGGCGGGCACCAGGCTGACCAGGCCCGCGGGTAGGCGCACCGGCCGTACGCCGGGGTAACCGAGCACGCCCAGCACCTCCGTCGAGGCCACCACGTGCCGCCGGCCGAGGTCGGTGACGACGGAGACGGCACCGCCGGTCGCCCCGGGTGCGGCGACCGACTCGACGACCACTCCCCGGCCCGGCTCGACCACCACCTGGTCGGCGACCACACCCGCCGCCCCGTCGGCTCCACCGCCACCGGGCACCGCCCCCCGCTCCGGCACGGTCGCGCCGACGCGTACCTCCCGGACGCCGCCGTCGTCACCGACCTGCCCGCAGATCGCGCCCGCGTCGGGATGGGCCAGTCGGGGTGGACTCGTCGGCGGGGCGGTGGGGCCGCCCGGCACGAGGTCGGGCAGTTTCGGCAGGCGGGCGAAGCGGCCGAGGGTCAACGGCCGCGGGTCGCCCTGCCCGGTCCGGGCCAGCAGGAGACTCGCCTGCAACTCGGTGATGCCGGCGATCCCGTCCCGGTCGACGACCACGTACTGACGGCCACCCCCGGAGTTCGCGACCAGGTGGACGTCGCCGATGTCGGCACCGGAGACCGCGTCGGACGGCTCGCCCAGGTCGGGCAGGTCCAACGGCGCCAGGTCCGGGCCGGCCGGCAGGCTGTCGAGCAGCGCCGGTGCCACCGGCACCGCCCGCTGCCGGGTCGCGGCCAGCGCGGCCAGCACCCGGTTCACGTCGCGCAACCGGTGCCGGTGCCGGTGCCAGACCAGGTGCAGACTGCCGTCCGGTGGCCGGAGCAGCACCGCGTCGTCGCCGAGCGGTCGGCCGTCCCGGGCGGTGGTGCCGACCAGAAGTACCGAGCGGGGCACCGTCGCGTCCGCGCCGGTCACCGAGCAGACCGTCCAGGGCGCGGTGGTCAGCCGGCCGGCGGCCGGCAGCGAATCCGGCGCGTCGGGAATGCCCAGCGGAAGCCCACGCGGCACCCCCTCGATCGAGCGGCGGGCGACCAGCACGGTCTTCGCCCGCTCGGCACCGATGATCAGCAACGCCGAGGCGTAGTTCGACACCGGGTGGAGCTTGCCGTCCCGGTAGACGAAGCGTGCGCCGGACTCCTTCTCGACGACCACGGCCCGCTCGTCGCGCCAGCCGGAGCCCCCGCCGGCGAAGAGGCCGTAGAGCGCGGACCCACCGAGCACGATCACCGCCACCAGCACGCTGGCCAGGGCCGCGCCGGCCAACCGGCGGAACGGGGAGACCACCGGGTCCGTCTCCCGCATGACCAGGGCGACGACCGCGCGTTGGACGGTGAACTGGTACGAGTGGAGCTGGTCCTGCCGCGACGGCATGCGGTCCCTTCCCGGTGCTCGGCCGGGTCACAGGATAAGCGGGGCGCCATCACCGCGCGTGCCGGGCCGAGCCGCTGCGGTGACCGACCGGCCACGCCGTGGCGTGGGCCGACGACGGCCGGGCGGGCATCCCCGGGACCGGCCCCTGCGGCGCACGGCCGGGACGGTACGCCGGGTCGCGAATAGTGCCGCGCCGAACGGGAAGTCGGGCCCGACGTCCTGTCCATTACCCGAAGGAGGCCCCGCCGTGCGGACCCTGCTCGCCGTGGTGGGGGTGGTCGCCGCCGCCCTCGTCCTGCTCGGCCTGCTCCTGGAGGCGGTCCGCTGGCTCGTCGTGGTGGGTGCGGTGGCGCTGCTCGCGGTGGTCGTCCTCGCCCTGGTCAAGAGCCGCCGGGTGGTGGCCCGGCACCGTGCCACGCCCCCGGAGCGGCGCCGGTAGCGCCACGGTCGGCAGGATCGCCCCCGCTGATCTCGGTCAGCACCCGCTCCTGCACGGCCCGCGCCTGCGGCCCGCTCGGCGGCACGCCACCGGCCCGGGCCGCGATCGACCGTTCGACCACGTCGGCGCACCAGCCCGTGTCCGCGAGCCGGCGTCCGGCGGCCACCTTCGACAACCACACCCCGTCGCGGAAGCGCACCAGGGAACGGCACGCGCCCAGTACCGCGTCCTCCGCACCGGGAGCCGGCCGGTCCCCCTCGGGTGTGGGCAGCGCCAGCCACCAGCGCAGCGCGTCGACCAGGAGCCGGCGCAGGTCGGCCGGGGCCGGATCGACGAACACCTCGGCGGCCGGCGGACCGAACAGCGTCAGTCCGTGCTGGTGCAGGATGCTGCGGTCGAGTCCGTACCAGAACAGGCCGTCGGCGGCGGGCCGGTCCGGACCGTTCACACCGGCCCGGAACGGCATCCCCCGGCCGGTGTTCAGCTCGACCTCGTAGCCGGGCTCCGGGGTGCCGGACCGGGCGACCGCCTCCCGGTAGAGGACGAGTTCCAGGCCGCGGGCCGGGCAGGGCAGTGCCTCGTGCCGCAGCCGTGCCACCAGCGCGCGACCGCGTTCCGGGCCGGGCGCGTGCGCGCAGAGCAGGGCCACGTCCACGTCGCTGCGACCCGGTTGGTACGCGTCGAGCGCCACCGACCCGGCGGCGTACGCGCCCACCAGGTTGTCGCCCAGCACGTCCCGGGCGGCGTCGACCAGGTCACCGAGATACGTCCGCACGTCGGGGTCCATGACCGCATTCTGGTCCGCCACCGCGCTCGGGCCGTACCCACCCCCGGGGCTGCGCGTACCCAGCGTAGGGGTGACAATACGGATCGACACGGATGACTCTGGTCGTTGGCGTCCACGGGCGAGGGCAGCACCGTTCGCATTCGGACAGGAGAGCCGAGAGGCGTGATGGACACGAACTGGTCGGTACGGCTCGACCCCGAGACCCGCACGCTCGGCGCCCGGACGGCGACCCGCCTGCGGGAGCTGATCCGGGACGGGGTCCTCGCCCCCGGCTCGCGGCTGCCGGCCGAGCCGGAGCTGGCCCGCCGGCTCGGGGTGAGCCGGCCGACCCTGCGCGCGGCCGTCACCGAGCTGATCGGGGACCTGCTCCTCGTTCGCCGCCGGGGCGTCGGCACGTTCGTCTCGGCGGCGCCCCGGCCCGCGCACGGCCTGGAGCGGCTCACCGGCGTCGGACGGGGCATCGCGCTGCTCGGGCACCGGCCCGGCACGACCGGGCTACGCGTCCGGCACGTCGTCGCGGACCCGTCGCTGGCCGCCGAGCTGCGCGTCGATCCGGGTGCCCCGGTCGTGCACCTGACCCGCACCCGCACCGCCGACGGCGTCCCGGTGGCGCACTGCGCCGAGTGGGTTCCGGCGGGCCTGCTGCCGGAGCCCACCGCGCTCGACGCGTTCGGCGCGGAGGACTCGCTGCACGACCGGCTCGCCGCGCTGGGGTTGCCGCTGCGGCAGGCGGTGACGCGGCTGGTGCCGGTGGTCCCGGACGCCGACCTGCGCGACCGGCTCGCCCTCACCTCGGACACTCCGCTGCTCCTGCTCGAGCAACGGCACTATCCGGCGGCCCCGGGCGACCGGGTGGCGCTGTTCAGCCGGCACTGGTACGACACCGGCCGGATCGACCTCCAACTCGTCCGTCGGGGCTGACCGCCGGCCGCCGTCGGGACGGTGGGCCCCACGAGCAGCGGGGCCCGGACGTCACCGGTCAGCCCACCAGCGAGGGCTCGCGGGTCAGCGTCGGCCGGTCGTCCACCGGGCCGGCGGCGGAGCGGTTCGGCAGGGAGAGCCGGATCACCTTCCACCACGCCGAGGCCACCTGCCGGGGCAGCGACCCGGTGGTGTACGACAACCCGTAGCGCCGGAAGACCTCCCGTACCTCCGGGGCGATCTCCTGGTAGCGGTTGCTGGGCAGGTCGGGGAAGAGGTGGTGCTCGATCTGGTGGGAGAGGTTGCCGGCCATCAGGTGCAGCAGCCGGCTACCGCTGATGTTGCCCGAACCGAGCATCTGCCGCAGGTACCACTCCCCCTTCGTCTCCCCCTCGATCGAGGTCTTCTCGAAGGTCTCCACGCCGCTCGGGAAGTGTCCGCACATGATGACCGAGTGGCTCCACACGTTGCGGATCAGGTTCGCGGTGAAGGTGGCGGCCAGGGTGCTGAGGAAGGACGGCCCGGAGAGCAGCGGATGGAGGACGTAGTCCTTGAGCACCTGACGGCGGATCTTGCGCAGGACCGCCTTCCCGCGCCTGCGGAACAGCGGGTCCCGGGTGGTCTTCTCCTGGAGGTGGCGGCCCAGCTCCATGTCGTACGCGGCGATGCCGTACTCGAAGAAGCAGGCGTTGATCAGGTTCCACAACGGCTGGCCGAGGTGCATCGGCCGCCAGGGCTGGTCCTCGTCGACCCGCATGATGCCGTAGCCGAGGTCGTTGTCCCGGCCGACGACGTTGGTGTACTTGTGGTGCAGCTCGTTGTGCGACTGCTTCCACTGTTCGGCCGGGGAGACGTGGTCCCAGTCCCAGGTGGTCGAGTGGATCTTCGGATCCCGCATCCAGTCCCACTGGCCGTGCAGGACGTTGTGGCCGATCTCCATGTTGTCCAGGATCTTCGCCACCGCCAGTCCGGCGGTGCCCACCACCCAGGCGGGTGGGAAGAGCGAGAAGAGCAGCACGACCCGGCTGCCCAGCTCCAGCTTGCGCTGGTTGGCGACGAGCCGACGGATGTACGCGGCGTCGCGCTCGCCCCGGCTGGCGATGACCCGGTCCCGGATCGCGTCGAGGTCGGCGGCGAGCGCCTCGATGTCCGCCGCGGTGAGATGCGCGATGGGGTTGTGCGGCTTCTTCTGGATCACGGTCACGTCCGCAACTCCCGTCGTCAGAGGTCGATGTCGCACGGGCCGGCCGCCGCCGACACGCAGGTCTGGATGAGCACGCCGTCGCCGGGCTGTGCAGTGATGAGTTCCCCGGTTCGCAGGTCCCGAACCGCTCCCTGGCGCAGTGGCAGGACGCAGCCGAAGCAGATGCCCATCCGGCAGCCCGAGGGCATCAGCATCCCGGCCTCCTCGCCCGCGTCGAGCAGCGCGCGGGCGCCGTCGGCCTGGACGGTGACCCCGGCGCGGGTGAAGGTCACCGGACCGCCGTCGCCGGCGGTGATCACGGTCGGGCGGAACCGCTCGGTGTGCAGCCGGTCGGCGCCGCCGCCGGCCCAGTGCGCCTCGAGGGCGTCGAGCAGACCGACCGGTCCGCAGGCCCAGGTCTGCCGGTCGAGGTGGTCGGGCACGAGGTCGCCGAGATCGGCCACGTCGAGCAGCCCGTCGGTGTCGGTGTGCCGCTCGACCAGGCGCAGCACACCCCGCGTGGCGAGACCGCGCAGCTCGGGGCCGAAGATCACGTCGGCCGGGGTGGGCGCGGAGTGCAGCAGGACCACGTCGGCTCCGGCCAGCGCACCGGAGCGGAGCATGCCCATCACCGGGGTGACGCCGCTGCCGGCGGTGACGAAGAGGACCCGGTCCGGCACGGGCGTCGGCAGCACGAAGTCGCCCTGCGCCTGGTCGAGCTGGACGATGGTCCCCGGCTGGATCCGGCGGACGAGGTGGTTGCTGACCACGCCGTCGGGGATCGCCTTGACGGTGACGCTGATCGGAGCGTGGCCCCGGACCGGCGGCGAGGTGAGCGAGTACGCCCGCCACTGGCGGACGCCGTCGACGTCCACGCCGAGTCGGACGTACTGGCCGGGCACGTGGCCGCGCCAGCCGCGACCGGGGCGGATCACGACGGTCGCCGCGTCCGGGGTTTCCGGGCGGACGTCGAGGATCCGGCCACGCAGGTCGGCTCCGGCGCGCAGCGGCGCGACGAGGTCGAGGTAGTCCCCGGGCAGCAGCGGGGTGGTGACCGCGCCGGCGAGCCGCAGGAGCCGGTCCCGGAGAGGAATCCGGGCGGACCGGTACGGAACGGTGGTGGTCATACAACCATGGTGGGCGCACCGAACGTACAAAAGCTTGGCTCGGTAAGGTAAAACGGCCTCACCTTCTTGTGCGGAGGGAACAAAGAATGTCGGAAACCTCCCGCGCCACCCGCGAGGCGGCCCGGCTGGCCCTGGACGAGCGGGTGGCCCGGGAGCTGCAGGACCGGCTGCCGCTGCTGGCCGAGCGGACGGTGACCGCGATCACCGCCGAGGTGCCCAGCTACTCCGGCACGCTCACCGGCCAGATGCGCGACAAAATCTCCAACGCCGTGCAGATCGCCCTGGGCACCTTCCTCAACCTGCTCGAGCACGCCCAGGGCACCGACCCGAGCACCCCCCTGACCCCCGCGCTGGACGCCGCGTACGCCCTCGGCAGCGGCGAGGCGCGCTCCGGCCGCAGCATGGACGCCCTGCTGGCGGCGTACCGGATCGGGGCCCGGGTCGCCTGGCGGGGGATGTCCACCACGACGGTCCGGAGCGGGCTGCCCGCCGCCACGGTGGCGGAGTTCGCCGAGCTGCTCTTCGCGTACATCGACGAGCTCTCCGCCGCCAGCGTGGCCGGGCACGCCGACGAGCTGGCCAGCGCCGGACGCGCCCGACGGCGCAACCTGGAACGACTGGCCCAGCACCTGCTGGCCGGCGAGCCCGAGGAGGTGCTGCTGTCCAGCGCCGAACGGGCGGACTGGCCGCCGCCGCAGACCCTCACCGCCGTGCTGGTCCCCCGGACGAGCCTGCGCGTGCCCCTGGCCACGCTCAGCCCGCACACTCTGGAGGCCGGCGAGGACCTGCCGGGGGCGGAGCCGCGAGCGGAGACCGGCGTGCTGCTCGTACCGGACATGCACGGCGCCCGACGGCGGCAGCTGGCCCGGGTGCTGCACGGACGCCGCGCGGTGCTGGGGCCGGCCCGCCCCTGGCACCGGGTCGCGGTGTCGTTCCGGCGGGCCTGCCGCCTGCTGGCCCTGGGCGTCGACGCACCGGAGGACGGCGCCCCGCTGGACACCGAGCACCACCTGGCCGAACTGGTGCTCGGCATGGACCCGGAGGGGCTGGCCGACCTGCGCGACCGGGCACTGGAGCCGCTGGCGTCGCTGCCGCCGGCCACCGCGCACCGGCTCGCCGAGACGCTGCGGTCGTGGTTGCTGCATCACGGCCGGCGGGACGATGTCGCGGCCGACCTCTTCGTCCACCCGCAGACGGTGCGATACCGGATGGGCCGGCTGCGGGAGCTGTACGGGGACCGACTCACCGACCCGACCACGGTGCTGGAGCTGACCCTGGCCCTGGCCTTCCCGGACCGCCCCACCCCGGCCGGGGACTGATCCCGGAACCCCCACCCAAGACATCGACCAGCATTGACGGAACTGGCGTCGGCTCGTATCGTGACTGCATCAGGAAAGCGCTTTCCAGCACGTCCCGCCACGACCCGGGTCCCGCACCCGTCCCTGCCGGGATCCACCGGCCGCCCCGGCGCGGCACACCTGCCTGCCCCTCCACCCGGCGGCGCGCGCCGCGACGGCTCCGCGCGCCCGGAAAGCAGAGCGACCGATGACCACCATTCCCACCGTCCCCTCCACGCCGCCCCGCCGCGCGTCCCGGCGCACCGGCCTCCTGCTGGCCGTCGTGCTGGCGATTCCGCTCGGCGGCGGAGTGGCCGCCCCGGCCGCCGCCCGGGTCGACGCCCCCGGCGTGACCTGCACCGGCACGCCCGACGGGTTCGCCTCGGTCAACGCCCTCGGCCAGAACGGCACCACCGGCGGCGCGGGCGGCCCGACCGTCACCGTCACCACCGCCTCGCAGCTGGCCTCCGCCGCCGGGCAGGCCGGACCGCTGATCATCCGCATCTCCGGCCGGATCCAGGTCAGTGACATGATCACCGTGGTCGCCCACAAGAGCATCGTCGGCGTGGGCACCACCGCCGAGATCACCGGCGGCGGCCTGCAACTCGGCTCGACCACCCGGCCCGGCAACAACGTCATCATCCGGAACATCAGGTTCACCGACGCCGAGGACGACTCGATCAGCGTCACCAACAAGGCCCACCACGTCTGGATCGACCACAACGACCTGTCCGACGGGTACGACGGCCTGCTCGACATCAAGCGGGAGTCGGACTTCGTCACCGTCTCCTGGAACCGGTTCCACCAGCACAGCAAGGCGTCACTGGTCGGCCACTCGGACAACTACCCCGCCGACCGGGGCAAGCTGCGGGTCACCTACCACCACAACTTCTTCGACGGCACCGACCAGCGGCACCCCCGCGTCCGCTTCGCCGAGCCGGTGCACATCTACAACAACTACTACCGGAACAACGCCCTCTACGGCATCGCCTCCACCGAGGACGCCGGGCTGATGGTCGAGGGGAACTACTTCGAGAACGTCGCCCACCCGATCCACGTCGGCTACGCCGACAGCGCACCAGGGCGGGTGGTCGAGCGGAACAACCTGTACGTCAACTCGGGCACCCCGGAGACCGCCGGCACCGTGGTCGAGCCGCGCACCTACTACCCGTACACGGTGGACTCCCCCGCCGGTGTGCCCGCCACGGTCTCCGCCGGAGTCGGCGTCGGCCGGGTCTGCCCGTGAGGCCGGCCCGCCGCTGAGACCCCTGCTCCGCCCCGAAGGCTCTCACGAGGCGGTTGCCGCCGTCGCGGCACGTTCTGTCGCCCAACTCCCTGATCTGGCGACCCTGGCACCGTCAGACGGTGTCGTTCAGATCCATCCCTGACTGCGGGCCCACCGCACAGGCTCCGGGCAACGAGGCACTACTGCTCGCTACGCCGGCGCGCGAGGTGAACGGTGATGTCGGCGGCGATCTCGACCGTCTCCGGCAGGACCTGCATGATCCGGCGGTATGCCTGTTCCTGCCGGGCGATCGGCAGTTCGAGATAAGCCGAGATGGTCGAGAGAAGGCCGACGTAGTCACCGGCACTCATCGTCAGCCGCCGTTCGATCACGGACTGCCGAACATCGACGAACCTCCCGGACCGTCGGAGCTCGGTGCCCGGCCACTGCATCTCGTGTCCCGCAGGCGTCCCGTCGGGAGACGGGATCTCGTCGCTGTCCAGGAACGGTGCCCGCGCCCCGCGAACAGCTTTCCGCACGGCCGGGTCGGCCAACCGGATCGGTCCACCGAACGAGGCGAACACGCCACCCGGCTCCAGCAACCCGGCCATGCGCGGCCACCGGCCCTCCGGGTTCGTCCAGTGCAGCGCCGCTGCCGCGTAGACCAGCCCGTAGCGCTCGCCCGGCCGCAGGTCCTCGAACGCGGCTTGCCGGATCTCGACCTCTGCTGGCACGTGCCTACGCAGTTCGGCGAGCATCGCCGCGTCAGGCTCGGTCGCGGTCACCGCGACTCCCCCTTGGGCGAACAGCCGGGTCGCTTTGCCTGTCCCAGCGCCGATCTCCAGGGCAGTCCGAACCGGCTGACGGGCGTACGCCATCACCATGTCGAAGAGCGTCGGAGGATACCCCGGTCGGAACCGTTCGTATGCTTCCGCCACCACTCCGAAGCTCAGTGCGCGACCAGACATGCCGAGCATCCTGACACGATCCGCGTGGTCGGCTGTGGCGGACGACCAGCTCTTCACGACGGACGGCTGGGCTGGGCGTCGTGCACGACCGTGCCATCGGTCAGGGTCAGGTCGTAGGTGACGATCAAGCGGGGGCCACTTTCTCCGGTGAGCCGACCGGGTTCCCGTTCGAAGGCTGGCCCCGGCCACCAGGCGACGTAGCGGCCGTTGCTCACGGAAGCCTGGACGGTTAGGTCGCCAGCATGGATGGTCACGCCCGCGACCTCCACGCCGGCCGCGCCGTCGGTTATCGAAGCATCGCGGAAGTCGCTGACGGTCCCCTGGGTGAAGCCCCGGGCCGGCGCCGGCCGTGCGGGTCCCGAGCCGCCGCCGATGCCGAAGGTGACGTCGTCGACGTCCTCGGTGCCCTGGCGGTTGTGGGCCAGGCAGGATCCCGACATGTCGGGGTCGTCGGTGCGGTACAACAGGACGACGTACTCACCGCGACGCTCGGCCAGAACGAGCCGGGCCCGCTCCAGGTCCAGGTGGCCGCCACGCAGCCGATCACGGCAGGCCGGGGCCACGATGTCGACCTCGGCCGCGGTCAGAACGGTGGGTACGGGGGTCCAGGACGCGTACGCCCCGCCACCGCGCACACCGTCTGGCAGGACGACGACGGCGGCCGTCAGCGCGGCCGCAGCCACGGAGAGGAGGAGCAGACGACGCCGGGAACGTCGCCCCGGTGCTGTCGCGCCGGGCTGGTCGGAGCCCGCGGCAGGCACGATCGTCACGATCCGTTCCAGAGTGGCAGCCGCGCGCTGCCGCTGCTCAGCGGTGGGCGTGCCGGCGACGTCCAGGGAGCGCAGGGCCGTGTCCAGCCGGGAGTTGGAAAGGCCAGCCATACGGGTGTTCACGGGTTCTCCTCCATCTGCGCGGGAGCCGACGGTGGCCCTGCTGGGGTGTGGGACGCCAGAGCCGACAGGGGGTCCGGGGCCGAGGACGGTCGCTCCACAAGATCGAGTTGACGGCGCAGGGCGCGGCGGGCGCGCAACAGCCGCAGCCGGTAGGAGGCGGCGCTTATCCCCAGCACCCGGGCGGCCTGGGGAGAGGTGAGGTCCTCGAAGACCCGCAGTGACAGCGCCTCCTGCTCACCGGCGCTCAACCGTCTCCATGCGGCCGCCAGATCCAGGCGCTGGACCGCCGCGTCGTCCTCGGGTCCGTCGGCTGAGTCGGCTGGTGCCGTCTCGGCGATCCGCACCGCCAGGGCATCCCGCCGTCCCAGGCCGCGTTGCGTGTTGAGCAGGCAGTGGCGGACGATGCCGAACAGCCAGGCCCGCGCCTCGTCGGACCTGCTCGGCGCGTCCTGCACGCGGCGCCAGGCCACCAGGAAGGCGTCAGCGACGACGTCCTCGGCGTGACTCGAGTGCACGCGACGCTGGGCGAAGCGCAACACGTCGGCGTAGGCATCGGCGTACAGCGCCCGGAAGCGCCCCTCCCGATCCGGCTGCGGTGTCCTCACACTTCCTACCTGTCCGGCAGGGCCCCTACTGTTTCACCGCCCGCGACATCAGGATCATCGGTGCCACCTCGTGCCCGCCCGTCACCGCGCCGGCCCTGTGGCTGCTGGCCCATGGATGGCCAGGGCATGATCGGTGCATGGATGCGGCAACCTGGCGGGCGCTGGGGCGAGCGTTCCCTGGCCCGGTGGGGCTGGCTGCATGGGTCGCGGTGACCCTGCCGGCTCCGCTGGTGTTCTTCGAGGTGACCCACCGGTGGGAAGAACGCCAGAACGTGTCGACGGCGCTCTGGTGGACCCTGGGGGCACTGCCGGTGCTCGCCGCCGTGGTGGCCGCGAGGTGGACCCGGTACGGCGGCCAGCGTCGCAGCATCCCGGCCTTCCTGGGGGCCGTCGCCGTGGGCACGCTGATCGGTGCGGTGTTCCTGGGAGCCTCAATGGCCGTCTACCGATGGGGCATCCCGCTGCAAGGTACGGCCGAATGGTGGGGTGTCCTGGCCAGCGGCGCCCTGCTGGTGACCGCCGGCGCGGTCATCGGTCACGTGATCGGCCTGGGCAGCCCGCGCCGCGGTCGGCTGTCGGATCGGCATGGCCACCTCATCGGCGGGATCGTCACCGTGGTGGGTGTCCTCCTCGCACCGGTGACGGTGCAGCTGGGTGCCGAGGACAGCACCAGCCGTTACGACGTGACCGGCTACGGTGGTGTGGGGCCGTACGCTGCGGCAGCCCGCGAATCCGGGGTGGTGAACCTGCCAGCGGCGAGCCGGTACGCCATCCTGGCGGTGGGCCCCGCGCCGCAGGAGCCTGACTGCCGGGTCACCGGCGTCGGTCTGGCCGGTCGGTCGGCGGAGTTGGTCACGATCGCACCCGGCGACTACGGCACCGACGCCGTCTCTTACGCCTGGGTCGCCTCGTTCAGCGTTCCCGGCCCCGGTACCTACGCGCTGACCTGCCGATCCTCGGACGAGCAGGCATCCTATGTCGTCTGGGAGACTCCCGACATCCGCGGAGCGGTCGGCGGGTTGGTCCACTGGCCGTCGGTCGCGATCTGGTCGCTCGGCGCAGTCCCCGGTCTGCTGGTCATCGCCAACACCGCAACCAGACGACGCGCCAGCCGACAGGAGGGGACCGCGCCCGGACAAGGTCGGCCCCAGGGTTCCTGAGTCCGGATGGTGTTTCGGGCCGCCGGGTCGACTGGGTGGCCCAAGGCCGTTCGCCGTCACGTGGGACGGGCGCCTGCGGTGGCGGGACCCTTCCGTCGACCAGCCTTACATCTATTTATTTAAATATCTACATGCATTACAGTGACGCCGTGCCAGCCCGCACGGGTAAGGGGACGGCCCACAACGGCCTCCCGGCACCCTACTTGGTGGAGAGGTGCTCATGATCGGTAACTCCTCAGCGCGCCGCCGCACCCTGCTCGCCGCTGCCGCTGGTCTCGTCGCGGCACCTTTGGCGGCCGGAACCGCGTACGCGGCGGCCCCGAAGGTCTACCTCGACCCCGGGCACGGGGGCACCGATCCCGGCGCGGTCGGAAACGGCCTGACCGAGAAGGCCCTCACCCTCAGCATCGCGCTCCAGACCCGCGACATCCTGAGGGCCAACTGGAACGTCGACGTGCGGATGTCCCGCACCACCGACGTCACCCGCAGTCTCACGTACCGCACCGACGACGCCAACGCGTGGGGTGCCGCGATCTTCGTCAGCATCCACATCAACTCCGGCGGCGGTACGGGTTTCGAGACTTACCGGTACCCGGGGAGCACCGGCAACACCGCCGCGCTGCACAGTGCGGTCCACGCCCGGGTCCTGTCGGGCATGCGCTCCGTCGCCTCGGTCACCGACCGCGGCATGAAGACCGCGAACTTCCACGTGCTGCGGGCGACCGCCATGCCGGCGGTCCTGACCGAGAACCTTTTCATCGACACCGTGGCCAACGCCAACCTGCTCAAGCGTGCCGACTTCATCACGGCCACCGCCCGGGGGCACGCCAACGGCATCGCCAGCTACCTCGGCCTCTAGGCATTTCAGAAGGAGATCGCCTGATCCGGCGTCGGCGGGTCGGTGATCGCCAGGCAGTGAGGTCTCCGGTAGGTGGTTCAACCACCAGGAAGAACTCATCACCGGAGACCTCGTGGCCACCTTGGCGGTGACGAGGCGACCTGCCGACGCCCGGTGGGCGGCGCTGGTCCGTGAACGACCGAGGTCAGTCCACAGTCGGCTTCCGGCCCACGCCGCCGAGTATCCAGACCTCCTCCGGAGTGACATCGGTCACGGTGTCCGGCCGCCATTCGGAGACGAACACCAGGCCGGGGTCGACGAGGTGTACGCCGTCAAAGAAGCGTTCGACCTGATCGCGCGTGCGGTGGGTGGCCGGATACCTGGTGTTCTTGTAGACCTCTGCGGCGCCGCCAGCACTGTCCGGCCTGGGGTCGGCGGTGGCGTGATTGATGACGAGGTAGCTACCCGGGGCCATGGTGTCGCGGAGGCGGGCGACGATCGCGTACGGGTCAGCTTCGTCGTCGATGAAGTGAAGGACGGCCACCAGCAGGATGGCCACTGGCTGGTCGAAATCGATCTGCGCCCGGGTGTCGGGGTGGTTGAGGATGGCGTCCGGGTCGCGCAGGTCCGCCGTGATCATGCTCGTGGTCTTGGCTTCGGTGGTCTTCAAGGCGCGCGAACGGGCCAGCACATTCGGATCGTTGTCGACGTAGACCACGCGTGCGTCCGGCGCCTCAGCCTGGGCGATCTCGTGGACGCTGCCCTGGGTGGGCAGGCCGCTGCCGATGTCGAGGAACTGGCGGATACCCGCGTCGCGGGCCAGGAACCGCACCGCACGGCGGATGAACCCACGGTTCTCCCGAGCCATGAGAATCACCTCGGGAGCCGCTGCGAGCACCTTGTTCGCGGCCCGGCGATCAGCTGCGAAATTGGCTGTGCCGCCCAGGTAGTAGTCGTACATGCCCGCAGCGGTGGGGACGAAGGGATCGAAGCTGTCCGACTGGCCTGAGCTGTCCGTGGTCACCTGTTCTCAGATCCTTCCTGAAGCGTCCACATGGTTCGTCCGGATCCGATGTGAACTGGCAGCCCAGCGGAGCACAACAACATGATCTCGACCTCGGATTATTCACACCAGCGCCGAGTCAGGCAACGTCGCCCGTCCCCGGCGAGACGCCACAGCTGCACCGGTTACGGATGCTGTTCGTCATCGACGACCCGAGCGGCGACGAAGGGAGCCTGCCCAATCGTGGTACGCAAGGCTCCACGGACGGTGGTGAGCAGGTGTGGCCGCCGCCGGCGTCAGGTGTCGGGCTGGCTCGTCTCGGATGGGAGACTCGCGCGGTGCGCTCAGGTGTTCCACGTACGGTCAAGGCGGTCGACACGTCGGAGTTGATCCGGCTCGATGCGGAGGCGATCGAGTGCGGGCTGAACCGCAATCACGGCGCCGGATGGCTGGTGGAGTTCGCTGATCCCGGAGCGGTGCACTACCTGTGGCCGGTGCTGGTGCACCGGGCTGAGCACCGGCCTGAGTTTTCGCCGCACTGGCGGTGCATGCTGTTGTTGACGATGCGAGACGGCCAGCAGGTCTCTTCCCTGCTGGATGTCCTGCCCACCTCGTTCGAGAACCTGCCCGAGACGCTGGACGCGGCCACGAAGACCGAGGTCACCCACCGGCTGGAGCATGGGGGCCTGCTGACGCAGGCCCAGTGGGCCGACCTGAACCCCTGACCCAGGTACTGGTTGGCGGTGACGTGCCGATCGACCGACACGCGCCCCGAGGCGTGAGCTGACGGGGGGTCAGCTAGCGCGTCCCCGGGGGCTTCGGCGGGTGGCTTGGACGGTGCGACGTTGCGGAACCGCTCGTGCGCCGACTGCCGGCTGATGCCGAGCGCGCTGCCGATCTCGGCCCAGGAAAGTCCGGCCTCCCGCGCCGCCACCACGGCGCGTTCGATCAGCGGCCGTTGCCAGCGTTCCACCTCGGCGAGGACACCGAGTGCCTGCAACGGCCAGGTGGTGGCCAGCTCGGCGACGTTGTCCCGGAGGGTGTCGGAGCGGTTCAGCAGGCAGCCGGGCGGTGTGCTGGCCAGGATCGGCCGGATGTGTCCGGCCCACTCGGAGGTGGCCATCCATCGTCCCTCTTCGGCGGCCGGGTAGTCGCTGGTGCCGACCCAGCCGCAGCTGCAGTGGGCCTGGTAGCTGGGGGCGACGGCCGGTGCGGGGGCGTCGGTACTCAGCGTCCCGTCCGGCAATCGGTACCCGATGAGGTTCGTATGCCCCGGAACCATTTCCTCCGCCGTCCCGCAAGCACCGGTCATGCGGGTCATGACCCTGACGTGGGTCTGTGCCTGGCCCTCCCCGCCCGTGCTGCCGAGGGCCAGCCAGACTCTGCCCAGGTGGGACGACAACAACGGCCACGTCCACGCCAGCCGGGATCGACCATCAGCGAGGACTGGTGGAGGCCGCCGCGGATCCCCGGGGGCAACGGTGCCGCCCTCGGCTACTGACCCGAGCGGGAGACGCCGGATACCGGAGGCCCCCCGCTGATGGCCGCCCCGGCTGGGCTGGGCGGGCGGCACGGGTGTGGTCGACGGTGGCCTACTGCGGTCGCGCACTCCGAGTGGTGGCCGTGCCCCCGACCCCGGCGGAAGCACGGCTCAGGCTGGGCGCTGCCGCGAGCAGACGGCGCGCGACCGGGTGGTCGGACTGGTCAAGCAGGTGGCGGGTGGGGCCGGTGCCCTGCACCCGACCGTGGTCGAGCAGCGTCACCTGGTCGGCGATGGCGGAGACGACACCGAGGTCGTGGGTGATGAACAGGAGACTGAGTTCGAGCTCCCGGCGCAGCGTGGCGAGCAGATTCAGGACGGTGGCCTGGACGGAGACGTCGAGGGCGGAGGTGATCTCGTCACAGACCAGGACGTCGGGGTCGGCGGCCAGGGCACGGGCGATGGCGACACGCTGCTGTTCGCCACCGGAGAGCTGCCCCGGATACCGGTGGACCACGTCGTGGGGTAGTCGGACGTTGTCCAGCAGGTCCGTGACGCGCTGCGCCACGGGGGCATCTCCGGCGGTGTCGAAGTACCGGACGACCCTGGCGAGTTCGGTGCCGACGGTGCGACGAGGGTTGAGTGAGTCAGCGGGGTTCTGGAAGACGATCTGGATGGCGCGGCGTTGGGCCACGGTGCGCCTGCGGGCGGTTGGGGCGAGGGGCGTGCCTCGCAGGGTGATGGTGCCGGCGTCGGGACGGAGCAGTCCGGCGATGCAGCGGCCGATGGTGGTCTTGCCGGAGCCGGAGGCACCGACGAGCGCCAGGCAGGAACCGGCGGCGAGGTCGAGGCCGACCTTGTCGGCCGCAATGAGCCGCTGGTGACCGTCGCGGTGAGTGACACTCAGTCCTCTCACCTGGAGAACCGCGGGCGAGGTGGCAGGGGGGCCGGCGGCGCTGGCCGGCCTGGTCGTCACGGGCGCGGGACGGTGGGGGTCGGGGACGGTGTCGAGCAGGTGGCGGGTGTAGGGGTGCCGCGGCCGACGAAGGACGGTGCGGGTGTCGTCGTGCTCGACGATGGTGCCGTCGTGCAGCACGGCGATCCGATCAGCGTGTGGAGCGATGGCGGCCACGTCGTGGGTGACGTACACCATGGCTGCGCCGGTCTCGGCACGGAGGCGGTCCAGGCGGGTGAGGAACTCGTGTTGGGTGACGGCGTCGAGGCCGGTGGTGGGTTCGTCAAGGACGATGACCGCCGGTTCGAGGAGCAGGGCCTGGGCGATGACGACGCGTTGGCGTTGGCCGCCGGAGAGCTCGTGCGGGTAGCGACGCAGGAACCGCCGATCGGTGGGGAGCCTGGCACGGTCGAGGGCGCGGCCGATGACGGCGTCGGCGTCGCGGGCGCGCTGATGGGCACGCAGGATCTCGGATAGTTGCCGGCCGATGCGGCGGGCCGGGTTGAGGGCCTGGAGCGGGTCCTGGGGGACGTAGCTGACCAGCCGGGAACGTAACCGGCGGAGGTCCGTGTCGGCACGACACAGGATCGGTTGGCCCTCGATCCGAACAGTACCGGCGGTGATGGTGGTGCCGGGATTGGCCCAGCCGAGCAGGGCCAGAGCAGTGGTGGTCTTGCCCGATCCGGAGGCGCCGATGAGCGCCAGCAGATGTCCGGCCGCGAGGTCGAAGGTAACGCTGTCGACGATCGGTTGACCGGCGTCGGTGCGCACGCGTAGGCCGTCGACCGCGACGGCGAGTTGATGACGGGTGGGGGGTGGAGTGCGGGTGGGTGTTTCGGCGGCGTCCGATGTCATGACTGGTTGACCTCGTCGACGACCGGCACACGGCCGGGGTTGGGACCGATGGCCGCGCCGGTGGGGTGAAGCGGCACGGCGGGGCCAGGTGTGACGGTGACGGCGCGGACTCGACGGCGTAGCCGGGCGGCGATCTCGTCGCCGCCCAGGTTGAGGGTGACGGTGAGGGCGGCGATGAGGACGGCCGGGGCGAGAACCGCCCAGGGCTGCAGAACCAGGCCGGTGCGGTTCTCGGCGACCATCAGCGCCCAGTCCGCGGCGGGGGGTTGCAGGCCGAGGCCGAGGAAGTTGGCGCCGGCGACCATCGCGATGGTGCCGGCGGTGCGGGAGCCGAGGTCGGCGAGGACGGGGGCGGCGATGTTGGGTAGTACGTCACGGACGGCGATGCGGGGCCAGGACTCGCCGCGGGCGAGCGCGACCTCGACGTAGCCTCGGACGGCCACCTGCAGGGTGGCCGCACGCACGACCCGGATGATGCCGGGCAGGTTGGCCAGGGCCGAGGCGGTGACGACGACGAGGGTGCCCCGACCCGTGGCAGTGGCGAGTACGGCGAGGACCAGGAACGGCGGGATGGCCAGCAGCACGTCGACCGGCCGCAGGATGACGCTGTCCGCCCGGCGGCGGAGGCCGGCGAGGATCCCTGCGGCGGTGCCGGCCAGGTAGGCCACGACGGTGGCGGCAGCCGACAGCGCGACGACGGTGCGCCCACCGTGCAGGAGGCGGCTGAGCACGTCGCTGCCCAGGTAGTCGGTGCCCAGCGGGTGTCCGGGGCGGGGCGGGGTGAAGGGCAGGCCGACGACCTCGGTGGGGGTGTGCGGGGCGAACCACGGCCCGGCCAGCGCGAACACGAGGATCCCTACGGCCGCTCCGGCGACGGCGACCTCGGTCCGTCGGCGGATTCGGGGCAACCGGGTCGTCATCGGATCCGCCTTGGCCGGCTGCGCAGTTTCGGAACCAGCGCCATGACGATCAGGTCGGCCAGCAGGTAGCCGATGACGGTGGTTACGGCGAACAGCAGGGTCACGGACTGTACGTAGGGCAGGTCGCGGTGTCCGATCGCGTGGATCAGGTCGGCCGAGATGCCGGGGTAGTTGAAGACGGTCTCGACCACGACGATGCCGCCCACCAGCCAGGTGATGCTGCCCGCGAGGAGCGGTACCGCCGGTGCGAGGGCGTTTCGAAGGGCATGGTGGGTGACGATGCGCCGTTCGCCGACGCCGTGCAGGCGCGCCATTCTGACGTAGTCCGACGCCATCGCCTCGGCCATCTGGGCCCGGACCATCCGGATCGTCTGGGGGGCCATCACTGCGACCAGCGTGAGGACCGGCAGCACGAGGGCCTCGGGCGCGGACAGCGGGTTGGCGCCGGGGTCCGGCATGGACACGGCCGGCAGCACCGGCCAGGCGTAGGCGAAGACCGCGATGAGCAGGGTGGCGGTGACGAACTCGGGCAGCGCGCCGACGATCACGGCGGTGATGGTGACAGCCCGGTCACGGGCATGGCCGGCACGGGCGCCGGACCAGGCGCCGAAACCGATCGCGACCGGGATGAGAACGGCGGTCGCCACCGCTGCCAAGGTCAGGGTGTTGAGGAGCCGACTGGCGATGATCTCGGTGACCGGCCGGCCCGAGAACACCGATCGACCAAGGTCGCCTTGCAGTACACCGCTGATCCAGTCCAGGTACCGCTCGGGCAGGGGTCGGTCGAGACCGAGTTCGGCACGCAGGGCCGCCTTCTGCGCGGCGGTGCCGCCGCCGGAGCCGGCACCCTTGGCGAGGAGGACGTCGGCGGCGTCGCCGGGCAGCAACTGCATCGCCCCGAAGATCACCACCGAGGCGGCGGCGACCACCACGACGGCACCCAGCAGGCGTCCGGCGAGATGGCGGCACAGCGGAAAGCGGTCCCGCCACGGCAGCCGGGTCCCGGGGCCGGAGTTCACAGCCACACGTCGGCGTAGTTGCACCAGTCGTCGCTGGCGACGGTCGCCTCCTTGAAGCCCTGCACCCTGGGGCTGACCCCGTCGAGCCACCTGGCGTAGGAATGGACGATGTAGCCGCCGTCGGCCCACAACTCCTGTTGCAGTTCCAGGTACCGCTCCCTGCGCAGCGCCGGGTCGATGGTGCCGCGTGCGACGGCGAACTTCGCGTCCCACGCCGGGCGTTTCCAGGCGGTCTCGTTGCTGAGCGCGTCGGACACGACCGCCTGGCCGTAGAACCACTCCAGGGCGTAGCTACCCCACCCGGTCTGGGTGAAGGGCTGCTTGAGGTACACGTCGGTCCAGTACGACGACCGCTCGGACTTCACCACCTCGATGGTGATGCCCGCCTGCTTGGCCTGCTCGGCGAAGAGCAGCGCCGCCTGCACGTACCCGGGAGTGACATCGGCGGTGTGCAGGGTGACTCTCAGGTTCTCCTTGCCGGCCTCGCGGAGCAGCGCCCGCGCGCGCTGAGGGTCGTGGGGTCGCTGCGGGATCGAGTCGGCGTAGTTCGGTGCGCCTTTGCCGTACAGGTCGTTGCCGACCTCGCCGTAGCCGAACAACACCGCGTCGACGATGGCCTTGCGATCCACCGTCAGCTTCAACGCCTCGCGCACCCTGGGGTCGTCGAACGGTTCGCGGTCGATGAGCATGTTGAACGCGTGCATGGTCCCGACCGGTGACTGACGAATACCGAGTTTCCGGTTGCCCTGCTGGGCCTTGGCCTGCACGTGGGACAACTGGTGCACGACGTCGGCCCGCCCGGAGAGGAACACGTTGAGTCGGGCGTCAGCGTCCGCAGCGAGGAGGATCTCCACGCTGTCGACGTAGGGTCTTCCCGGCTCCCAGTACCGGTCGTTGCGCACCAGACGGGTTCGTTCGCCCGGCGTCCAGCTGTCGAACCGGAACGGGCCGGTGCCGACGGGCGGGTGCGTCCGGTCGAAGCTGGTGGTGCCGTTCTGGATCACGTAGACGTACCAGCCTGCCAGTAGCGCCCCGAGGTCGGCCATCGGTTGCTTCATGCGCAACTCCACCGTCAGGTCGTCGACGCGGCGGGATCCGGCGAGGTCGACCATGGCGAGGTCGGCGGCGGCCGGTAGCTTGTTCGCCGGGTCGATGATCCGCTTGACGCTCCAGAGGACGTCATCGGCGGTCAGCGGCTTGCCGTCATGCCAGAGCACGCCCTTACGCAGCACGATCCGCCAGACCGTGCCGTCGGCGTTCGGCTCCAGACGCTCGGCTAACCGGGGGCGCAGGGTCAGGTCGTCGTTGTAGGCGACCAACTTGTCGAAGATGTTCTTCGCCACCGCTCCACCGCCCCACGACCCGGCCAGATGCGGGTCGAGCACGTCGTCGGTGGTGCTTGCCCCCGAGGTGACGACCCGCAGGTTCCCGCCACGGCGGGGTGCCCCGCCCTGCGCTGCCGTCGGTTCCTGCGTCTGGCATCCGGTCAGTCCGGGCACACCGAGCAGCACAGCGCCGGACAGCACACTCTTGAGCAACGCGCGCCGGTCGGCGGCCCTCCCCGCGTGGTCGCTGCGTCTGTTCACGTCACAAGCTCCTTGCTCGGGCGAAGGTGGAGCCCGCAACGGTCTGCCGCAGGGACCGACCGGCGGCAGGGTGAAGGAATCGCGGACCCGAGAAGACACACGGGCGGACAGCACCGCGCTGGGCGCAACGGGCGCCCCACAGCAGTCAGGACAGCCCACCGTGCAGGCAACTCAGCGGCTCCGGGGCCGACTCCGACGGGAGCGTCGTTCGAAGCGCAACCAGGCAGACAGCGGTTGACGCGCGAGCACCGGACGAGGAGGTGTGCATCTGATCCATCCTTCGTAGATCATCGCCGATGAGTACGAGTGGAGGTATCCTGACTTCCGGATCAACGTTCGCCCCGGCCTTCCCAGGCTTGCGCCCAGTGGCCTACTCGGGGATCACTGACCGGTCACAGTGGCGAGGACCATGCCGGATTCACACCGGCTTCCCTCACACGTCGCGGGCTGACCCTAGCAAGGGCATGCTGTGATCCGCATAGGACTGTCGACTGTGTCCTGCGCCACGTCCGCGATCGCGGTCATCCGGAACGGCCGAGCCGTGCCCACCGGCGCGCGTAGACGATCGCGCTGACGGCGAAGATCGCCGCGCTGACCGCCAGCCAGCGGGCCAGCAGCGGCTGCGGGATCAGGCCGGTCGCGGCCGTGTAGGTGTCCCCGCCGAGTCCGAGGATGCCGGGAAGGTAGACCAGCAGGAGCAACCCGGAGGCGAGCGCGGGCACCCGTACGTGGTTCAGCGCAGAGCGGCGGTCCGGACGGCCCATCACGGCACGCAGCGTCCGATCGACCAGTGCGTAGACCGGGAACAGGAGCAGATCGTGGACAATGACCGCGCCGAGGAACCAGAGCAGCATCCGGCCCGCAGTCGGCTCCCCGGACAGCCGCAGCGCTATCCAGCCGGTCAGCGCGAAGCAGCCGAGCAGGAGCAGCAGGTGCCAGGGCGCGGCACCGTAGCCACGCCGGAACTCAGTCATCGGGCCGTTCCTCGAAGGTGATTCTCCGGACCCACTTCGTGCAGTGCACGCCGGGCAGCGCCGGCACGATGATCCGCGCGGGGTAGCCGTGATCGGCCGAGAGGTCGACCCCGTTGACCCGCAGGGCGAGCAGCGAGTCGGGGTGGCGGACCTGGTTGGCCTGCAACCGGGCCCGACGGAACAGCCCGACCCGTTCCAACGACTCGACCCTCGCCAGGGCGTTGTCGGGCGCGCCGACCAGAGCGGCGAGGTCCCGTAGCCGCACCCCGGTCCAGGTCTGCTCCGTCGACCAGCCCTCGACGCAGGCGATCGGCAGGTCTGCGGTGTGCTGCGTCATCGCGAGCAGGCCGCCGCGGTCCACCTCCACCGTGCGGTCGCCGCCGCGCACCGTCAGCCGCCACTCGGCCCCGGTGTCGGCGGGTCGGACACCGGCCGCGGCCGCGGTCCGGTTGACCGGGAATCCGTTCGGTCCTTCGTCGGGCTGCCGGCCCCGGGGTAGCAGCAGCGCGGTCCTGCGCAGCACTCCGTCCATGGTCTGCCCGACGGTCAGCGCCGCCAACAGCAACGCGCCGCCCCCGGTCAGGGCGAGAACACCACGCCGGCTCATCGTCGCCGGGCCGGGCCGTCGGGCTACCAGCCCGTCCGGATCCGCCGGCTCCGGCCTGGTCTCCCCCAGCGTGGTACGCGCCATGCTCGGGCCCCGCAGCGCGGAGATCATCCGAGGAAGCTTGATCGCCACGTGCGTGACCAGGGCGGCGGTGAAGATCCAGGCGCCGTACCAGTGCGCGGTGTAGAAGTCGAACCCGAACAGGTACGCGTACTGGATGTTGAGCAGTCCGGTGACCGTCTGGAAGAGGATTCCGCCCACCAACAGCAGCAGCGACAGCCGTTCGAGTACCTGGGCCACCGAGCGGGCCGGCGGCCAGTCGAACAGCTTGGGCACCACCGACCAGAGCTTCGCCACCACCACCGGGACCAACACGATGCCGAGCGTCACGTGCAGGCCCTGGGTGAGTCGGAACAGCCAGGCGGGGCGGGTCGGCCAGTCGAAGACGGGAGGGTGCAACCAGCCCACGTCGCTGGGGAGGGCCTGGCCGAGCCGAGGGCCGTACGCTATCCAGTCCAGCAGTCCGGTGATGATCACCAGCGGTAGCGTGGCGAGCAGGACGACGCCGAACACGGAGGTCAACCACGGGCCGCGTACCGGGCTGCGCCAGGCGTCGGCGGTGGCGGCGGCCCCCGGCGGGCGATGCCGGTCCAACGCGCGCCACAGCCGCGCCGGGTAGGCGTACACCCGCGTGCCGGCCACCTCGGCCGACCGCCCGGGCCCGTCGGACGTGCGTCTCGGCTCACCGCAGTCGGCTCCCGCAGTGGGATCGTGGGACGGCGGGTCGGCTGGCACGGATCCTCCAGTCCGTGAGGGCGTCGAACCGGACGCGACGGGCTTTCGATCAGGACGCTAGCCGTCAACGCCGCTCGCAGGCGGGCTTTGCGGCATTACCCAGGGCGAAAGGTCCGGTTACTACGAGTTGCTGACGTCCGAGTCGAACCGGCACCGACGGCCGTCGCTCTGTCCTAGCGTGACGGGAATGCGGGTACTCGTCACCGGCGCCGCCGGGTTCATCGGATCGCAGGTCGCGGACCTGCTCGTCGCGGAGGGGCACCGGGTGGTGTGCCTGGACGCGCTGTTGCCGCAGACACACGGGAGCGTGCTGCCCGAGTGGTTTCGCCGGCACGATCCGGTGGTCGGTGACGTCCGCGATCCGGGGCTGCTGGACGACCTGCTGGCCGGGGTCGATGCCGTCTGCCACCAGGCGGCGATGGTCGGGCACGGGCTGGACCCGTCGGACGCCCCCGACTACGTCAGCCACAACGACTACGGCACGGCGGTGCTGCTGGCGGCGATGCACCGGGCCGGCGTGTCTCGTCTGGTGTTGGCCAGTTCCATGGTGGTCTACGGTGAAGGGCGCTACACGTGTGCCCGGCACGGAATCGTTCGACCGGCAGCACGTCGCCAGGCCGACGTGGCCGCCGGCCGGTACGACCCCACCTGTCCGGTGTGCGCCGGTGCCCTCACGGCGGCGCTCGTGCCGGAGGACGCCCCACTGGAGCCCCGCAGCACGTACGCGGCCAGCAAGCTGGCCCAGGAACACCTGGCCGCCGCGTGGAGCCGGCAGACCGGGGCAGGGGTGTGGGCGCTGCGCTACCACAACGTCTACGGCCCCCGGATGCCCCGCGACACCCCGTACGCGGGGGTCGCATCGATCTTCCGGTCGGCACTGGCCGACGGCCGACCGCCCCGGGTCTACGAGGACGGCCAGCAGCGGCGCGACTTCGTGCATGTCACCGACGTGGCGCGCGCGAACATGCTGGCGCTGACCGCTCCGGCCCCGGACGGTCTGGTAGCGGTGAACGTCTGCTCCGGCCAGCCGCACACCGTCGGTGACCTGGCCACCGCCCTGTCCGCGGCGATGGGCGGGCCGGCACCGGTGGTGGTCGGCGGGACCCGGACCGCCGACGTGCGGCACGTGGTCGCCGACCCCGGCCGCGCGCGCGAACTGCTCGGGTACACCGCCCGGGTCGGCTTCGTCGACGGGGTGACCGCCTTCGCCACCGACCCTCTGCGAGAAACCGCCGCCGTGTCAGCCTGAGCGGCCCGCCCGCCCACCGGCAGCAGCGGCCGGCCGGCGGCCGGACGTTGGATCACGCCGGCTCACGAGACGGTGAACAGCAGGTGGTTGACGGCGAGAGCGGTGACTGCCTGCCCGGCCAACCACCAGCGACGCGCCGGGGCAGGCAGATGCGCGACGGCGACGAGCAGCCAGACCGCGAACGGTAGCCAGATCCGCTCCACCTCGGCCTTGCTCATGCCGGACAGGTCGGCGGCAGCCACCGCCAGCACTGCGGCGGCCGGTAGCAGAACGGTCGGCCCGAGCGCCTCGATCCGAGGAACGAGCGCGCCGAGCCGGCGGTGGCGAACGAGGTCGCGCGCCCGCAGGCCGCCACCCGATCCGCAGGGCTGGTCGGACCTGTCCCGCTCCGACACGGTGGCCCGCCCCGGACCGTCGACCGGCGGACCCAACGCGGTCAGCTCCGCCGGTCCGGCACTCGCCCGCCGGACCCTCCGCGCCAAGCGCAGGGTGCGGCGCAGTGCCGGCCCGACCACCGGCCCGGCAGAGAGCAGCAGCGCCGCCAGGTTGGCCCAGACCCAGTAGCCGTAGGGGCGGTCGGCCGCCCAACCCTGGTAGTAGCGCTCGACCACCCGGTCGTACCCCTGCCACCAGTGGAAGCCAGCAATGGTGAACGCCACCACCACCGTGGCCACCCCGGCCGCGCCGGCGAGCAGCGCGACGCCGCGTCCGCTGGGGCGCAGCGCCAGCATGACGAGGGCCAGGGGCGCGACCAGCACGAAGCCGTAGGACAGGTACAGCGCGAAGCCGAGCAGCACGCCGCCGGCCAACGCGGTCACGGGTCCCCGTACTGCCAGCAGCACGAGACCGGCGGCTGTCACGCCGGTGAAGAGACCGTCGGCGGAGGCGCCGACCCAGACCGCTCCGGGCAGCAGCACCAGGAACGGCAGCACCGTCCGGGCGGCCTCGCCGGCGCCCAGGGCCCGCAAGGCGATCGGCACGGACACCACGACGCTTGCCCCGACCAGGACGCAGGCCAGCGACGCCGCCGTGCCACCGCCCAGGCCGACCCGGTCCAGCCCGACGAACACCAGCAGGGCACCCGGTGGGTGGCCGGCGGTGTGGGTGGACCACGAGTCCGGCTGGAAGTCCAGGATCCGATCGGCGAACCCGGCCAGCATCCGCCGGACGTCCGTCACCCGGGGCACCTCGTGCAGGTACTCCGCCTGCGGAGTCAGCCGCCTCGTCAGCCCTACCGACCAGCCGTCGACCAGCGCCAGAGCGAGCGTCCAGCCGACCGCCGCCAGGTAGCCGACGGACAGCAGAGGGCCCCATCGGGCGGTCCGGGCCCACCCCGTTCCGGGCCCGACCACGGCGACCGCGACTGCCAGCGCCGCCGGCGTTCCCCACCCCAGGTGTGGCCTCCAGGTGGCGTAGAGCGGCGCCGCGTCGGCGTACAGACCCACCCCTGCGCGGTTGAGCACCACGCCCACCGTCACGGCGGTGACCAGCAGAGCCGCCTCGAGGCCCAGCACGAGCAGGTCACCCCGGTAGCGGGTCGGGCTGCGGTCGGAGCCGGGCGGACGGAGAGCTGTGGCACCGGGTCTCATGTCGACCGGACGGTACGGTCTGGTCGGCGCCCCGTCAGCCGAGTCGTCGGCACGTCACACGATGGTAAGAAGTGTCGGTGCGGTAGGCGTTCCGTCAGGTCGAATCCGGCGCGGGCGGCCCTGGACGGCCCTAGCGTCGGCGGTATGCCGACACCGATCGACGTGGTGCTGCCGTGCCTGGACGAGGCCGCCGCCCTGCCCGCTGTGCTGACCGCGCTGCCGCCCGGATACCGGGCGATCGTCGTGGACAACGGGTCACGCGACGGCTCGCCCGAGGTGGCCGCCCGGCACGGTGCGCGGGTGATACACGAACCACGACGGGGGTACGGCGCGGCCGTGCAGGCCGGGATCGAAGCGGCCGACACCGAGCTGGTCTGCGTGCTGGACGCCGACGGCTCCTTCGCCCCCCGAGAGCTACCCGCACTGGTCGCCCCGGTCGCCGACGGGTTGGCTGACCTGGCGGTCGGCCGCCGCCGACCGGTCGGCCTCGGAGTCTGGCCCTGGCACGCCCGGGCGGGCACGGCGCTGATCGCCGCGCTGCTGCGGCACCGGGGCGTGCCGCTGCGTGACCTCAGCCCGATCCGGGTGGCCCGCCGAGAGGCACTGCTCGCTCTCGGAGTCACCGACCGGGCCTTCGGCTACCCGCTCGAGCTGGTGATCCGGGCGGCTGCGGCGGACTGGCGCATCCACGAGCTCGATGTCACCTACACCCTGCGCGCCGCCGGCACCCGTTCCAAGGTTTCCGGCTCCGTGCGGGGCACCCTTCGGGCCACCCGGGACTTCGCAGCGGTGCTGCGTGACATGCGGGAACTCCGATGACGGTGCTGTTGGTGGTGGCAAAGGCGCCCGTGCCCGGCATGGTGAAGACCCGGCTCTGCCCTCCGGCGACTCCCATCCAGGCCGCCCGGCTGGCGGCCGCCGCGCTGCGTGACACCCTGGACGCCGTCCGGGACACACCAGGGGTGACACCCGTGCTGGCGTTGGCCGGGCATCTGGCAGACGCCGAGGACGGCGCCGAGCTGACCGCCGCCCTGGCCACATGGTCGGTCCTGCCGCAGCGGGGAGCGGATCTCGCCGACCGCCTCGCGCACGCTCATCTCGACGTGGCCGAGGCGTTCCCGGACCGCCGGGTGCTGCAGATCGGGATGGACACCCCGCAACTGACCCCGGCGCGGCTGGCCGCCGCCGTACGCCGGCTGGCGAACGCCGACGCGGTGCTGGGACCCGCCGAGGACGGCGGCTGGTGGGCGCTGGGGCTACGCGATCCCCGGCAGGCGGTGGTGCTGCGCGGAGTGCCGATGTCGACCCCGGAAACGGGCCGGTCGACATGGTCCGCGCTGACCGGACGCGGGCTGCACGCCGTGCCGCTGCCCGTGCTGCGGGACGTGGACGACTGGTCCGATGCACGGGCCGTGGCGGCGGCGGCGCCGGATGGCCGGTTCGCCCGCCAGGTCGCGACCGTACGTCGCGCCATGGTGGTACGAGCGTGACCGGGGGCGGTTTCGCCTCCGGTCTACGCGACCGGCCCGGGAACGTGCACTGGCTGGTCCCTGTGGACGGGCCCCGCCGCCGACTGCCGGTGGACCGGTGGCATCGACCGGCCGGCCTGGCGGACGCGGCGGTGGTCGCCCGCTGCGCCGGGCCCACCCTCGACCTGGGGTGCGGTCCGGGCCGGATGGTTTTGGCGCTGACCGGGGCCGGGTTGAGCGCAGTGGGGGTGGACGTGTCGCCACGGGCGGTGGCATTGACTCGGGCGCGAGGCGCGGTCGCCGTGCAGGCCGACCTGTTCGGCCCACTGCCGGCGGAGGGGCGGTGGGCACACACGGTGCTGCTCGACGGGAACATCGGCATCGGGGGCGATCCGGTCGCGCTGCTGCGGCGGTGCAGGTCGCTGCTGCGGCCGTCCGGCACGGTGCTGGTCGAACTCGAACCACCTGGCTTCGGCGTCTGGCAGGGGCATGCTCACGTGGCTACCGAACGGCACCAGGGCCCCATCTTCCGCTGGGCATGGCTCGACACGGGCGCGGTGGCGGGTGCTGCGGCGGTGGCTGGACTGGCGATCGGTGAGGTGTTCCGGTTCGGCTGTCGCTGGTTCGCCGAGTTGACCCGCCCCACGGCCTCCCGGACGTGACGATCATGGTCCCGGGTCAGCGGTCGCAGTGCCTGCGCGGGCGCGTCGGTGCGGGTCGCGACCGCCTTACGAACCACGGCCGACGGGTCGGACGCCAGGTCGATGAGGGTCATCTGGGGCGTCAGGGGGTTCTGTGCGCAGGCGAGCCGCTCATCGACGCTGCCACCCGTCGCACTGTCCGAGGCGGCGCCTGACCCGCTGTGACGGTTGGGCCCGCCGACATCCTGCTGTTTCCCCATGGGCGCCATCATGTCACGGGCCGACCGGGGAACTGCGAGCCCCGACCAGCGCTTTGACGGTGATCGAAGCGTCACTTCCGCGGATCCCGGGAAGTCGCCACCGACGCGCGGCTCCCGCAGGGGCACGAGCGGCGACTTGGCTCCGGCGGGCCGTCGACGCCAAGGGTTGCGGGGGGGCCGGCCACCAGGCCGGATTCGTAGGCCAGGTCAGACCCCTTGCTGTCTTGCGCGCCCGAAGGGACTCGGACCCTGACCTCCTGATCCGTAGGTGCGGCGCGGTGCGGGGCGGCGGCACCCACGCGGTGCCCGATCGTCGAGGACGGATCAGGTCCAGTAGAGCATCCGGGCGGCGGGCACCCTGGTCTCGAGTTCCCGTTCGAACCAGGTGCGCAGCTCCATCATCGTGTCGGGCTGGTACACGTACTTCACCCCACCGAACCGGCCGAACTTGCGGCGGCGGGACTGCTCGTCCATCTCCAGACGGGTCCGGGGATACCAGCCGAGCAGGACCTCCTTGCTGCCGGGAGTGAACCGGTGCGTGATCAGCTCAGTGGTGAGGTCCAGCCGGTCGACCCCGGCCACGGCCGCCCGTACCCGGTCGAGCAGCGCGCCGTAGTGCTCCCGCCAGTTCGGCGCAGGCATGATCGGGGCGATGGTCAGCCCGACCGGGTAGCCGTCGAGTGCCAGCCTCCGCAGAGCGTCGAGCCGCTCCGGCACGGTCGCGGTGCCGCCTTCCAGTCGGTCGCTGATCGGTGCGGCGTTGACGCTGAATCGCACCCGCGTGCGCCCGGCGTGCGGCAGTTTCACGAACGTGCCCACGTCGGCGTATTTCGTGGTCCAGCGCAGCTGCACAGGCGCGTCCCAGGCCCCGAAGTGCTCCACTGCCCGACGCCAGCTACCGGTGAGGTGCTCCAGCGCGAGTGGATCGGTGTAGCAGGACGCCTCGAACGTCGTGCCCTCGCCGGCCCGGGTGGCGCTGCGACTGGTCACCGTTCCCCGGCCTACGTAGTCGGCCAGTCCGGCGAGGATGTCGTCGAGATCGGCGTAGACACGGGTCACCGGGGGGCCGGAGAGGGAGCCGGCGAGATAGCAGTACTGGCAGTGTGCCGGGCAGCCCTCCGCCAGGTCCACCCGCCAGTCCGCACTCGGCGCGATCGATTGCAGCGCCCGCCGCGACGGTGGGCTGACCACGATGGCCAGGGTCGATTTCGCCCGCGCGTACGTCTCCCGCTCGGTTTCGCCACGCACGCCGACCAGTCGGTTCGCGCGCAACCGCTCGACCTCGATGCCGAGCCCCTCGATCCGGTCGACGATCCGGCGCCCGTGCGGATGATCGACCGCCGCCGGGGTGACGACCACCCGGCGAGGCGTCCAGCGCCGGGCCGGCCGGGCGGGTGGCGCCAGCCCGGTCAGGTCCCGGGTCGCCACCTGCTCGCCGCTGGCGTCGTGCGGCGCCGCGGGTACGTTCGCGGCGAGCGGCTCCTCGACGTCCACGGCGCTGTCACCCGGCTTCACCCGGCCCGGGTACCCATTGTCGCTCCGACCGCACCTGGTCGTGCGCAGCGCTCGGGATCGGGATCGGGATCGGGATCGGGAGGACTCTCCGCTACATGGCGCAGTTCCGCCAAGGTTGCCCTGGGCCCGCGACCTGTGCAAACGTCACCGCGCTCAACGACTGCGCCGACCGGTGCGGACGCTACGACTTCGCCAGGGACCTCGCTCAGTGGGCACAGCGTCCGGATCGCGGCGGCGTCCTGCACGACTGCACCCTGCACACCTATCGGCCCGAGACCCGCCCTGGCGTCAGGCCGACTCTTGCCGCCGCCGAAGCGGTGTTCGCCGCTCCCGAATCCCGGAATGGTCCCCAGGTGGCCGGGTCGATACTCCGACGTCCAATCACCCCCGGAGCACCGCCTCGCGAAGAACGAGCGTTGCCGTCGTGACACCGACCAGCCGGTGGAAGCCAGACTCTGGTGGTTTGTCGTAACGTCCCAGCCTGTCTCTATCAATCGCGGCCTCGTTCGCTACGGCGCCAGCCCGTACGGCAGTGCAGGAGGATTCGCGCTCACCCCAGTGCGGGGTGGGACCGGCCACTCCGGGATCAGAGCGTTGTCGCCGGTGAGTTCGAGCGCGGTGATCGTGGCCAGGTCCTGTGCCGCCTGCACGAAGCCCTCGACCCACATCAGGGTGATGGACGTCTTGCCATCCTTGCGGTCATAGAGCGTCCCGGACGCGTTCGGTGCGGTCTGCGGATCATCGCCGTGCGCGAGCCGGTTGCGGACCGCCTTGGCATCGCGCAGGTAGTCGTCCAGGCGCTGTGCCTCGATGGTGGTCCACAGCCAGCGCCCACCGCGACCCGGCTCGGGCTGCGCACGGACCCGGGCCCGCCACTGGCCGGTCACATCGGAGATGCCCAGGTGCTGGCTGAACCGCTGCCGTACCCGCTCCATGGTCGCTGGCGTGCCCTGCGTGGGACCTCCGTGCGCCCCAATCACGTGGTTGAAGAACATCTCGAACGGCCCGTACGTCAACAGGAACGCCCCATACCTCATGCTCCGGTACCGAGAGTTCCGCTTCGCCTCGTCGATGTTGTCGCGGTGAATGGTGATCAAATCCACCGGGGTCACCAACCGTGCTGCCAAAACACTCAACGCTTCTTCAACCGCTGCCACATCGACCACAACCGCGAGCGTACTGAACAGGCAGTCGAGCTGACCGCCCCCTCCACGCGCACGCCGACAGCGCGCCCCGTGCCAGCCGACCGCCGCGACGGGCGCACGCCGGCCCCGCAGTCAGCCGGGAACCCGGAGCGCCAGGGTTGAGGTCAGCATGTTGCGCGAGCAACCATGCGGCGGTAAGGCGTCGGAACCCACCCCACTGCGCCGAGGCCAACCGTGTTGTTCAAGGACCTCTGTGAACCACGCCGTGTTGTCGGTGTCGACATCCCGTACCCGGGTCCAGACGTCGTCACCAGGTGACCGACCGACCACCTCGGACCGCGCCCGCTGGTCACGGTCCATCCGCTCCATCAACTCAGCGGCAAGCTCGCCATGTCCCACCCTGCCAGAATCCCCGCTCGCCACCCTCGGCACCAGCACAGAAGAACGCTCGCGGAGACATTTATCCGACAGGGTGTTCCGGTATCGTTGGTCGGGCCTGCGGTCCTCAGGTACCTGAGCATGGGCTGCGTCGGAAAGATCAGCATTCGATCGGGGGCCATGCCCTTGGAAGGCCGATGGCATCCTCAAGGCCGCACCCAGAAAGACCTCGACTGGCAATCCCCGGACAAGCAGGAGGGTCAGCCGGAGATGCACCCGGTTATTGTAATCTCCTTGCTGCTAGGGCTTTTCGCCCCGGCACTTGATGGTCAAGAGCGCCGCGCTCTCGCACTGGTCGTTGCTTGAAGGGGATAGCGTGCCGTCGTCCAAGCCCAGCAAACGGCCAGGTCGGCGCCGGCCGAATGCGACCCCGGGCACGCCAGCACAACCCCCGGGCGGGAGCACTCCGGCGACAGGACAAGAAGGACGCACCGACCGCATCGGTCCGCCCCCGCAGGACGATCAGGCGCCGGTTGGCACGGCCAATCCGCCCGCGCAGGGGGGCGACAACGCGGTACTCTCGCGCCGGAACCTGCTGTGGGCGGCCGGCGGCGGGGCGGCAGCCGCCATCTTCGCTGCACTGGTTGCCGAACTGGACGATCGACTCACCTCACCCGGGCAGGCAGTGCGCGACGAACGCGCGGTCGAAGCGGCCAAGCGTGAGGAAGCCCGGCGGAAAGCCCCGCTGTCGCTGAATGCCTACTACTACGACCGGTCCGACGACGCGAGGATCTGGTTGGCGACCGCGCCCCTCACCCCCCAGGCCCGTCAGCGGCTCACCATGCCGGCTCGCATGCAGGTTGATGCCGCCGAAGGTGGCATCAACGCGGTACTGGGCACCAGCAACGAGCACCCGAACCGACTGTTGACCCGGGTACGGCTGTCGGTGGTCGGGCAGTGGGCCGCCCCGGTCTTCGTCACCCAGATCCGGGCCCGGGTGCTACGCCGCTCGGCGCCCCTGTCCCACGCGTACGTGTTCCATCAGAGCCAAGGTGACGGGGAGCCGCTGAAGATCGGGTTTGACCTGGACGAGCCCGACAGCATCGCGCGAATCATCGAACCCGACGAGCGACTCGGCCGGGCATACGTCGACGACCGCTCGTTGACCCTGACGCCAGGTGAGCCGCTCACCATCGATGTGCAGGCGCAGACAGATCAGTCGTACTGCGAGTGGGTCATCGACTTCGACCTCGACCTCGACGGCGAGAAGCGGGTGGTCACCGTCGACGACGATGGGCGACCGTTCCGCAGCACCAGCCTGGCCCGTCACTACCAGGACCGTTACTACTTCGGCATGGCGAAAATGGGCCTCGTATACGACGGCTCTGGCCCTTTCGAGGCGCGGATATGAGCGCCCGGCGCCGGGTTGCCCTGCTTCTCGCGACGTTTGCGCTGTCCTGGGCACTGTCTTTCGCCGTGATCGAAGCCCTACGTGACGATGGCGACGACGACCGCCCGGCGCTGCCGCCCGGGGCAGCGGCCACGGGCAGCCCGCCCTCCGCCGGAACGACAGCGAGCAGCGCCGACGCCGTCTCACTGACCGCCACGCTCACGGGCACCCGGCACAGCCACGAGCTGGCACTCGAGGTCACGGAGCCGCAGGCGCGGATGGTGCCACCACCGCAGGTACGGGACTGCCGGCAGTTCGCCTCATGGGCGCAGCGCGAAGGTGCCCTCCCCGTCGGCTTCGAACCCGTCCACTTACTGACCATTCGCGCCGAGCGCAGCGTAGACGTCGCGATTCACGGAGTCGTGGCGGTGCCGGTCGCGCAGATCCTGCGGGAACGAGAGCAAGGCCCATGGGTTGAGTTGGCCTGCCGCCAAGACCCTCCTACCCCGACGGCCACTCCCGAGGTCCGGGACAATGGCGAGCCACACGTGCTCGTGCCAGGGCAGACGATCCGGCTGGTGGTCGACCTGTCCGACCCTGAGTCGGCCGCCGCCACGTTTCCGGGCGGGGGTTGGAACTACTACCTGCGCGTCGACCTTGAAATCGACGGGGTGACCCGGAGTTACGAGCTGCGCGATGAGGCGGGAGAACACTTCCGTTGCTGTGGGCGCACTACCTTCATGGGCTACCAGGCCGCGCGATACGAGTGGACCATCTCCCCCAAGCCCACCCTCCGTTACTGCCCGGAACTGAACTATGTCGACAAGCCGCCACCTCGGGTCTGCCAGGCGCGGGAGCCTGGCTGAGCCCGAAGAGGGCATCTGATCCGTTCCTCTGCAGCGGCCACCGGATCGTCGAGGCTGCCAGACCGAACGAGGGCCGTTCGGGGCAGGGTTCTACGGCATGTTGGGAAGCCGGACCGTGACGAGGAGACCTCCGTTGGGGCTGGGGACGAGGTCGAGGGTCCCGGCGTGGGCGCGGACGATGCTGTGCACGATGGCGAGACCGAGGCCGACGCCGGCGTGTTCGTCGGTGCGTACGCGTTCCGATCCGCGCTGAAAGGGTTCGGTGAAGGTCGGTACCAGTTCGGGTGGGAGCCGACGACCCGTGTTCTCGATCCGCAGCACGCTCGTGTCGCCGTGCGCCTCGGTGTGAACCGTCACGGAGCCGCCGGCGGGGAGGTTGTGGACGATGGCGTTCTGGACGAGGTTCGTCACCATCCGCAGCAGGAGTTCGGCGGAGCCGCTGGTCCGGACCGCCCCGCCGGAGACGACGTCCAGCGTGATCCGACGCCGTTCAGCAAGGGAGAGCAGCGTTTCGGCGGCTTCTTCGGCGATGAGGGAGAGGTCGACGCTCTCGCGGGTGAAGTTTCCGCGGTCGCCGCGGCTGAGCAGCAGGAGGGCCTCGGTGAGGTCGATCGCCCGCTGGTTGACGGTGTGCAGTCGTTCGATGAGTTCGCCCCGCCCCTGCGTGGGGTCCTTGCGGGCGACGTCGAGGAGGGTCCGCGAGATCGCGAGCGGGGTGCGCAGTTCGTGGGAGGCGTTCGCGGCGAACCTCTGCTGCTCGGCGACGTGGGACTCGAGTCGTTCGAGCATCGAGTCGAACGCGTCGGAGAGTTCACGGAATTCGTCCTTGCGGCCCTCCATGCGGATCCGGTGGGACAGTGATCCGTCTGCGGCCACGCGTGTGGCACTGGTGATGCGGGTCAGCGGCGCGAGCATCCGGCCGGCGAGGATCCACCCGCCCAGCAGGCCGAACATCAGCAGAAAGGCCAGCACTGCGACTGCTCTCGGGGCGAAGGCGCGGAGCAGGTCGGAGCGGTTCGGTACGAACATCACGGGGACGGGGACACGGGAACGGTTGGGTGCGGGCATCTGGGGGTTGTCGATCACCTCGGGTACGTAACGCAGCAGGAACACCCACACTGTGACGAGGAGCAAGCCACCTGCCAGCATGACGAACCCGGCATAGCTGAGGGTCAGTTTGAGGCGGACGCTCAAACCGGGCTCCCTATTCACGGTCCTCTCCCTCGCGCCCGGTGTCGGGTGCTGTGTCGATGCGGTAGCCGACGCCGGACACCGTGGCGATGATCCATGGTTCGCCGAGCCGTTTGCGCAGTGCGGAGACGGTGATGCGCACGGCGTTGGTGAAGGGGTTGACGTTCTCGTCCCAGGCCCGTTCCAACAGCTCTTCGGCGCTGACGACCCCGCCCTCGGCGGCGACGAGGACTTCCAGCACCGCGAACTGCTTGCGGGTGAGCGCGACGTGGCGTCCGTCGCGGAAGACCTCCCGGCGGAACGGGTCGAGCCGCAGGCCCGCGATCTCGCGGACCGGGGGCCGGGCGTACCCGCGTCTGCGGTCGAGCGCCCTCAGCCGCAGGACGAGCTCCCGCAGGTCGAACGGTTTCGTGAGGTAGTCGTCGGCGCCCAGCTCGAACCCGGAAGCCTTGTCGTCGATCCGGTCGGCAGCGGTGAGCATGAGGATCGGGATGCCGCTGCCGGAGGCGACGATGCGCCGCGCGACCTCGTCGCCGGAGGGGCCGGGAATGTCGCGGTCGAGGACCGCGAGATCGTAGGAGTTGACGCTGAGCAGTTCCAGGGCGGAGTCGCCATCGGAGGCGATGTCGGCGGCAATCGCCTCCAGCCGCAGACCGTCACGAACAGCTTCGGCCAGGTAGGGCTCGTCCTCCACGATCAGTACGCGCATGCGTGAAGCCTATGATCAGCACAAGATGTGACCCACGTGTGCGTACTGGACACGTGACTCAGCCGGCCGGTACCGGCGCGGGGCGAGGCCGGTCCGACGGCGCCTCCGCCGTAGCGCGCCACCAGTGGCGCGACGCCAGCGCGGCCAGCACGGCGCCGGTGGCGTTGACCAGTACGTCATCCACGGAGGAAACCCGGTCCAGCCGCAGGACGTACTGTGCGGTTTCGACCAGGACCGAGCAGCCCGCCCCGAGCGCCAGGATCCGCGGCACGGACGCCAACGCCGCGAACCGCATCGGGGCGAAGAACCCCAGCGCCGCGAAGATGAGCAGGTTGCCGCCGATCCCGACCGGCCCCATCGTGACCAGGTCCCGCAACGGGACCAGACTCACCCGGCCGGGGACGATGCCCGCCCCCGGCCCCGGCATCAAGGTCATCCACACGAACGGCACCGTCCCGTAGACCATGCCCACCTCGGCCAACGACATCCGCCACGGCCATGTGACGCCGGCAGCACGCCGGAGGCGCGCCAGAGCCCACACCACCAGGGCCGCCAACGGCAGCCCCACCAGCATCATGAGCACCACACCGTTGAACGTGTCGTAGCAGCCGTGCCACCGCCCGGCCATGCACCTCGGAGCGGACATCATGAGCGGCCGCCGCACGGCGAACGCCGCGCTCGCCAGCCCGAGGACAGCCAGGCTGGCGAGCACGATCCTGCGCGTACGGCGGGGCGGTGCGGACGGGGATGCGCTGTGGTTCATGCCCCCATCGAAGCCGGAGGGCCGTTGCGGTGGCGTATGCGAATTTCCATACCTCCGCAATACACACAAGTCCCAGCGTCGTCGTCCGGGTCGGCGTTGGTCGCGGGCCGGGACCTCCGCCGGCCCGGCCCGGGTGGGCGCTCAGGGCTTGCGGGCCACCCCGCCGAGGATGGTGTGGTAGGTGTCGGTCTGCCGGGAGCCCCCGTCGCCGTCCGGGCGCCAGTCGGCGAGCGGGACCAGCCCGGGAGGCAGCAGCTCCAGGCCCCCGAAGAATCCCGTGATCTCCTGACGGGTTCGCCACCGGCCGGTGCCCAGAGTTTCGTTGAAGACCTTCTCCACCGCCCGCGCCCGCCGTGAGACCTCGGGCTGGGCCTCGCCGGGGTCGTGGAAGTGCGAGATCGCCAGGTAACTCCCGGCGGGCAGGGCGGCGGTGAGCCGGCGGGCGATGGCCCCAGGGTCGTCGTTGTCGTGCAGGTGGTGCAGGATCGCCAGGAGCAGCAGCCCGACCGGCTGGTCGAAATCAATCAGTTTCCGGACCTCAGGGTGCGCCAGCAACTCCTCCGGTTGCCGGATGTCGCCCCCGACCACGGTGGTGGTCCGGGCGTCCGCGAGCAGGACCCGACCGTGCGCGAGCGCCATCGGATCGTTGTCCACGTAGACCACCCGGGCGGTCCGGTCCACCTGATGGGCGATCTCGTGCACGTTGCCCTGGCTGGGCAGCCCTGAGCCGAGGTCAAGGAACTGCCGGATGCCGGCCTCCGCGGCCAGGTACCGCACCGCCCGGCGCAGAAAGGTCCGGCAGGCCCGAGCCGCTTCCGGGCCGTCCGGCGTGACCTGCAACGCCATCTGAGCCGCCTGCCGGTCGACCGCGAAGTTGTCCTTGCCGCCCAGGTAGTAGTCGTAGATCCGGGCGATGCTGGGCCGGGTGGTGTCGACACCGGACGCAGGAGCTTTGCTCGTCAACGCTTCGATCCTCCGTACGGCATGGTCGTTCGCCGGCTGGCGCGGGCGACCACGGCAGGGGCGCACGACGCCGGGCCCACCACTGTGGACGTGCCCTGAGGGTAGATGAGGCGTTGCCGGCCGGGCGATCCGGTGCTACGGAGCAACCCCGAGCAGCCCGACCAGGCCGGTTCAGGGGGGGGCAGCCCTGAGGTAGCCGACGTTGACAGAAGAGTGTCGGTGGTCAGACTTAGGGTTCAGGCATGAACGCCTGGCTCCCGGTCAGTCCCGCCCCGGTCGCCTCGCGGCCGACCAACGGCCGGATCGATCTGCCTGACGATCTGGTGCCGTTGCTGACCGGATCTCCGCACCTCAACGTGTTCGGGCCGATCAGACCTTGGGTGCCGCCCGAGGGGTGGCTTGAGGAAACCCGCGCACGACTGATGGCCATCGCCTCGCGCGAAGGGCTCACCGACCTGCCCGCCCGGGCGCCACGACTCAAGCCCGGCACGTCGATGGCGGTCGAGGAGGTGAAGTGGCTGGCGCAGGGCACGCTCGGCGCGTCCACGAGTGCGTCGGGCTCGCTGTGGCGGCTGGGTGACCTCCTGGTAGCCGACCACCTGCAGGCGCCACTCACTCCGACGACAGACCCGGAGGCGACCTGGCAGACCCAGGTCATGCCGGCCCCGCCCGGACGCCTCTTCGCGGACTCCGACAGCCCAGAGCGCCGGGAACGCATCCTCCGCTACTACCGAGACTGCCTCGAGGTGCTCGTCGAGGCGCCACCGTTCGCGGACCGCGGGCACGCGCTGGCCGCGCTGTACGCCCGGATAGCTGAGGATCCAGCGCTGCTGGAACAGCACCGGACGGGGTCGAGGCAGCAACTCGCCGCCCAGTGGCGATCGGCCTTACTCAGTGACGCGGAGCGCGCCGCTCTTCCCGACTACGCCGGACCAGCCGACTACCTTTCCTGGACCCTGACCGGCCTCCGCGCCACTCACCAGCGGTTGGTTGACATCGTGGGCGCCGAGGCCGGCAGCTTCGACGAGGTGGTCGCCGCCATGCTGCTGAAGCTCGGCAAGCCGGTGCCCGCGGTCATCGCCACGACCGGGCTGGGCCAGGACGGTTTCAACGCCATCCTCCGCGCGTTCGACATACTCAAGCCCAGCTTCGACTACGAGGCCTGGTACAAGGGAGTATTCGCGTGGCTGGACCGCGCGATCATCGCGGGCGAGGCGGAGACCGCGCGCATGTGGGTGGGATTGGAGTGGAGCTGCGCCACCGCGCTGAACGGCTGGCCGGGTCCGCACAAGGACGTGACGAGCGGGCTCTTCTTCTGCCTTGGATACCTGCGTAGCCTGCGAACGCTCGGCCAGCCGCGGCCCGCCGTCGTCAACCCGCTCGTGTCCGCCCTCGCCGACGTTCCGAGACCAGCGCGGCCCGCCCCCGCCCTACCCCGGCCGGCCCGGCCCCGCGGTGCCCCGAGCGATCACGCGGAGCAGGTTGCCGTAGGCATCCTCGATGGCATGGTCGGGTTGTCCCCGGTCAAGCAACGCGTCGTCCGGCTGAGTGCTGAGGCCAGAGTCGAGGCGTTGCGCCGCGAGTCCGGTCTGCCGCCCGCCCGCAGTCGGCGGCATATGGTGTTCGCTGGAAATCCGGGTACCGGGAAGACCACCATCGCCACGATCATCGGCCAGATCTATGCCAGGTACGGCGTGCTGGCCTCCGGCCACCTGGTCGAGGTAGCCAGGGCAGAGCTGCTCAACGGCGCCAAGGTGACCGCTGCCGTACTCAACGCGCTCGGTGGCATCTTGATGATCAACGTCGGCCGGGCGGTCCAGGAGAGCCCTGCCTCGCGCGAGGCTGTCGCCACGCTGACCAGGATGATCGAGGAGCACCGCGAGGATCTGGTGGTCATCATCGCCGGTCATCCCAAGAATGTCGCGGATTTCCTGTCCAGCGAGGCCGGCCTGGCGGCCCGGTTCCCGAACACCTTCAATTTCGTCGACTTTACCGACGACGAGCTGGTGCGGCTCTTCGAGCTGGAGGCCAACGCGTCAGGGTTCACGCCCGCCGACGGCGTGCTCGACCGGGTCCGGAACCTGGTCACGCGAATGCCGCGCGCCGCCGGATTCGACAACGCCTGGGTGGTCCGCAACCTCGTTGACGAGTCCGCGTCGCACCAGGCGCTGCGGATCAGCCGGTCGGCCACACCCACGGTCGAGCAGCTGGCCGAGCTGCTGGTGGAGGACATCACGGCACCGGCGTCCATCGTGCTCGCGCCCGCCCACAAAGGCGACCCGATGGCAGAACTGGACGCGCTCATCGGGCTACGCGACGTCAAGGCGCAGGTGCGGCTGCTGGTCGCGGAGGCTCGGGCGGAGAGCCTGCGGACCCGGGCCGGGCTCGCGGTGGGCGGAGGATCCCGGCACATGGTGTTCGTCGGCAATCCGGGCACCGCGAAGACCACGGTGGCTCGGATGATCGCCCGGATCTACGCCGACCTCGGGCTGCTCGGTTCCGGTCACCTGGTCGAGGTAACCAGAACGGACCTGATCGGCCAGTACATCGGGCAGACCGGTCCGCGCGTCCACGCGGCGTTCGAGCGGGCACTCGGTGGCGTGCTCTTCATCGACGAGGCGTACTCGTTGTCGATGTCCGACTCGCCGCGGGACTACGGTCACGAGGCCATCGCCACGCTGCTCAAGCTGATGGAGGACCATCGCGACGACCTGGTGGTGATCGTGGCCGGCTACGACCGTGAGATGCGGCAGTTCCTCGACGCGAACAGCGGTCTGGCCTCTCGTTTCCCGAAGATGCTCGAGTTCCCCGACTACGACCTCGACGAACTGGTGCAGATCTTCACCGTCCTCGCCGACGACGCCGGCTATCAACTCGCTGACAACGTACGGGACCGGGTGCGCACGACGCTGGCCCGCCTCTCCCGAGGGTCGTCGTTCGGCAACGGCCGCACCGTGCGCAACCTGCTGGAGGCGACCATCGCCAAACAGGCAGCACGGATCATCGAGCTGACCGACGCACCAGCGGAGGTCGTTCGGAAACTGCTGGCGGAGGATCTGCCAACCACGTTCGGCGACCATGACAAACCGCCCACGATCGGCCAGTATCTGTGATCGCCAGGATTCCGGTGCGGCAGCGCCAGTACTCCAGCCGTAGTTGGTGGAGCCAGTGCCTTCGCTGGTAGTGGGCTGTTCCGGCGCGGTACTGGCGCTGAGGTCCCCCGGCAGTTCGGAGGCTTTCGATCATGCTCTGCTGGAGCTGAAGGGAGTCATCCGTGGCAGCACCGAAGACGAGGAGCTGCGTGAACGCCGAACTGAAGCGGGCCAATGATCCTCAACGCCCGGTTCCGCCAAGCCGCCCGGCGGCGGGGCATTTCCCGACCGAGCAGGCCGCGATGAAGGGCGTCTACCTCGTCGGCCAGCAGAAACGCGAGGGCGGCGGGTGCGTCACCGGCCGGATCTACGGTTGGGCCAAGGCCCTCGACACCTGATCCTCGCCTACGGCGACCGGGCAACCGTGATCACACCACAGCCCCAAACACGGAGATTGACACTTTCACGTTAGGCAGAGATGACCGGAGCTGCACCGACAGGCCGGACCTTTGTCGGGTGGCCACGGCGGTAGAATTTTATCGACGGTCGCCGCTGTGCAGGAGGGGCGCGTGACACACCGTTGGTCAGCGCTCGTTCCGCTGGTGCTCGCGATCGCGATCGCGCTGGTAGGCAACCTCGCCACGAATACCGTCAGCGTCCCCTGGCCCTGGTGGTCCTGGTTCATCTGGTCGTTGGTTGCCCTGCTGATAGTGCTCTCGGGGGCTCACGGCGTCCTGTCGTCCCGTCCGGATGCCCCGGTGGTGGGCCGGGAGGCGCTCTCCTCGACTGCGCAGCCGTTGACAACGACGGCCGATCAGCTTGCCGCTGTCCTGGTCGAGCAGTGGGCGAAGGAGGAACACCAGCAAGGTCTACATGACCCGTTCTCGCTGCCGGTGCGCTGGGAGTCTGTGGCCGACCACCTCATGGACCACTGGGCGAATATCCGACGATCACCGGCCGGTTCCCAGGTGAGACCGCTACGGTTGGCTGGCTCCCTGAACCAGATCGTGCCGATATACCTACGCGTACCGTCGGGCCGGCTGGTCGTGCTCGGCAGGAGCGGGGCCGGTAAAACCACGCTGGCACGCCGCTTCGCTCTCAACTGGCTGACCAGACGCACCGCCGGCGACCCGGTCGCTGTGGTTTTCAGCCTCGCCTCATGGAACCCGCGCACCACGACCTTGAGCGACTGGTTGGCCGGCCTGCTCATCCGCGATCACCCCAGCCTCGCCGCGCCTGGGCCAACCAGCGCGACGCTCGCGACTGCCCTGATTGACGGTGGCCACCTGCTGCCCGTGCTTGACGGATTTGATGAGATCGCCGAGGGACTGCACGACGACGCGCTTCGCGCTATCAACACCGCCGGGTTGCCGTTCCTGCTGACCTGCCGACCCGAGCAGTACGCCGCGGTGGTGCGCCAGGACGTACTCAGCGCTGCAGCCGTGGTCGAGCTGAACGACCTGACGCTGAGCAACATCCGCGACTACCTCCCCCGCACTACGCGCCGGACCATCGACGTAGACGGGACTCGAGTACCGCTGTGGACCCCTGTGCTGGACCGACTACGAGACAACCCGCGCGGCCCGGCCGAGGCCAATCTGGCGGCCGTGCTGGCCAGCCCGCTCATGGTCGGCCTGGCCCGCTCGGTCTACAGCGACGCGCCCGGCGCTGACCCTGCTGAGCTGTTGGACGCTGCAAAGTTTCCGGATTCGGCCGCGCTGGAAGCGCATCTCCTCTCCGCATTCATCCCCATTGTGTACGGTGATGCGCCTCGCGATCGGCATCGTGGTGCTCGTCGCCACAGCTTCCGGACCGGTGACGCGCAGCGTTGGCTGAGGTACCTCGCCGAGCACGCCAACCAGACCGGCAGCCAGGACCTCGCATGGTGGCGGTTCGGCGATGCGCTGCCCCGGACCACCCGCATACTCACCGGCACGGTCACCCTGGGCATGCTCGCATTGGCGATGGGCGGCTTCGTGTTCCTTCTGTCCGACAATGTGTTGGCAGTGGCGATCCTGACAGGCGTAGCCCTGGCGTGCGGGATGCTGGTCGGTGGTACGAAGGCCGGGCCGAAGCCGAAGCGTGTCCGCTTCGACATAACGAGCTTTGCCGTCGACTTGGCCACGAGTCTGGCTGTCTGGGTCGCTGTCGGCACCCTGTTCGGCACAGTGACGCAGTTGGTCATTCCCTCCGCCTCGGCAGAGGAACTGGGAAGGACGATCATCGGTTCACTCGTCGGCTGGTTGCTGGCCGGTCCGTTCACCAACACGATAGGCCGGCGCATAGAGACCTCCGTGGCGATACCCACAGCAGCCAGTCCTCTCGAACTGATGGCCACCGATCGACGCGGCACGCTGGCCTCCTCTGTGCTGTTTGGCGCGGCGCTTGGCCTCGCCTGCGCCCTGGCCACCGCCCTGATGGCGGCAGGATCGCTGCCCGGCGGGTGGAGCCTGGTGTTCCTGCTGGGGATACCACTGGTCGGTGGTCCCGCATTCGGCCTGTTGATCGGCCTCCTCACAAGCGCCTGGGGCCGTTGGGCGTTGGTGACGCGCCCCTGGTTGACCGCCACCGGGCAGATCCCACCGGCGCTGGCGCCGTTCCTCGACGACGCCTGTCGTCGAGGCGCGCTGCGTCAGGCCGGGGCGGTGTACCAGTTCCGACACGTCCGCCTACAGCGACACCTCGCCGGAGCCGGCACCAGCCGCACCACGCCGGCAGCCGGCACCCCGCCAACGCTGTCCACCGACGGCGACCGCATGAATGGCTTGTCCTTGCCGTAGTCGCAGTAGCCGTCACCTGTTTCAACTTTTTCTGGCTGCCCACACCGCGTCAGTGATCGCATGCAATGCTGTGGATCTGCAACACCTACAGCAAAGGACCTAATCTCCTCGGCGAGCAGTCTCCGACCTTCCAGGCTCCCCGGCTGATCTTTGAGGAGGGCCTGGATTGAGACGGGGCCCCGAGGTCTTCAAGCTCTTGGCCCTCCCCAAGCCTGGCCGGCTGGCCCGGCCGATGGCCGGCCGGAGGCCGCCGCCAAGAAGGGCCAATCCGAGTCCCGGATTAGCCCTCTGACCTGCGTCGGGACGGCCGGATTCGAACCGACGACCCCTTGACCCCCAGGACGATTTGGTAAGCGTTCCCGCACGTCACGGACGCGATTCCCAAGACCAGGCCGTGCAGCTGACGGCACGTCGGTCACCAGCGCGCACACCGTGTGGTCCCCATCTGGTCCCCGGGCGCTGACACGCTCGGCGAGCGCAGCACACCATTTAGAAGCAGTCCATGAGCATTCCCGGACTTACGGTCTTGGCTGCGCCCGCTGTCAATCAGATAGTCACCCATCTGAGTTCGCTGATTCTTTTTCCTCGAACAAGGCATAGCCGGGCCTCTCCGGTAGCGGCTCCAAGCGCCAACCAGGGGGCAAACGCCGAACGGCGGACGCATCAGTGTATGCCGTCGCCAAATGAAAGGTCATAAAGTCGTGGCCATGCTTTGCTCTGATGCTTGATAGGTAGATTACGCTATCGAAATGAGCCACATTAAAACTGTACTCCGACAAAAATTTGGTCTCTTGGAAATCAGCGAAATTCATAAAAACCGCAGAATTGAAATCCGCATACTTGCGAAACGTCGCCTCCTGAAATGAGGTGTACTCGCGGAATTCAGCTCGACGAAATATTGCATCCCCTTCAAAATCGCAGCACACAAACCACGCTTTACCGTAGAACCTCGCGCCGTAGAAATCCGCCCTCCGAAGTGAACAATGCGACATATCAAAAGAGACGAGAGCAGCGCCCGAGAGATCAAGGTTCAAGCCTTTCCAATGAATCCCTCGGTCGATATAAGATTGCGTAGCAAGCAGGTGATTCCGCAACACCTTCTGCGCCGTCAGGCGCACCTGCAACTCTTCATGCGCCTCCGACCCGACCGACTCTTCAGGCAGTTCGGAGCTGGCGTCGACACCTCTCGCATCTTCGCCCCTATCCTCCTTAACCGAACGCAACGCAGTTGCCCGCTCAAGCGCATCCGATGGATTCCCGCCCTCCGCTTCTAGCGGTGGTGGCTCGAACGGCATTCGGAGGTAAGCGCAAAGTACATCCACTACTGTCGCCCTATAATCTTCGTTCTCCTGCGCCAGGTTTTCGAGCGCATAAATAGCCCCAAGACGAACTGGTGCTTTCGCGCCGCCTAACTGCTCCACGGCGCGCGTATATATGTCGGTGTTACGTCGGGCGGTACTGTCCTGGCGGTTGTATTCAGCCACCCTGTGCTCACGGGCGTCCGCAACTTCCGCAATCTGCTGCCGACGGTAGGCCACCACAAGGGCTACCAGGCCGCCGACCCCTGCGACTACCGTAAGAGCGACCTTGATGGACTCAAGTCTTAGTTTAGCGGCAGCATCCGCTTGCTTGTCGCTAACTTCTGTCTGCCGTGAGTCGGCAGGGAACGAGGAAGACGTTGGCGGTTTAGGCGAGGCATCTTGGATAGGGCTACTCGGCGACGTGGGCGAAGCAGCCGGAGTCGCCGTCATTATTGCCGACGGAGGTGCCTCAGATGCAGTACGAACGGTTAGCAATAGAGCAGTCAAACTGACGGCGAATATTGCGAGAGCTCCTATCGCCACCATCAACAGATGCTGAGAAGGCTTTCTAGTCGGCCTGCCGTCAGCCATCTCTTCGATGTAAGTAACTTTCGCCACCGGTTGCCCCTCTGCCTACTGTGGACTCGCAGTGTAACGAGGGTCTGCCATGCGTCGACGAGAGCTTGACACCGCGCCATACGACGAGGTCATGGTGGGGATGCGGGGGCGCGCACCCCGGGCGGGCTCTGGCCTGCCGGCAATGCTGGCCGGAGGGCCGCAAAGGCTCCGGGGCCGAGGGCGGCCCGCAACGCCGTCGCCCGGGTGTCACCGAGCTACCATCCGCCCACGCCGACCGCCTTCGCTCAGCCCGCATCACTCAAGGACTGGAGGAAGCGCGCTACCCTCGCCGGCGCGAGCCAGCGGCAGCCTTTACACGATTCGTTCAGAGTATCGCGACGGCGGATCGATAATCGTGGCCGGAATGTCGGTTAGCCCGATTACCTGGCCGGGACCGATAAACCGCCGCGCAACCAGCAGCCCCGCCTCGTGAGCTTGCGTGCCCGCATGGCTCGCCGAGGCGTCCGCGATCAGCCACGGCGTGAAGTCGTGCTCGAACGCGTCCACGGCCCCCTTCAGAACGCAACTTTCGGTAGCGATGCCGCAGAAGTAGAACTCATCCCATTCGCGTTGCTTGAATAGCGCCATTCCTTCCTGCGTGAATGGGCTGTAGATCCGCTTGTCAAGCACTACGCCGTGATCCACGTATGGGCGCAACTCGGGCGCGAAATCGATGTCGGGGGAACTCTGAAGCCGTTGCCAGCCAAAGAAGCGCTCGAAGGGACTTCCCGGGTAATTCAGGTACCGGGTGAAAAGCGTATCGCCGCCGGCCGCCTGCCAGCGACGCACCAGGTCGACAACGATAGGAACGATGTGCGCTGACTGCTCGCGGACGAAGCCGTTTTGCATGTCGGTCACGACAAGTACAGGGCGGCCCGATGTCATTGATTCAACCTCGATCCGAATCACGGAGGGTTTCGATGGCTTGGTCTAGTGCTGGCATTAGGTCACACGTCCGCAGGATCGCCCGGCGCATAGCCTGATGCTGTCCGGTCTCCCGTAGGCGGGAAACAGTGAGACGGGACCGCACTCCCCGCAGGTAACGCCATCCATATTCCGGCGGCACCTGCGGATCTCGCCCCTGCTCTACCTGACGGGCGATCGCGTCGCTATACGCCCACATAGACTGGATCGCAAGCTCACACGAGATTATCTCGGGTTCCGTTAGGGAGCGCTCAGTAGAGATCGGGTGGTACACGACTCCAGACCATGAGGCATAGCCCATGGAAATTCCTGGCACGCCGAATGATTCGATTAATGTGTGATCGTATGATTCGCTGAGCAACGACTGCTCAACCAGTTCGGCATGCGCCAAGTGTTCGTCATCCATCGGACGATCGCGATGCAGCAACACCTTGGGCGTTGACATGATGCGCAGCGCGGTTCCTAGCAACTCTGCCGGCCATGCTGGCTCAACAACCCAGTGAGCACCAAGGACGTACACCGCAGACTCATCTTCGACTGGCGCAATGGGCGCGAGATAGTCGATAGCCCAATTGATGTTGTCGCCATATGAGGCGACCCGCCACGCGGCCAGCGCCGCAATGGTGGACAACTGCACAGGCTCGACAAGGTGGAAGACCACCGACCCGCACGGCCAGACGTAAAGGGTGCAGTCGCCTTCCGGATGCTCGACGGGTGCTGAGTAGCAGGTGTGCCACTCCCCCACGGCTGGCGCGCAGCCTGCGGCCTCCCGCAGTCGGGCAGCGCCGTCAGCGCCGACGAACGCCGTCACGAACTTGTGGGATCGCGCCGAGAAGTGCGGTCGGTCTTCAGCGCTACTGGTCAGCTCACCGAATAGATCGTGGGGCTTTGCGTCGTACGCCAGACAGTAGAGCTGCCGGTAGATCGGGTCGGTGACCGCTACGCGCCCGGTCTCGTGGCGGTACATCGCTTTTTCGATGGCCTCGACCGTGGGCGTCTCCCGGATGCCGCGCTGTTGGCCTACGCGGTGCAGCTCTCGCGCGGCACGCTTGCGCGACTCCCAACCGGCCGCCTTGCGACGGTTGACCAGCACGAGATTGGGCTTGAACTGCCGAGGGACCTCAGTGGACATGGGCCGCGTCCTTCGTGTCCGTGCGTAGGACCTGCCCGGACTGCCACTCAGCGGGCAGTCTCATTGGCAGGTGAGCAAGATGCCGCCGCAGACGGGAGCCGGAGACAGGAGGCATCAAATGATCCGACCTAGCCGGCGCCGCCTCGACGGGGCCTCTCGGCCTGCCACTTCCGGATGCTCTCGGGCTGCCATGCCGGAGACCGGCCAAACATCCGATCAGGTGCCGGAGCCTGCCCGCGTGAGACGTAGGAAGCCCAGGTCGCGCGGCTGATCGGGGCACCTACCGAGGCCAGGTAGGCGCGAACGTGGTCCGTGGTCCACCAGTCGGTGGGCAGGTCAGCGTCAGTCATCAGTACAAGCCTACGCGGTACAGGTGCTTGCACGAATACAACGTGACGCTGTACGGTCACGAATACAACGCCAAGTTGTATCCGGCCGGACGGCCCGGGGAACGGCGGCACTCGTGGCCGCACGCCCATGGGACGCCGGATCAGGTCGTTCATTGAGAACTTCACAGCAGAAGCGCCGCGTAGATCCGTCTGCGGCAATCCCGCCTTGAGCCACACGGTGGTCGACCCCGGTAGGTCCCGGGCGAGCGGGCCGAGTGGACGGGTCCGGCGCGCGGCTGAGCTTCTGCCCCTGATTCCCCGTCCAGGGCGGGGTGTCGCGCTGTTTCCGGCGTGGCCCCTGCCACTGGGCCTCTCTCTCGGGGCCGGGCACCGTCCGCCCCATATTCGGAAGGAACCGACGTGATCGACAACCACGATGACCAAGGGCCGTCCGCTGTCGACCTGGCGATGATCGAGCAGGAATGGCCGCTGATCGCGGCCGAGTTTGATCTACTCGACGCTGAGATCAGCTTGATCTACGCCGAGGACCACGGCGGTCCGACCGCCTTGGACTGGCGTCGGGTTCGCCGTGCTGAGTCCCGTGTCACCCGAACCGCCGCCGAGCTGACCGCACGGCAGCGTGAGCACGTCTGCCGGCTGGTCGAGGTGGGCCTGACGACGGATTGCGCGTACGGCTGCAAGATCCTCCGCTGCCCGAACTGCGGTAGGGAGCAGGTGTCGCACCGGGCCGTGTACGGCTGCCCCGACGGCGCGTCCCGCGCAGCCTGATGTCCCGCATTCGCGCTGCCTACTGGGATCCAGACGGGTCGCGGTACGGCATCCCTACCTACTGGTGGCGGGGTGCCCCGCCCGGCTACGCCACCCGCCGTCAACTCCGTGCCGCCGGCCTCCGTCCCGGTGGTCAACCAGTGGCCGCGCAGGTGCTCTGGCGAGGTGTCGGCGGTATCCGTGCCGCGTACCTGTACCGGGTCGACCTGGCCCCGCCGAAGCGCACCGCCACCCCTGCCCAACTCCGTGCTGTCCGGGCCGCGCTGATCGCCCGGCGGACGTGTCCGACGTGCCGCGATGTGCGGCCCTACTACATCCCGCGCTCGCTCGGTGAGTGCACCGACTGTGCCTACGGAGGTACCTCGTGATCCTGCTGTTGATCCTGCTCGGCGGGCCACTGGTGATGCTCGCCCCGTTCGCCATCGGCCACGCCCTGAACAAGCCCACCCCGAGGATGAAGGAGACCCTGCGATGACCGACCGCAAGAGCTTCCGCGCGGTGATGGCTGAGCTGCTGTTGCTCGCCGCCCCGACCGCTATCCGTGTGCACAGCGACGGCAGTTCCATGGCCTTCACGTTCGCCACGGTCGCGGAACTGCGTGCCTGGCTCGACGCCGCCGGCCTGAACACGCCCGACCTGCTGGCCGCCGAGCGTGAGCGCGTCGACCACGAGGGTCGCCCGGTCCGGTCGATGAACGCCTACCCGACGTGGCACGGCTGGGAGATCTACGCCGACGCCGTCGAGCCCGTTGACGTGCCGCCGCTGGACCCGGTGACGGTGACCGCGCTGACCGGTCTGGCGGTGGCCTGATGACCGCGCCCACGATCAACGGCACCCGTTACCCGCAGCCGGTGGAAGACCTGCTGCCGGCCGCCCGCAAGCTCACCCACGAACTCGGTGGTCTGCCGTCGCGGAACCGGTTGATGAAGCGGTTCCGGATCGGGTCGGAGAAGGCCAACGAACTGCTGACCCTGCTGCGTCAGGAACGCGACCAGCAGGCCCGGTCGGACCGGATGCACGCGGCCCTGGTGGTCCGGGGCAGTCTCGCCGACCGTCCGACGCTGTTCCCGGTCGACCCCATCCCGACCGCCGACACCACGGCGGACCCGGCCACGGTCGACCGGACCGAGCAGCCCGCACCGGACCCGACCCTCACCCCGGAGCCCGTTCCGCCGGTGGTGGCTGTCGACTCGGCCGAGCCGTCGGAGCAGGCCAGCACGGTCGAAAGCCCGGTGACGAAGTTCGGTCCCGGCCGGTCCCGGCGGGCGGTGGTGTGGCCCGTGATCCTGCTCGCCCTGCCCGCGTTCGTCGCAATCTGGGGCGGGTGGGTCGGGCTGGGGAAGCTCACCGGGTTCGGGAAGGTGAACCTGCTGCCCGGTATCGGGTCCGGGTGGGTCATCGACACCGCCATCACCCTCCCCATCGGAGTGGAAACGTACGGGGCGTACGCGCTCTACGTGTGGCTGTCCGGACGGGTGCCGGACCGGGCGGCCCGGTTCGCGAAGTGGTCCGCCCTCGGCTCCCTCGCCATCGGCGCACTCGGACAGGTCGCCTACCACCTGCTCATCGCCGCCGGGGTGACGTCCGCCCCGTGGTGGATCACCACCCTCGTGGCCTGCCTGCCCGTGGCGGTGCTCGGCATGGGCGCGGCCCTGGCACACCTGATGCACGCCGACCAGTAGCTACGCCCGGCGGCACAGCACACGGCCTGGAAACCCGCTGTGCCGCCGGCCCTGCACCCACCCCTTGATGAGAGGAGGGCACCTCTGATGGTGCCAGTACCCGACCCGGAGTGGTTCACCACCCGCACCACCGAAGTCCGTAGCGAACTGGTGAGGGTCGACAGCAAGGCATCCACCCTGATGGCCGTCGCCGGAGCAGCCGTCACCGTCGGCGTAGCCGTTCTGGCCCGCGCCGACCTGCCCGGCGCGGCCATGGCCGCCGGGGTGGTCACGGTCGCCCTGGTCGGCACCGCCGTCGCGCTGCTGGCCTGCGCCGTCCGACCGTCCCTCGGCGGCGGTCACGGCCTGGTGCACTACGCCACCGCCGTGCCGGGGGACCTGATGACCGAGGCCACCGCCCCGCCCTTGATCACCACCGCCGAGCAGGCCCGGCATCTGGTGTGGCTGTCCCGCACGGCGGTACGCAAGTACCGGCGGGTCCGCCTGGCCGTGGATCTGCTGGTGGCCGGGCTGGCCGGTACCGCCGTCACGGCCCTGCTCGCCCTCGTCCTGCGCTGACCCTCCGGTTTCCCGGCCGTGCCCACCCGTCCTGACCGGCGGGTGGGTGCGGGGGCCGACCGGCCCACCCACCGTTTGCGCCGGGCGCGGCTACGCCTCGACAACGATCCGCGCCCGGCTCTCCCACGAAGGAGAACCATCAGCATGGCAGGCAACCACGACCAGCGTGGCATCTTCACCGGTGCCGACGCCCTCACCGACAACGTCGCTCTCTCCCAGTGGTTCAACGAGACCCGCCGCGTCCTGCACGCCTCCGCTCTCGAACTCGGCGTCACCGCCTCCGAGTTGGACGCCCGACTCCGTGCCGTGTCCGGCGGGGTGGTCATCGGCGGGCTGACCGCGCGGGCACGGGCGCGGCAGGTCGCCAAGCCCATCACCCACGCCTCCGACGCCCTGGTGGTGGCGTCGCAGTACATCGTGACCGCGTCGACCCGCTTCGAGGCCGTCTACCTCCCCGAACTCGAAGCGGTCGGCCACCGACCGCGCAAGTCCGACTTCCGGTTCACCAACGGCGGGGGTGGGCGATGAAGCGGCCCCGCTCGGCACGCATGCCCCGCAACGGCGGGCTCTCCCCGATGTCCTACAGCGTCGACCTGCGCTCGGCCGCTCTGCCGTACCTGGTCTGCCCGGCCGGGTGTCTGCTGGCGTGGCCTGCCGCCGCCGCGTCGCACCACTGGTGGGGTAGCAACCCGTGGGCCGCCGCCGGCATCACCGCCGCCGGTGGCGGACTGACCGCGCTGACGTGGGCCGCTGGCCGTGCCCGTGGCGTGATCCGCCAGCGGGTGGCGACCCTGCTCACCGCCTCGGGGTCGGTGTGGGCGTTGGGCGCCACCATCGGCGCACCCTGGGAACGGCCCTGGCTCGACCTGTGGGCCGGCGGAACCGTCGTCGCGTCGGTGGCGGTCGGGGTGATGCGGCTGATGGCGAAGGCCAACCCTGACGAGCAGCCCGCACGCACCACCGCCGGTGGCCTGGCTGACGCGGTCGCCGCCTTGAAGGACGCCCGGATCGGCCGGCCGAAGGTCGACGGGGCGAAGGTCAAAGCGTCGATCACCATGCCGCACGGCGAAACCCTGTCGGAGGTCGAGGGGTCGCGTGAGTCGATCGCGTCGGCTCTCGACGTCGCGCCGTCGGCGGTGCGGGTACACCGCGACCCCGACTCCGTCCGTACCGGGCGGATTGAGGTGGTGCCGGTCGACCAGCTCCGCGACACCATCCCGTGGGCCGGACCATCCGCGCCCGGCCGATCGGTCGGGGACGCGCCGCTTCGGTTCGGCATCGCCGAAGACGGAGAGCAGGTCGCGCTGTGGCTCACCGGGCGGCCCGGTGTCCGCCCGGCGACCCACGTCCGTGCGACCGGTATGACCGGGTCGGGCAAGACGGAATGGGCGCTGGTGGTGATGACCGACTACCTGACTCGCGCGGATGGTGCGCTGGTGGTGGTCGACACGGTCAAGCGCGATCAGACTGTCAAGCCGGTCAAGGACGGGCTTGCGCTGCTCATCACGGATGACGAGCACGCGGAAGTGTTCTTTGACGTCCTCGCGGAGAAGGTCATTCCTGCCCGGACGGAAGCTCTGGGCGAAGAGGATCTGACGGAGTGGATGCCGGGTTGCTCGTTGTCGCACCTGATGGTGTGGGTGGAGGAATCCGCCGCGTGGTCCGGTCACCCCGCGCTCGTGCAGGTCGCGGAGCGGGCACGGTCGGCGGGGATCTCCCTGGTGTTGTCGCAGCAGCGGTGGACGCACGACCGGGCACCCACCTCGCTGCGGTCGCAGTTCGCCACGAACGTGTGTTTCGGCATCGACAGCCGCGACGACCCGTCGTTGGCGCTCTCCGGCGAGACCGTCGACGCCGGGGCGTCCCCGGAGACCTGGGGAAGCACCAAACCGGGCTACCTGTACATCGAGTCGCCCGGCATCCCCACCGGCCGGTGGCCGATCCCCTGCCGGTCCGAACTGGCCCAACGGTCGGACCTGGCCGCTGCTGTCACCGGTTGGGCGCAGGTGCGGCAGCCGCTCGACCCGGTCACCGCTCGCGCTCTCGCCCCCGTCATGCCCACCGACATCGTCAAGCCGTCACCCGGCCCCCGCCCCACCACCACCGGTGGTGAGGCAGAGCAGGAGGTCCCCGCCATGGCCGCACGCCCCGGCGTCAACCTCAACGACCCGCCCGACGACGTCGACCCCTCCAAGGAACTCGACACCACCCCCACCCCACGCCGGTTCTCCCTCGCCCTGCCCCAACAGTCCAGCCCGGAGCAGGCCCGCGCGCTGCTGCGGCAGCACATCACCACCCTCGCCGAGCAGGGACATACGGAGGTACGCCCGGCCGACCTGGGTGACGTACTCGCCGCGACCGGATACACCGCCAAGTGGCTCTCCAAGGCCCTCGCCGAACTCACCGCCGGTAACCAGCCGCTGCTGATGGCCGTCAACCGCAACGGCCGGTACCGCATCCTCCGCACCGCCTAACGGCGTCTCCTCGGGGCCGTGGAATCCACGTGGAATCCACACCGATTCCACGGCCCCCCACCTAGACAAACCCGCCGTGGAATCCACGTGGAATCCACGGCCAGCCGACCACACCCACAAGCAGGGAGCACCCATGAACCCCGCCGCCATGGCGCTCATCGCGCTCGCCCTCGGCACCATCCTCGGCATCACCCTCGGTATACCCCTCGGCCGTCGCGTCGAGCGGGTCGCGTGGCACGCCGACGCCGCCGTGGCCCGTGCCCGCGTCACCGGATGGCTCATCCGCGACCTCACCGGACTCGCCCTCACCGCCGCCCTCGTCATGGCGGTGGCCGGGTTCGTGATCTGGGCGCTGATCACCCACCGGCGCTAACCCGCAAAGGCCATGACGACGCGCTTCGCGCACTCACCCCTGAGCGGCCGGTGCCCGCGTGCCGCCGGCCCTCCACCGCCACACCGGGAAGGAGCGTCCCGGCCCCATGAACCTGCTCGACACCCGGTGTTGGCACTGGATCGGCGCACAGCGGCGCTACTGCCACAGCCCGAACGGTGTCCGCCCCTACCTCCAAGGTCCCCGCTGCCCCGACCACACACCGTCGGCCCTCGCAGGTCGACCCGAACCCGACCCCACACCCGTCCACCCGTACGGAAGGAGCCTCATGCCCGACCCGTCACCGCTGCTCGCCGCCGCCCTGGACTACGCCGCCCGTGGGTGGCCGGTGTTCATGCTCGCCCGCTCTAAACGGCCCGTCGCCAACTGCGCATCCTGCACCGACGCCGGCCCGGACCATGACCGGAACGCCTGCCCCTGCCTGACCTGCCACGGCTTCTACGCCGCCACCACCGACCCCGACCGCATCGCCGCGATCGTAAACGCCGTCCCCACCGGGCAACTCGCCCTGCGTACCGGTGCCGCATCCGGCACCGTCGTCGTCGACGTCGACCCCGCCCACGGCGGGCGGGACACCATGAACGACCTGATCGGCCGTGGCCTCTTGCCGCCCACCGCGTACGTGGCAACCGGCTCCGGTGGCCTGCACCTGTACTACCAGCACCCCGGCGACCATGTGCCGTGCAGCCAAGGCAAGCCCGGACAGGGCCTTGGCCCCGGCATCGACGTGAAAGCCGATGGCGGGTACGTGGTGCTCCCACCATCAGTGCACCCGCGTACCGGCCGCCCGTACCGGTGGGCACCGGGTCGGGCTATGGAGGAGATGCCTCCCGCGCTGGTCACGGCCTGCCGACCGGCACCGCCGGCACCGCTGCCGGTCACGCCACACGCCCCGACCAGCACCCGCACGGCGGGGGGCATCTCCTTCCCCGATCGGCTTCTCGCCTCGCACCTGCAAGCGGTCGCCGACGCCCCCGAGGGCAGCCGCCGCACCACCCTCTATGGCGCAGTACGCGGCGTGGCCCGCATGGTCGCCGCCGACGCCATCAGCCGCGACGACGCGATCACCGCCCTCACCACCGCCGGCCGCGCCGCTGAGCAGACCGACCGGGACATCCGCGCCGCCATCCGTGGTGGCTTCCGCGCCGAAGGACTCGCCGCATGAACCCACCGACCAGCACCACCGACCAGCCGAACGACGGCGCGGCGATCCTCGACCAGCTACACGCCTGCCTCACCAAGTACATCATCCTGCCGTCCGCCGAGGCGGTCGACGCGGTGGCGTTGTGGATCGCCGCGACCCACGCGCAAGCCGCGTGGGCACACGCGCCCCGCCTCGTGATCCGAGCACCCGAGAAGCGGTGCGGGAAATCGCGTCTACTCGACGTGGTGGAAGGCACCTGCCACGACCCGCTCATCACGGTCAACGCCTCACCCGCCGCCGTGTACCGGGCCATCGGCACCGGACAGCCGCCCACCCTGCTGGTGGACGAAGCAGACACCCTGTTCGGAGGGAAGAACGCCGACGCCAACGAAGACCTACGCGGCCTGCTCAACGCCGGCCACCAGCGCAACCGACCCGCGATCCGGTGGGACGCCTCAAGCCAGCAGTTGGAGAAGATCCCCACGTTCGCCATGGCCGCGCTCGCCGGTATCGGCGCGATGCCCGACACCATCGAAGACCGCGCCGTCGTCATCCGCATGCGCCGCCGCGCACCCGGTGAAACCGTCGCCCCCTACCGGCACCGCCGCGACGGACCCGCCCTGCGCAAGGTCGCGCAGCAGTTGGCCGGATGGCTCCGCACCCACCTCACCACCCTCGAAGCCGCGGAACCGCCCATGCCCGTAGAGGACCGAGCCGCCGACACCTGGGAACCCCTCGTAGCCGTCGCTGATCTGGCCGGGGGCACCTGGCCGGCACGCGCCCGGCAGGCAGTGACCACGCTCACCGCCGAAGCCGACGACGCCGGCAACGTCTCCCACCGGATACGCCTACTCGCCGACATCCGCACCGCGTTCACCACCCTCGGCAACCCGACCGCCGCACCCACCGCCGACCTACTCGCCGCACTCAACGGCGACCCCGAAGCGCCGTGGGCCGACAGCGGCCCCTCCGGTCTGACCGGCAAGAAACTCGGCGACCTACTACGGGAGTTCGACATCCGATCGGAGACCATCCGCTTCCCGGTAGGACAGGCCAAGGGCTACACCCGCGACGCCTTCACCGACGCCTGGCAGCGCTACTGCCCCGCACCCGAAACCCCTTACACCGGGGTATCCGTACCATCCGTACCAACCTCGTTTCCGCAGGTCATCCCCGGTACGGATACCCCCGCTGGTACGGATCGATCCGTACCACGACGCACCCTCACCACCGCCCCCGGTACGCATTAATCCGTACCGCGATCCAATCCGTACCAGCCCTGAGCAGGCAAAACGAGCTTGGTACGGATGGTACGGATACCCCCCGGCCACCGGGACACCCCGACCGGCCGCCCTCGGAAGTCGACCCGATAGAACGGCCCGCTGAGACGCCGCCAGCTACATCGGTGCATCCCCTTCGCACCCGGACACCCCGGATCATGCCCCTACCGCGCTCTCAGCGGGCCGTTCTGTGCCCCTCTGCGGCGATACCTCCTGAATGGCTTCACAACCCTGCCACCCATCTACCGAAAGGCGCTCACAGTGCGATTGGTGCCGCGCTACGTCCCGCCAGCCGTACCCGCTGCTCCGGAAGGGGAGAACATCATCCGACTCTCGGCGAAGCCGTTCATGTCCACCGAAGAGCTTGCCGAGCTGCTTGACGTCGACCCGTCGACCATCCGGCGGTGGCGCACTGTCCAACCGTTGCAGGGCCCGCCGTTCATCCCAATCTCTGACCGGGTGGTGAAGTACGCGACGGCCGACGTTGAACGGTGGTTGTCCGCGCGTCGGGTCGACCCGAGGGCGGCGTGATGGCAGTTCCCCAGCAACCGCCGATCGGCGTGACGCTCGGCTCCGATGTGGAGTTCCGCGCAGGCCGGGACCGTCCCTACCGGGCGCGCGTCCGGTGGGTCGACCCGACGACCAAGCGGCGCCTGTCCAAGTCCACGACGGTCGCCACAGCCGAGGAAGCGCAAGCGTGGATCGACGGAATGGTCGACGCGGCACAGGGCGGCGTCGACCCGCTCGCCGCAACGAAGCGTCTGACGGAGTACGGCGAGAGCGTGATGCCGCTGGCGCTCCGTGGACTGGAACGGAAGACCCTCGATCCGTACCTGTCCGGGTGGCGAAAGCGGGTGGTGCCGGCCCTCGGGCACATCCCGGTACGGATGATCACCAACGGCGCGGTTGACCGGGCCGTGCACGGCTGGATTGCCGACGAGTGCAGCCGTTCCACAGTCAAGAACAGTCTCGCCGTGCTGGTCCGGGTGATGGAGCAGGCCGTCCGGGACGGCATCATTCCGCGCAATCCCGCACAGGTGACCGGGTGGCAGCGCGAATACCGACGCGCGGAAGACGAGTTGGATGACCCGCGCACGCTCGCCTTGCCTGACTGGGAATCGTTGACCACGCTCGCCGCCGCACTGGTGCAACGGTCCGCGAACGCCTTCCCCGGATGGGGAGACGTGGTCATATTCGCCGCCTGCACAGCCGCCCGAATCGGCGAGGTGTCCGGCGTCCGTGCCGAGGACATCGACCGGAAGACGTGGATGTGGACGGTACGGCGACAGACCACACCCAGCCCTGGCGGCCTGGTGGACAAGGGCACCAAGGGAAAGCGCGCACGTATGGTCCCGCTGATCGAGGAAGTGCGGCCGATCGTGACGCGCCGCCTGGACTCGGTCAGAGAGCCGCACTCTCGACTGTTCACCGGTCCGCGCGGTGGCCGGATCAGCACGGCCGTACTCCGGGACGCGACGCATTGGGATGAGGTGGTGACGAAGCTGGGCTACGAACACCTACGCCGGCACGACCTGCGGCACACCGGCCTGACGTGGATGGCCGACGCCGGGGTGCCGGTGCACGTGCTCCGCAAGATTGCCGGGCACGGTTCGCTGACTACAACGCAGCGGTACCTACACCCCGACCGGCAGACCATCACCGACGCCGGAACGGCGCTCAGCGCGCACTTGAAGGCCCGTCGGTCCCCAGGTGGTCCCCAGCTACGCGCGATCTAGATCAGCAAACCCCTACCGGCGCAGAATGAATTAAAGGCCGTTGACCTGGGCAAATGCTCCGGTCAACGGCCTTTCTGCGTACTGTCGGGACGGCCGGATTCGAACCGACGACCCCTTGACCCCCAGTCAAGTGCGCTACCAAGCTGCGCCACGTCCCGATGCCGCCGTCGGGTCTCCCCTGCGGCAGCCGGTACAGCTTAGCGCAGGATCTTCCCGAGGTACGCACAGGCCCCTCCCGCTGCGGCAGCCGCTGTCACACCCCCTCAAGCGTCCTAGGAGGGTGGGTGGTGACGGAGAAGGAGAACGCCGGGTCGGGAGGTCCCCGGCCCGGCGTTCGGTGTCACTGTGCGGCGTCAGCCGTGCGCCTTGCCCCGGCCGCCCGGGCCGAGCTTCTTGCGCGGGCGTACCGAAATCTCCACCGGGCTGCCCTCGAAGCCGAACTCCTCACGCAGCTTGCGCTCGACGAAGCGCTGGTAGCCGGCGTCCAGCGGCGCGGTGGTGAAGAGCACGAAGCGCGGCGGGCAGGTGCCCGCCTGGGTGGCGAAGAGGATCTTCGGGGCCCGGCCGCCGCGCACCGGGTGCGGGGTGGCCTGGACCAGCGCGGTGAGCCACGAGTTGAGCTGCGCGGTGGGCACCCGGGTCTCCCAGCTCGCCAGGGCCTTGCGCAGCGCCGGGGCGAGCTTGTCGACCGCCCGGCCGGTCATCGCCGAGAGGTTGAGCCGGATCGCCCAGGGAATCCGGCGCAGCTCCCGCTCGATCTCCTTGTCCAGGTAGTACCGGCGGTCGCCGTCGACCAGGTCCCACTTGTTGAAGGCGATGACCAGTGCCCGGCCGGTCTCGGTGACCATCGACAGGATCCGCTGGTCCTGTTCGCTGATCGGCTCGCTGGCGTCGAGCAGTACCACCGCCACCTCAGCCGCCTCGATCGCCGAGGCGGTACGCAGGCTGGCGTAGTACTCGGTGCCGCTGGCCTTCCCGACCCGCTTGCGCAGCCCGGCGGTGTCCACCAGGTGCCAGGTCTCCCCGCCGATGCGCACCAGGCTGTCCACCGGGTCGACGGTGGTGCCGGCGACCGAGTCGACCACCGCCCGCTCCTCACCGGAGAACCGGTTGAGCAGGCTGGACTTGCCGACGTTGGGGCGGCCGACCAGGGCCACCCGACGCGGACCGCGCGGCCGGTCCTCGACGATCTTCGGGGCCTCGGGGAGCGCGTCCATGATGGCGTCGAGGAGTTCACCGGAGCCGCGACCGTGCAACGCCGACACCGCGTGCGGCTCGCCCAGACCGAGTGACCAGAGCGAGGTCGCCTCCACCTCGATGGCCGCGTTGTCGGCCTTGTTCGCCACCAGGATCACCGGTTTGGCGCTGCGCCGCAGCATCCGTACCGCCGCCTCGTCCACGTCGGTCGACCCGACCATCGCGTCCACCACGAAGAGGACCACGTCGGCGGTGGCGACCGCCGTCTCGGCCTGCGCGGCGATGGCCGCCGCCCGGTCCTTCGCGTCCGGCTCCCACCCGCCGGTGTCCACCACGGTGAACTCCCGGCCGGTCCACTGGGCGTCGTACGGCACGCGGTCCCGGGTGACACCGGGGACGTCCTCGACGACCGCCTGCCGCCGCCCGATGATCCGGTTGACCAGCGTCGACTTGCCCACGTTCGGGCGGCCGACCACCGCCACCACGGGCACCGGTCCGGACTGTTCCTCCTCGACGTCGGGCTCGCGTAGCTCGACCCAGCCGTTGTCGTCGCTCATGCCACTCCCCGCTCCGCCAGCAGTTCCTGCAGCCGGGTGACGACCTCGTCGATGCCCAGCTCGGTGGTGTCCAGCACGACCGCGTCCGCCGACTGCTGCAACGGGTCGGTCTTGCGGGTCGAGTCCAGCCGGTCCCGCCGGGCCAGGTCGGCGGCGGTGGCGGACAGTTCGGCGGAGTCCTGTGCACTGCGGCGCTGCGCCCGAGCCGCCTCGGAGGCGGTCAGGTAGACCTTCAGCTCCGCGTCCGGGGCGACGACGGAACCGATGTCGCGTCCCTCCACCACCATCCGGCCGGCGTGGGCGATCATGTCGCGCTGACGGGCCACCAACAGGGTCCGGACCGCAGGTACGGCGGCCACCGCGGAGACCGCTCCGGTCACCTGCGCGCCCCGGATGTCGGTGTCGACGGCGCGGCCGTCCACGGTCACCCCGTACCCCTGGGGGTCGGTGCCGATGCGCAGGTCGATCTCACCGGCGACCTTCGCCACCGCCTCGGCGTCGGCCGGGTCGACCCCGCTGCGCAGCACCGCCCAGGTCACCGCCCGGTACATCGCGCCGGTGTCGAGGTAGCGGGCGTTGATCCCCACGGCCAGCCGTCGGGAGACGGTGGACTTGCCCGAACCGGATGGCCCGTCGACAGCGACCACACATCGCCCGGTCCGTACGTTCTCCGCCACCGCGTGTCCTCCTCAGCCCGTACCCCGCCGACCGTCGTCGTTCCGACGTGCCGCGAGCGGTTACCCATCGTGGTCCATCATGCCTGGCGGTCCGATCCGCCCCCGCCGGCACCGCCGGCGGGCGCGGGTCCGCCTCCCGGGCGACCCGCGGGCCGCCTGGGAGCCTACCGGGACCGCTTTCCCGAACCGCCGGGTCAGTCACCCACGGCGCGGAACAGGGCGGCGACCTCGGCGTTGGTGAGCCGGCGGGTCCGCCCGGCACGGAGGTCACCCAGCCGGATCGGTCCGATCGAGGTACGCACCAGCCGGCTGACCGGGTGCCCGGCTTCGCCCAGCAACCGCCGGACGATGTGTTTGCGCCCCTCGTGCAGGGTCACCTCCACCTGGGCGGTCTTACCCAGGGTGTCCACCACCTTGAAGGAGTCGACCTTCGCCGGGCCGTCCTCCAGCTCCACCCCGGCCATCAGCCGCTTGCCCAGGTTGCGCGGGATCGGCCCGGCGACCTGGCAGAGGTACGTCTTCTGCACCGCGTACGACGGGTGCATGAGCTTGTGCGCGAGGTTGCCGTCGTTGGTGAGCAGCAACAGGCCCTCGCTGTCGGCGTCGAGCCGCCCGACGTGGTAGACCCGCTGCTCGACCCGGTTGCCGAGGAAGTCCGCGAGCGCGGTACGCCCCTTCTCGTCGGCCATCGTGGAGACCACCCCGCGCGGCTTGTTCATCGCCAGGTAGACCAGGCGGGTGTCGACCTGGAGGCGCTCGCCGTCGACGTGGATGACGTCCCGGGTCGGGTCGGCCCGGTCGCCGAGCTGGGCCACCCGGCCGTTGACGGTGACCCGGCGCCGGAAGATCAGGTCCTCGCAGGCCCGTCGGGAGCCCACCCCGGCGGCGGCGAGCACCTTCTGGAGGCGTTCGGCTCCCTCGTAGACGGGCGCGTCGGGGCGGGGGGCGCGGTCATCGCGTGGCATCGGCAAACTCTTCTACGTCGTCGGGGAGGAACGGGGCCAGGGGCGGCAGGTCGGCGACGCTGTTCAGCCCGAGCTTCTCCAGGAACAGGGTGGTGGTCCGGTAGAGGAACGCTCCGGTCTCCGGCTCGGTGCCGCACTCCTCGACCAGGCCGCGGGAGACCAGGGTACGGATCACCCCGTCACAGTTGACACCCCGGATGGCGGAGATCCGGGACCGGGTGACCGGCTGCTTGTAGGCGACCACCGCCAGGGTCTCCAGCGCGGCCTGGGTGAGCCGGACGGTCTGCCCGTCGAGGATGAACCGCTCCACGTGGGCGGCGTACTCCGGTCGGGTGTACAGCCGCCAGCCCCCGGCCGCACGGCGCAACTCGAACCCGTGCCCGGCCTCGGTGTATCCGGCGGCGAGCCGGTCGAGGGCGGCACCGATCCGCTCGGCCGGTTGCTCGAGCACCTGGGCGAGGGTCAACTCGCTGACCGGCTCGTCGACGACCAGCAGGATCGCCTCCAGCGCCCCGCGCAGTTCCCCCTCCTCCATCGGGGTCGCCGCCCCGGCGCTCTCCCGCGCCGTACCGGCCGCCCGCCGTCCACCCCTGGTCGGGTTCGGGGCGGCGGCCGGCCCCTCCGGGGACCGTTTCCCACCGCGATCCGCCGGCTCCGCCAGGACGGGCGGAGCGGACGAGGTGGGCGGGGCGGGCTGCTCGGTGGGGACCGACGGTGCCGGTGGCGGGGTGGGCGGAGCGGCCTCGGCGTCAGCCTCGGCGGCGTCGTCCCGGACGGGAGCCGGGACGGGGGTCGCTTCCGGGGTGGAGGTGGGGGTGGGGGTGGGGCGACGTTCCCACGGGGGGATCCACGCGGCGGCCTGGTCGGCGAGGGATTCGCTGCGTTCCTCGTTGCTCATCCCGCCTCACTCCTCCGTCGTCGTCCCGGCACCGGCCGCCTGCCCACCGGCGCCGATCGGCCCGGCACCGCCGGCCGGCACCGCACCGCCGGCCACTGCGGCCGCGTCGACCGGTGCGGCGGCGTCGACCGGGGAGGGTGCGCCGGCGTACTCGTCGATCTGGAGGTCGGTGTCGCCGTCGGCCGGGCCGGTCCAGCGTACGGTCAGCTCCCCGAGCGCCTGCTCCTGGGTGAAGGCGACCAGCCCCTCCCGGTACAGCTCCAGCAGGGCCAGGAACCGGGCCACCACCTCCAGGGTGGCCTCGCAGTCGGCGCAGAGCAGGGAGAAGGTGGCGGTGCCGGCGCGACGCAGCCGCCCGGCCAGGATCTGCGCGTGTTCGCGGACGCTGACCCGGACCGTGTGCACGTGGTCGATGGAGACCACGGGGACCGGTCTCGGGGTCATCGCCCGCACCGCGAGTTTGAGCAGCCGCTCCGGGCCGATGCCGAGCACCAGGTCCGGCAGGGCCTGGGCGTAGCGGGGTTCCAGGCTGACCGCGCGGGGATAGCGTCGGCCACCCTCGGCCTCCAACACGGCGATGTGCGCCGCCGCCTCCTTGAACGCCTTGTACTGCAACAGCCGGGCGAAGAGCAGGTCCCGGGCCTCCAGCAGGGCAAGGTCCTCCTCGTTCTCGACCTCGGCGGAGGGCAGCAGCCGGGCGGCCTTCAGGTCGAGCAGGGTGGCGGCGATCAGCAGGAACTCGCTGGCCTCGTCGAGGTCCCACTCGTCGCCCATCGCCCGGATGTACGCGATGAACTCGTCGGTGACCTGGTGCAGAGCCACCTCGGTCACGTCGAGCTTGTGCTTGCCGATCAGTTGCAGCAGCAGGTCGAACGGGCCGGTGAAGTTGGCCAGCCGCACCGTGAAGCCGTTGGTCTCCTCCGGCTCGCCACCGGGCGTGGGCTCGACGGACGCCGCCGGACCGGCCGGTGCGGAGGCGACGGGGTCGAGCGGTGGTGCGGTCACCGGACGACCGTAGTCCACGCCCCGGACGCCCCGACTACCGCTCCGCCTGTGCGGCGATCACCTCGCGGGCGAGCTGACGGTAGTTGCGCGCACCGGACGAGGCCGGGTCGAGGGTGGTGATGGGGGCCCCGGCCACCGTCGACTCGGGGAACTTGACCGTCTTGGTTATCACGGTCTGGTAGACCTTGTCGCCGAACGCCTCGACGACCCGCTGGAGCACCTGCCGGCAGTGGGTGGTGCGGCTGTCGTACATGGTGGCGAGGATGCCCTCGAGTTCGAGGTCGAAGTTGAGCCGCTCACGCACCTTGTCGATGGTGTCCAGCAGCAGCGCCACACCCCGGAGGCTGAAGAACTCGCACTCCAGCGGGATCAGCACGCCGTGCGCGACGGTCAACGCGTTGATGGCGAGCAGACCGAGCGAGGGCTGGCAGTCGATGAGGATGTAGTCGTACTCCTTGCGGATGCTGCGCAGCACCCGCGCGAGCGCCATCTCCCGGGCGACCTCGTTGACGAGCTGGATCTCGGCGGCGGAGAGGTCGATGTTGGCCGGCAGCAGGTGCAGCCCGGCGACGTCCGTCTTGATCAGGACGTCCTCGGCGGTGACGTCGTCCTGCATGAGCAGGTTGTAGACGGACAGGTCGAGGTTGTGCGGGTTGACGCCCAGCCCCACCGAGAGCGCGCCCTGCGGGTCGAAGTCGACCAGCAGCACCTTGCGGCCGTACTCGGCCAGGGCCGCGCCGAGGTTGATGGTGGTGGTGGTCTTCCCGACGCCGCCCTTCTGGTTGGCCATCGCGATGATCCGGGCCGGACCGTGCCGGTCGGTGGGCATCGGCTCGGGGATGGGTTTGCGCATGGTGTACGCGGCCGGGTCCGCCGGTCCGAGGTCCGCACCGAGTGTGGCCTGCTGCTCACGGAGCTCAGACGTCCACGTCTCGGCACGGTCGCCGTTGCCAGCCATGTCCTGTTGCCCCCCTCCCGACGACCACCCGGCGTCGGAGCCCTCCGACGTCCTTCTGCGGTGCCGATGCGCACCCCGGTTGTCGCCCCAGGAGGTCCGCGCCGATGCCGACTGTACGCCACGTTCGAGCAGGCCGGTCGGCACCGGGTCGGCGTGTCGGGCCCGCCGACGGTCGCCACCGGCCCCGGGTGGGCCGGGGTGACGATCGACACACCGGCCGCTCCCCGAACGCCGGCCACGGGCGTCACCGCCGGGTCCCCACGGTCCCGCCGGAGGGACCCACGGCTCGCCCCGGCCGGTGCCGCTCAGCCGCGTGCCCTCGGGTGAGCGGTGGCGTAGACCTCGCGCAGCCGTTCCACGGTGACCAACGTGTAGACCTGGGTGGTGGTGACCGAGGCGTGGCCGAGAAGTTCCTGCACCACCCGGACGTCCGCCCCGCCGTCGAGCAGGTGGGTGGCGTAGGAGTGCCGCAGGGTGTGCGGGGAGACCGCGTTCGGTCCGTCCACCGGCAGCCCGGCCCGCTCGGCGGTACGCCGCAGGATGGTCCACGCGCCCTGCCGGGACAGCGCGCCGCCCCGGGCGTTGACGAAGACCGCCGGGGTGCCCCGGCCCGCCGCGACCAGACCGGGGCGGGCCCGGACCAGGTAGGCCCGGAGCGCCTCGGTGGCGTACCCGCCGATCGGCACGAGCCGGGACCGGCCGCCCTTGCCGCGCAGCAGCGCGGTCCCCTCCGCCGGGTCCAGGTCGTCGACGGCCGCGCCGACGGCTTCGGAGATCCGCGCGCCGGTGCCGTACAGGAACTCCAGCAGCGCCCGGTCCCGCAGGGCCAGCGGCGCGCCCTCGCCGGCCGCCCGGACCGACCCGGCCGTCTCCAGCAGCCGGACCACGTCGTCGACGGGCAGGGCCCGGGGCAGCCGGCGTGGCGGGGTGGGCGGCCGGACGTCCCGGCTGGCGTCCGCGCCGACCAGCCCTTCGCGCAACGCGAAGCGGTGCAGGCCGCGCACCGCGCTCGCCGCGCGGGCGGCCGAGGAGACGGCCAGCGGCGGGTGCCCGTCCCCGCCCGCCCGCAACGCGGCCAGGTGCGCCTCGACCTGCGCCGGCCCGACCGAGGCGAGGTCGGTCACCCCGGCCACGGCCAGCGTGACCAGGTAACGGTCCAGGTCCCGCCGGTACGAGGCAAGGGTGTTCGCCGACAGCCCCCGCTCGACGGTCAGGTGGTCGAGGTACCCGCGCACGGCTCGGCGCAGCGCCGGGGCGGGCGCCGGGCCGCCCGCGTCCACGACCGCCGCCGGGCCGTCCGGTGACCCGCTCAGCCGAGGACCTCCGCCAGCGGCAGGGTGGTCATGCCGTGCGCCTCGGCGACCGGGCCGTAGGTGACCTGCCCGGCGTGGGTGTTCAGGCCGAGGGCGAGGGCAGGGTCGCGGCGCAGCGCCTCCCGCCAGCCGTGGTTGGCCAGCTCAAGGGCGTACGGCAGGGTCACGTTGGTCAGCGCGTACGTGCTGGTGTGCGGGACCGCGCCGGGCATGTTCGCCACGCAGTAGAAGATCGAGTCGTGCACCCGGTAGGTCGGCTCGGCGTGCGTGGTCGGCCGGGAGTCCTCGAAGCAGCCGCCCTGGTCGATGGAGATGTCCACCAGCACGCTGCCCGGCTTCATCCGGGAGACCAGCTCGTTGGAGATGAGCGTCGGGGCCTTCGCGCCGGGCACCAGCACCGCGCCGATGACCAGGTCCGCGTCGAGCACGGCCCGCTCGATCTCGTACGCGTTGGAGGCCACCGTCTGCAGGTGACCCCGGTAGATGGCGTCGGCCTGGCGCAGCCGCCCGACGTTCTTGTCGAGCAGCAGCACCTCGGCCTGGAGGCCGAGGGCGATGGCGGCGGCGTTCATGCCGGACACGCCCGCGCCGATCACCACGGTCTTGGCCGCGTACACGCCGGAGACGCCGCCCATCAGGATGCCGCGCCCGCCGCCCTGCCGCTGGAGGTGGTAGGCCCCCACCTGCGGGGCCAGCCGGCCGGCAACCTCGGACATCGGAGCGAGCAGCGGCAGCGACCGGTCGGGCAGTTCGACCGTCTCGTACGCGATGCCGGTGACCTTCCGGTCGATCAGCGCGTCGGTGCACTCCTTGGAGGCGGCCAGGTGCAGGTAGGTGAAGAGCACCTGCCCCTCGCGCATGCGGTGGTACTCCTCGGCGATCGGCTCCTTGACCTTGAGCACGAGGTCCGCGCTGTCCCACACCTCGTCGGCGGTGGACAGGATCTTCGCTCCGGCGGCGGCGAACTCCTCGTCGCCGATGCTGGAGCCGACTCCGGCGCCGGACTCGACGAGAACCTGGTGGCCACTGCGGGTGAACTCGTTCACGCCCGCCGGCGTGATCGCCACGCGGTACTCGTGGTTCTTGACCTCGCGCGGGATTCCGACCTTCACGACGACACCTCTCCTCGGGGCCGCACCGCCCCGACCAGCTCGGTGCGCGACGGCTCCGTTGCCGACGCGGCCCACCGCTCCTGCCGGCCGCAGTCTAGGGCCGCCGGTCCGGGGTGGAGAGCCAACAGAGTGACACCCCGTACGTGGCTCTCCTGACGATGTGTCAGGCATACCCTGGCCGACAACGTGAGTCGGCCTCGGCCGTTGGGTCAGTGTTCGCCCATTATCGTCCGATCGGCCCCCTGCCGCTGCGGACAGCGGGAATGTCGATCACTAGGGTGTCGCCTCATGACCTACCCTCCTCCGTACCAGTACCCCGGTGGCGTCTCCGACAAGAGCAAGGTCGTCGCCGGCGTTCTTCAGATCGTGCTCGGCGGCTTCGGCGTCGGCCGGTTCTACATGGGGGACACCAAGACCGGTGTCCTCCAGCTCGTCGTGACCCTGGTGACCTGCGGCATCGGCAGCCTCTGGGGCTTCGTCGACGGCATCCTGATCCTGATGAACGGTGGCGTCGACGGCCAGGGCCGGCCACTGCGCGACTGACCACGCCGACAGCAAGGGGCCGTGCGGTACGCCGCACGGCCCCTGCCGTCAGTGGGTGGCGTTCCGCGCCACGCGCGGTGCGGCTCAGCCGGGCAGCGGCGAGTCCGCCGGGCGCAGCGGTGCCCAGCCGGCGTCCCGGGCCCGGGCGGCGGCGAGCAGGCCCGCCACGCAGGAGGCGTTGGTGATCTCCCCGGCCAGCACCCGGCCCACCGCCTCGTCCAGGCCGAGCCGGACGACCTGCATGTCCGCCTCCTCGTCGTGCCGCTCGTGCCGTCGACCGACCGGCACCTCGACGAGATCCCGGGCGAGGAAGATCCGCACCCGCTCGTCGGAGAACCCGGGTGAGCTGTGCAGGTCGACCAGGAGGTCGACCCGACCGGCGGTCAGGTCGGCCTCCTCGGCCAGCTCGCGCAGTGCCGCCGCGGCGAGGTCCTCACCGTCGACGTCCATCAGCCCGGCCGGCAGCTCCCACAGGTACGCGCCGACCGGGTGCCGGTACTGGCGGACCAGCACCACCCGGCCGGCCTCGTCCAGGGCCACCACGGCGACCGCGCCGACGTGGCGCACCACGTCGCGACTGGCGGTGCCGCCGCCCGGCATGGCCACCTCGTCGGTGACCACCCGGAACACCCGGCCGGTGTACCGCTCGGTCCGGTTCCTCAGCTCGTAGTGGTGCCCGCTCACGACGTGGCGGCGGCGGTCGACGCGGCGTCGTCCCGGGGCGCCTTCTCCTCCACCGGGCCCGGCCGGCGACGCGCGTTGCCGTCCATCTCCACCGGAAGCTGGCCGGCCTCGGAGTAGGTGACCGCGGCGCGGACGAACGCGGCGAACAGCGGATGCGACCGGGTCGGCCGGCTCTTCAGCTCCGGGTGCGCCTGGGTGGCCACGAAGAACGGGTGCAGCGCGCGGTCGAGTTCCACGAACTCGACCAGCCGGCCGTCCGGCGAGGTGCCGGAGATGTGCAGCCCGGCCTTGGTCAACGCGTCCCGGTAGGCGTTGTTCACCTCGTACCGGTGCCGGTGCCGCTCACTGACCTCGGTGCTGCCGTACGCCTCGGCAACGATGGAGCCCTCGGCCAGTTTCGCCGGGTACGCCCCGAGCCGCATCGTGCCGCCCAGGTCACCCCGGCCGGCCACGATGTCCTCCTGGTCGGCCATGGTGGCGATCACCGGGTGGGTGGCCTCCTCGTCGAACTCCAGCGAGTTCGCCCCGTCCAGGTCGCCCAGGTGGCGGGCCACCTCGATGGCCATGCACTGCAGGCCCAGGCAGAGGCCGAGCAGCGGGATGCCGTTCTCCCGGGCGTACCGGGCGGTGCCGATCTTGCCCTCGATGCCCCGGACACCGAACCCGCCGGGGATGACGATGCCGTCCACGCCGGCCAGGGCCGCCGCCGCGCCGGTCGGGGTGACGCAGTCGTCGCTGGGCACCCAGCGCAGCTGCACCCGGGCCCGGTGGTGGAACCCGGCCGCCCGGATCGCCTCGCTGACCGACAGGTACGCGTCGGGCAGGTCGACGTACTTGCCGACCACCGCGACGGTGACCGTGTGCCGGGGGTGGTGCACCCGGTCCAGCAGGTCGTCCCAGCTCGTCCAGTCCACGTCCCGGAAGGAGAGCCCGAGCCGGCGCACCACGTACGCGTCGAGGCCCTCCCGGTGCAGCACCTTGGGGATGTCGTAGATGCTCGGCGCGTCCGGGGCCGCGGTGACCGCCTCCCGGTCGACGTCGCAGTAGAGCGACAGCTTGTGCTTGAGCTTGTCCGGGATGTCCCGGTCGGAGCGGCAGACCAGCGCGTCCGGCTGGATACCGATGTTGCGCAGCTGCGCCACCGAGTGCTGGGTCGGCTTGGTCTTCAGCTCCCCGGACGGGGCCAGGTACGGCACCAGGGAGACGTGCAGGTAGAAGCAGTTGTCCCGGCCGAGGTCGTGCCGGACCTGCCGGATCGCCTCCAGGAACGGCAGCGACTCGATGTCGCCGACCGTGCCGCCGACCTCGGTGATCACCACGTCCGGCACGTTGCCGTCGGTGTCCGGGTCGGCCATCGCCAGGATGCGCGACTTGATCTCGTTGGTGATGTGCGGGATCACCTGGACGGTGTCGCCGAGATACTCGCCGCGCCGCTCCTTGGCGATCACGTCCGAGTAGATCTGGCCGGTGGTGACGTTGGCCTTGCCGGAGAGGTCCTGGTCGAGGAAGCGCTCGTAGTGGCCGACGTCCAGGTCGGTCTCGGCGCCGTCCTCGGTGACGAACACCTCACCGTGCTGGAAGGGGTTCATCGTCCCGGGGTCGACGTTGAGGTACGGGTCGAGCTTCTGCATTACCACCCGTAGTCCCCGGGCGGTGAGCAGGTTGCCGAGGCTGGAGGCGGTGAGCCCTTTACCCAGCGAGGAGGCGACGCCCCCGGTGACGAAGATGTGCCTGGTCGTCCGTGCTGATGGGGCCAAGGCCTGCTCCCGTGTCGTCCGTTGCGGTCGTGCAGACCGCCGTGCCGATCAGCCAAGTGATCACGCGATCCACGGGATTCCACGGTAACACCTCACCCGGGCGGGTCACGGAGCGCACCCGTCGGCCCCCACGCGGCTACGCGGTCGCGACCTCGGTCGACGCCCGGGACGCCCGGTCGGTGGCCTCCCCGGCACGTCCGTCCACGGTTGGCCCCGGGTCGCCCGTCCGCTCCGCGTCGCCCGTCGTCCCCACGTCCCCGGGGCCGGCTGTCTCCACCGGGGCCGGGACGCCGCTGACGAAGTCCTGAGGACGGTTCCCGGGCGGCTGGGTGCGGTCGGCCGCGTGGTCGAGCACCCGCAGCGCGGCCAGCGCCGCCATCGGCACCACCAGCGCCCCGGCCGCGCCCGCGACGTCCAACGCCGAACCGCCGAGCATCCCGCCGATCACCGCGGCCACGGCGGTACCGGCCATCGCGGCCCGCATCGCCGGATAGATGCCGAACAGGCGCATCAACCCGCCCCAGGGCTGGAAGAGGGCGAACCACACCAGCACCGCGCCGGCCACGGCGAGGACGGTCAGCGGGCTGCCGACCAGGGTGTCGAAGTTGGCGGTGCTGGACCGGTGCACGGTCAACCCGGCCCGCCCCTCCCCCAGGGCGGCGAGGAACCGGCCCAGGCTGCCCCGCTCGGTCGGGGGCCGGCGCAGGTCCAGCAGGCCCAGCCCGATGGTGACCGCCAGGCCGGTCATGCTCGCCCAGACCAGCCGGCTCAGGGTCAGCCACCCGCCGGTGCAGATCACGGCGGCGACGGTCACCCCGGCGGTCAGCGCGATCGCGCCGACCGAGTCCGCGCCGAGGTACGGGCTGCCGACGATCACCACGGCGGCGGTGCCCACCGCCACCACCACGGTCGGCCGCCAGCGCCGGCCCACCCGCTGGGCCAGCCAGCCGGCGGTCAGCAGCACCCCGGCGAGGAACGCGCCGAGCCCCACCGTGCCGAGGCCGGCGTACCGGCCGCCCTCCAGGGTCGAGTAGCCCACCACCCCGTTGAGTTGCAGACGGGCCCCGGTGAGCACGTCCACGCCGACGGCGAGGGTGGTCAGCCCGGCCACCGCGCCCAGCGGACCGAGGGTGCGGTCGTGTCCGGGCGCGAACCGGACCAGCGCGGTCGCCCCGGCCAGCAGCAACACGGTCACCACGGCGAAGTACCAGCCCGCGTGTTCCCCCTGCCACCAGGGCACCAGGTCGGCGACCAGGGCTGCCGGGATGGCCAGCGCGGCGGCGACCAGCAGTATCTCGACGGTCGCCACCACGGACCGGGGCGCCGGGGTGGGGCCCACCGGACCGGCGTGCCGACGGGCCCGCCGCAGCAGCGGGAGGACCGCCACGGCGAGCAGCACCTGGAAGCCGGCGAGCAGGACGAAGAACCATCCGGCGACGCGCCGCTGGGCGCCGGCCTCCCGGTCGGCGTCGGCCGGCGCGTCGACGGCGGCCCGCAGGTCCGCCGGGCGACCCTCGACCGGGGTGGCGGCCCGGCCGATGAAGTTGCGTTCCGGCAGCGGACGGTCGAGCACGGTCAACGCGGTGGGGGCCAGGTCGACCAGTTGCAGGTAACCGTCGCGGCCGGTGCTGGCCGAGGTGAGCCAGCCCCGTTCCCAGCCCGGTCCGTCGGCGACCGCCACGTGCAGCCGGGCCGGCGCGGCGGTGTCCGAGACCCCGGCGACCAGCACCAGGGAACGCGGTGGGCGGGCGGCCAGCACCCGGGCCAGGGCGGCGTCGGCGCGACGCGCGGCGGCGTCCCGGACGGCCCGGTCCTCCCCGCTGACCGTGCCCAGGTCGACGATGCTCAGCACGCAGGAGCCCAGCAGGGGGGCCGGGTCGGCGGGCAGGGCGGGTTCGTACCGGTCGACCCGGCCGAACGGGCGGGCGGCGGCCACGGCGGCACCGGGACCGACGGCGACGGCGCAGCGCACCGACTCGGCCAGCGCGCCGGGCACCGCACCCCAGGACAGCCGGTCCTGGTTGTGCAGGACCACGCTCTCCTGCTGGGGCAGGTTGGCACCGAACCCGTCGGGCTGCTCCACCTCCACGTCCACGGCCGGGCAGTCCCCGGCCGGCCGGGTGGTGGTGTTCCAGGCGGCGAAGTTGCCCGCGCCGAGGGTGAGCCAGCCGTCGACCGGGCAGGTCGGCCGGCGGGCCGACCGGGCCGACAGCGAGCCGATCGACCCGTTCTCGGCCATCCGCCACAGCGTCGGCGTGGTCTCCGGGTCCACGTCGTCCCACCGCAGGCCGGGCACGCCGGCGATGACAACGAAGTCGGCGTCCGGTCGGCGCGGCGCGCCGTCCGGCTCGACGGCCAGCGCGGCCACCCCGAGCAGCACGACGAGCAGGGTCAACAGCAGTGGAGTGACACGGCGCAGCATCAACCACGCCCCGTCGCGGCCCCGGCGTCCGGGGCGGCCGGCCCGGCGGCGTCGCCGGTCAGGTCGGCGTAGAGGTCGACCAGGGCGGCGACGGTGTCCGCCTCGGTCGGCCAGGTCGCCGCCCGGGCGGTGCCCCGGCGGGCCAGCTCGGCGCGGCGGGACTCGTCGTCGAGCAGGTCACGGACCGCCCGGTCGACCGCGTCGACGTCGCCGGACGGGATCAGCACCGCGGCGTCGCCGACCAGTTCCGGCAGCCCGCCCACCCCGGTCGCCACCAGCGGTACGCCGGCGTTCAGCGCCTCCTGCGCGAACAGCTGCCGGGCCTCCCAGTCGCTGGTCACCACCGCGAGGTCGGCCCCGGCGAGGAGGTCCGCCACGTCGGTGCGGTGCCCGAGCAGCGTCACCGGGGCGCGGGCGGCGGAGATCCGGGCGGCCAGCGGCAGGTAGGCCGGGCCGCTGCCGGCGATGACGACCACCGGCGGTGGCGTGCGGTCCCGCCACCGGGCGGCGGCGTCGACCAGCACGTCGTAGCGCTTCTGCGGGTGCAGCCGCCCGACCGAGAGGATCAGCGGCTGCCCGGGGGCGACGGCGAACTCGGCCCGTACGGCGGCGCGCCGCCGGCGCGGCGGGGGCAGGGCCGGCGCGGCCACCGGAGCGAGCCGGGCGTCGGTCGCGCCGAGCGCGGTGACCCGGGCCACCAGATCGCTCGACGCGCCCAGGGCGACCCGGGCCCGACGGGCGACCAGGCGTTCGGCCACCCCGGAGAGCCGTCCCCGCAACCCTCCGGCGAGGACGGCGTTGTGCCACGTGACCACCAGCGGGGCGGCCGGCCGGGCGAGGACGGCGACGAGACCGGCGCGCAGCCCGTGCGCGTGCACCACGCCGACCGGCTCGGCCGCGAGGGCCCGGCGCAGCGCGAGCACCGCGCGGGCATCGGCCGGAGTGGGACTCGCCGGGATCTCCACCGGCGTGAACCGCGCGCCCGCGCCGACGAAGTCGAACTGTTCCTGGGTGGCGGCCGGTCCGCAGACCAGCACGGACGTGCCCTGGGCGACCAGCCCACGGGTCACCGACCGGACGTGCTGCCCCACCCCGCCGGTGCTCGACGCGAGCAGCAGGGCCACCGTGCCCTGCCACCCGGCCCCACTCCTGGCACTCACCGATTCACCCTTCCGTCATCCGGGGTCCGTTGGGGACGGCCGACGCGGCCCCGACCGGGCAGCCGGCGGAGCACTCCCGCCAGCAGCGGCCGTACGTCCCGCCGGTCGGCCGGATACGCCACGGCGAGGAACACCACGCCCACCACGACTCCGGACAGCATGCCCTCCAGCACCGCCCGGGGTGTCGTCGGGGTACCGGCACCCGTCCCGGCCAGCATTCGCGCCACCTGTGCCCCGGCCAGGGCGGCAACGGTCGCCGCGAGCACCCCGGCGATGCCGGCGCGGACGATGCCGGCCAGTGCGGCCGGCCCTGCCGCCCGGCGCACCGCGACCAGCAGCAGCCCGCCCAGCAGCAGCATTCCGACGCTGTTGGCCAGCGCCACGGCCAGCACCCGGTCGGCGACCGGCAGCACCGCCGCCAGCGGCAGCGCGACCACCGGCACGGCGAGCCAGCCGAGGGTGATCGCCACGGTGGCGGGGCGGGTGTCGCCGCGCGCGTAGAGGGCCCGGGAGAGGACCGCGAACAGGCCGTACCCGAGCAGGCCCGGCGCATACCCGGCGATGGCGGCGGCGGTGCCGTCCGGGTCGGCCGGGTAGAAGAAGGCGGCCACCGGGGCGGCGGTGCCGACCAGTGCCGCCGCGCCGAGGCAGCTGAACAGCAGCACCCCCCGGACGGTCGGCGCGAGGGTCCGGCGGTAGCCGTCCTCGTCCCCGCCCGCCGACGCCGCCGCGAGGGTCGGGTACGCGGCCACCGCGAGCGGCACCGCCAGCACCGCCCAGGGCAGCAGGTACATGGTCTGTGCCAGGTTGAACACCTGGGGGGAGCCGGTGGGGCCACCGGTGACCCGGTTGAGGATCACCAACAGGGCGACCTGCTGTGCGGTGACGGTGACCGCCCCGGCCACGGCCAGCGCGCCGACCCGGGCACGCGCGTCGGCGGTGAAGGCGTACCCGGGCCGCAGCCGCAGCCCCAGCCGGCGCAGCGGCACCAGCAGCGACAGCGACAGCACCACCACGCCGAGGGTGGTGCCGGCCGACAGGATCAGCTCGCCGCCCCGGCTCACACCGGCCACCGTGACCCCCCGTCCCTCGGTGCCACCGAAGGCGAGGTAGACCACGACCACGGTGAGGCTGGAGAGCAGCGGCGCGAGCACCGGCCAGGCGAACCGCCGGTGCGCCTGGAGCACCCCGGTCAGCACGATGCCGATGCCGTAGAGCGGCAGTTGCGGCGCGAAGACCCGCAGCATCCGGGCCCCGGCGGCGAGTTCGTCCGCCGACCGGTCGGTGCTGATCGCCGCGATGATCGGGTCGGCGAGGAGCACCACCAGCACCGCCAGCGGCACCAGCAGGGTCACCGTCCAGGTCAGCAGCGCCCCGGTGGTGGCGGCCACCGCCGTACGGTCCCCGGCCGCCACCGCCCCGGCCAGCAGCGGGACGACCAGGCTGGCCAGCGCGCCACCGGCGACGATCTCGAAGATGATGTTCGGCACCGTGTTGGCGACGACGTACATGCCGCCCAGGTCGCTGTCCTCGACGACCCAGGTGAAGACGGCGGTACGGGCGAAGCCGGTGAGCCGCGCGGCCACGGTGAGGACGGCGATGAGCGCGGCCGCTCCGGCGACACGGCCCGCGCCGGCGAGGGGTGCCGGTGCGCTCACGTCAGGCGGGGCGTCGGCCCAGCGCGTCCAGCTCGCGCAGTCCGGGGGTCTTCTGGATGACCGCCGTGAAGCTGACCTTCTCGCTGGCCGCGGTGAGCCCGGCGAGGACGGCGAGGATCCCGGCCCGCCCGACCGGTCCGGTCCGGGCGGCCAGGGCGACGCCGAGCAGCGCGCCGAGCGCGTTGGCCCCGCTGTCGCCGAGCATCACCTTCTCGTCGAGGTCGTCGCGGATCAGCCCGGCGGCGGCGCCGACCGCCCCGGCGGCCAGCCCGCCGTGCGGACCGCGCACCAGCGGCGCGCCGAGCAGGATGCCGGACTTCAACGCCCGGCCGGGGCGCAGGTCGAGCAGGTTGAGCAGGTTCGCCGTACCGGCGACCACGCCCGCGCCGAGCAGCACATCGGTGGTCCGGCCCAGGGTGCCCAGCCGCTGCCGCCGCCGGTGGGCGGCGACCTGGGGGTCGGCGGCGAGCAGGGCGGCGGCGGCGAGACCGGCCGCGCCCACCCCGACGACCTTCACCATGCCGGCGGTGACCATGCCCTCGCGCAGCGCGGTGAGGTGACCAGCGAAGCCCTTCGCGGCCTTCTGCTCCGGCCGGGCGCCCACCACGTCGTCGTAGAGGCCGACCGCGCCGGCCCCGAGCCCGGCGACCAGCGCGGCGGCGCCGGAGGCGGGGCTGGCCGCGCCGAGCGCACCGGCGGTGGCCGCGCCGGCGGCGAGCGCCGGACCGGCGGCCAGGGTGACCGTGTGGCCCCGGAAGTTGGTGCGTTCCAGCGCCGGACCGGCCGGCGAGCTGCGGACCTGACCCAGCAGGTGGCGGGCGGCGAGCGCGCCGGCCCCGGCGGCCAGCAGCCGGGCGGTACGGTTCCACACGCTCATGCCGACCACCCCCGCCGGTACGCGGGACGGGACGATGCGGGCATCGGGGCGCTGCGTTCGCTCACTGGGGCAGTTTAGGCACCAGCGACGCGGCGTTGTCGCCGACACCGTAGTGCCCCGCCTTCTTCTCGTTGACCTGCTGCACCAGAGCCATCACGGCGACCAGTTGTCCCTGTGGCGTGTTGCCGTTGTCGACGGTGGAGATGGACTGCGACAGCACCGGGTCACCCCGGACGACGGCGACCACGTTGCCGCCGGCCGAGCCGTTGCCCGCCACCACGATCGTGCCGGTCCGGTCGAACTGCTCGGCGATCTTCACCACCGACTCGTCCTTCCGGTCGGCCTCCTTGTCCACGTACGGCTGGCCGCTGACCACCACGACCGCCTCGGCGGCGCCGGTGACCGGCTCGGCGGAGGTGACGTAACCGGCGTTGGCGTACGCGGCGAGCACCGCCTTGCGGTCCGCCTCGGTGACCGCCGGGGTGCGGTCCAGCAGCACGTTCGCCAGCAGCGCGCTGGAGGTCTCCACGCCGTGCCCGTTGCCGGGCAGGTTGGCGGTCGGCGCGCCGGTGGGACCGGCGGCGGTCGCCGTCAGCTCCAGCAGGTTGTTGTTGTTGTCCGGGCTGACGAACTTGTCCTGGACGTCGAGCCGCCCGGTGACCGTGGCCCCCGCGGTCTGGAGCATCTTCACCACACCCTCGGTGTGGTCCCGGCCGGTGGGCAGGCCCACCACCAGCACCCGCTTGCCGGTCAGCGTGCCCGGCAGGAACGCCTGGGCCATCTCCGCCGCGAAGTCCTCCTCCAGTTCCATCTCGCGTTGCAGGTTGTTGACCGCCTGGCGCATCTGCTGGTTGTCCTTGCTGAGCGAGTTGACCCGCTCCTTCAGCGAGTCGGCCACCGGCCCGTTCAGGGCGGCGGTGCCGACCACCAGGCCGATGGCCAACGCCAGGAAGACCGCGGTCAGGGACACCACGTGGTAGCGGAAATTGATCACGCTTACAGCCTCTTGATCGGTCGGGAGCTAGAAGATCTGGCCGAGCTGGAACACGAAATTGTCCCACCACTCCGAAGCCACACCCAGGTACGCCTTGCCGACGGTGGAGACGGCCACCGCCGAGGCCATCGCCGCGACCGCGGAGAGGACCAGGAGCAGCAGGGAGGATCCTGAGATGCTCTGCCGGTAGAGCCGGCTCACCCCCTTGGCGTCGACCAGCTTCCCGCCCACCTTGAGCCGGGTCAGGAAGGTCGAGGCCATGCCGCCGCGCCCCTTGTCGAGGAACTCCACCAGCGTGGCGTGGGTGCCGACGGCCACCAGCAGCGACGCGCCCTTCTCGTCGGCCAGCAGCATGGCCAGGTCCTCGCTGGTGGCGGCGGCGGGAAAGGTCTGCGCCGGCACCCCGAGCCCGTTGACCCGGGCCAGCCCCGGCGCCCGCCCGTCCGGGTACGCGTGGACGATCACCTCGGCGCCGCAGCGCAGCACGTCGTCGGTGACCGAGTCCATGTCCCCGATGATCATGTCAGGGGTGTAGCCCGCCTCGACCAACGCGTCCGCGCCGCCGTCCACGCCGATCAGCACCGGCTTGAACTCCCGGATGTACGGGCGCAGCACGTCCAGGTCGTCCTTGTAGTCGTAGCCACGGACCACGATCAGGCAGTGCCGACCCCGCATCGAGGTCTGGATCTCCGGCACGCCCACCCCGTCGAGCAGCAGGTCGCGCTCCTGCTTGAGGTAGTCCATGGTGTTCGCGGCGAACGCCTCCAGCTGGACCGACAGGCCCTCCCGCGCGTCGGCCATCGCCTTGGCCACCGCCTCGGCGTCCTGGAGGGTGCCGTGCGCCACCGGATCGTCGCCGACGTAGACCGTGTTCCCCTCGATCCGGACGACGTCGCCCTCCCGGATCCGCTGGAAGACCCCCTCGCCCAGGTCGTCCAGGAGGGGGATCCCGGCGGACACCAGCACCTCCGGTCCCAGATTCGGGTAGCGGCCGGAGATCGAGGGCTTCGCGTTGAGCACGGCGGCGACACCGACGGCGACCAGCGAGTCGGCCGCCACCCGGTCCACGTCGACGTGGTCGATCACCGCGATCTCACCCGGCCGCAGCCGGCCGACCAGTCGCTTCGTCCGGCGGTCCAGGCGCACGGTACCGACGAGGGAGCCCGGTTCCGTGCTCCGGTTGCGGCGCAAGGTGGGTAGACGCATCGTGACCATCCTGGCATGGGTGGCAGGGTTTTCCGTCGCGACATGCCTGAGCAGGGCCGCCTACCCAGGGAAGCACAGGTGAGCGCAGCCCGGTGTGGCTGCGCTCACAGATCCGAGGTCACGGCCGCCGTTCCCGGGCCGCCACCGCCAGCAGTTCCTCCGCGTGGGCGATACCCAGATCGGAGTCCGGCAAACCCGCGAGCATCCGGGCCAGCTCCCGGGCCCGCTCGGTGTCCTCCACCACCCGCACACCGCTGGTGGTCACCGCTCCCCCGGTGTCCTTCGCCACCACCAGGTGCCGGTCGGCGAACGCGGCCACCTGCGGCAGGTGGGTGACCACCAGCACCTGGTGGCTGCGGGCCAGCCGGGCCAACCGGCGACCGATCTCCACCGCGGCCTGACCGCCGACGCCGGCGTCCACCTCGTCGAAGACCAGCGTGGGCGGACCGCCGGAACCGGCGAAGACCACCTCGATGGCGAGCATCACCCGGGACAGCTCGCCCCCGGAGGCGCCACGCTGCAACGGCAGCGCCGGCGCGCCCGGGTGGGCCAGCAGCCGCAGTTCGACCTCGTCGGCGCCGTCCGGGCCGACGCCGACCTCTGCGCCGCCGACCTCCAGGGTCGGTTCGCTGCGACCCGGCGACCGGGGCAGCACCGCCACCTCGATCCGCGCGTGCGGCATCGCCAACCCGGCCAACTCGGCGGTGACCTCCTCGGCGAACCGGGACGCCGCCTCCCGCCGGGACGCCGACAGCCGGGCGGCCAGGTCGGCCACCTCGGCCGCCAGTCGTTGCCGCTCCCGGTCCAGCTCGTCGAGGACATCGTCGGAGGTGTCCAGGTCGGCTAGGCGGGCCCGGGCACGCTCCGCCCAGGCCACCACCCCGTCGACGTCGTCGGCGTACTTGCGGGTCAGGGTGCGCAGCGCGGCGCGGCGCTCGTAGATGGTCTGCAACCGGGCCGGATCGGCGTCGAGCGCCGCGAGGTACCCCGACAGCTCCGCCGAGACGTCCCCGACCAGGGTGGCCGCCTCCTCGATCCGGGCCGCCAGGTCGGCCAGCGCCGGATCCGTGCCGGCCTGCGCCTCCAGGGCGCGTCGCGCCACCCCGAGCAACGCGTTGGCGTCCGCCACCTCGTCGGTCGGCTCCGCGCCGCCGGCCACGCACTGGTAGGCGGTCTGCGCGGCGGTGCGCAGCCCCTCGGCGTGCTCCAGCCGCTGCGCCTCCGCCTTGAGTTCGTCGTCCTCACCCGGCTGCGGGTCGACCCGGGTGATCTCGTCCAGTCCGAGCCGGAGCAGGTCCGCCTCCTGGTGGCGTTCCCGGGCGTTGCGTCGCCGGTCGGCCAGGTCGTCGACCACCCGGCGCCACCGGGTGTACGCCTCCCGCTGCTCGTCGAGGAGCTTCTCGTGCGCCGGGCCGGCGAACCGGTCCAACGCGGCCCGCTGCTCGGCCGGCCGCAGCAGCCGGAGCTGGTCGGACTGGCCGTGCACGGCCACCACCTGCTCGCCGACCTCACCGAGCATGGCCACCGGCATGCTCCGGCCGCCCAGGTGCGCCCGGGAACGTCCCTCCACGGTGACCGTGCGGCTCAGCAGCACCGAGCCGTCCTCGTCGGGCTCACCACCGGCGTCGACGACCCGGGCGTGCACCGACGCGGCGACCCGCCCGGTCAGCCGCAGCCGCCCCTCGACCACCGCCCGGCCCGGCTGGGCGCGCACCCGACCGGCGTCGGCCCGGCCGCCGAAAAGGAGCCCCAGACCGGTGACGACCATGGTCTTGCCGGCACCCGTCTCGCCGGTGATCACGTTCATGCCGCCGGTCAACGGCAGCGTGGTGTCGTCGATGACGCCCAGTCCGGTGATGCGCAGCTCCTCCAGCACAGCCACCGACAGTAGACGCGGCCCCCGACAGTTGACCAGCCGGCGGGCCGGGTCGTCGCGTGAGCTGCGGCGTCGTACAGTTCTGCCACGTGTTGGACGTGATCGGCCTGACCAGCGACGAGGAGGACGTCTACCGCTGCCTGGTGCACCTCACCACGGCGCGGGAGGACGAGCTGGCCGAGCGGCTGCGCCGCCCGGTCGGGGAGATCCGCGCCCCGCTCGCCGCCCTGCAGGGCAAGGGACTCGCGCTGCCGACCGGTCCGGAGCCGGACGCGCCGCTGCGACCGCTGGCGCCCGACGTCCCGCTCGGCGAGGCGCTGCTGCGCCGACAGGAGGCGCTGGAGGCCGCCCGCGCCGCCGTCACGCAGCTCACCGAGGAGTACCGGGCCGGGATGCGGCGACACGATCCCGACCACCTGGTGGAGGTGGTCACCGGCGCGCAGGCGCTGCGGGAGCGGCTACGCGACCTCCAGAACGGCGCCCGGGTCGAGGTGCTCTGGTTCTGCCGGGCGAACCCGCTGGCGATGGCCGGGCCGGAAAACGTCGAGGAGTTCGACGCGCTGGCCCGTGGCGTCCGCTACCGGGCCATCTACGAGCGTGGGATGCTGCTCGAACCGGGCGCGCTGACGGACGTCGAGCGGGGCGTGGACGCCGGTGAGCAGGCCCGGGTCCTGGACCGGCTGCCGGTCCGGTTGGCCATCGTGGACGGCCGGACGGCGCTCTGCCCACTGGTGCCGGAACGGGGCGACGGCGAACCGAGCGCCGCGGTGATCGGCCGCAGTCAACTGCTCGACGCGCTGCTCGCCCTCTTCGAGAGCCACTGGTTGATGGCGACGCCGCTGCGCTCGTCCGCCACGGCGGCCCGGCCCGGCACCGACGGCTACCGCCCGGACGCCGACGAGGTCCGGCTGCTGTCCCTGTTCGTGGCCGGTGTGCCGGACAAGTCCATCGCCTCGCAGCTCGGGGTCAGCCGGCGCACCGTGCAGCGGCGGCTCGCCGACCTGATGGCCGTCGCCGGCGTGGACACCCGTCCCGGGCTGGCCTTCCAGGTCGCCCGGCGGGGCTGGGTCTGAGGACCGGGGCGGGACGGCCGAGCACCGTCCCGCCCCGGGTGTCAGCGCAGCCCGTACGCGTCGAGCACGGTCTGGTCGACGGTGTTGCCGGCCCGGTCGCGGGCGTGCACCCGCAGCGACACCGTGCCCTTGCCGGCCGGCACCACGGCGGTGTACCGGGTGCCGGAACCGCGCACCGGCACCGACCGCCAGGTCCGTCCGCTGTCGAACGACACCTCGGCCCGCAGGTCGGTGCCGGTCGGCGCCGGCACGCCGGCCGGCTGGCGCAGGGTCAGCCCCAGCCGGTGCGCCCGACTGCCGACCACCTCGCCGCGCAGGTCCGCCGGGACCTGGTAGTCCACCTGGAGCAGTGGCAGCGGCCGGGCCGCGTCCCCGGTCGGGCGGGCCGAGGTGAACTGCCAGGCCGTCTCGGTACGGGTGGCGAAACGCCACTCCTCCGAGGACCGCCGGGTGGTCACGTCCAGCCGGTAGCGGGCCGCCTCCGCGACGGTGGGCACCGGGGCCCAGCCGCCGGAGAGGTCGGCGATCCGCGTCCCGTTCCGGCTCACCCGGACCTCCACGGTGTCCTGCTCCTCACCGCGCCCGGCCGGGCTGTGGTTGCTGGCGGCGTCGACGAACTCGGCCACCCGGAGGTCGAGCGTGTCCCCGGTGCGGGTGGGCACCGTCGTTCCACCGGCGGCCGGCACGGCCGGCCGGATCACCGGGCCGTGCCAGCTCTCGGTCTCCCGGTCGTCGGCGGCGTACCGCCGGGGCTCTCCGGTCAGTCCGCCGGTCAGCTGCCCCCAGCCCGCGTACATGAGCCGGTGCAGGACCCGGTGCTGCCACCAGGAGTCACCGGCGCTGACGAACTCCTGCCGGGTCGTGCCGGTCCGCACGATCCGCTGGTCGTCGTTCCAGGAGAACGTCTGCCACGGACGCCAGCCGAACCGCTGCTCGGTGGCCCAGTCGAGGCCGCCGGTGTCGCCGTAGTGGGCGGTCACCTCGGCGGTGTTCCGCGCGGTGACCGTGTGCACGATCCGCTCCGGCACCCGGCCCTGCGACACCTGGAACACGTCGTACAGGTACGGGCTGTCCACGGTCAGCGTCAGGTCCAGCGTCGCCCGGCCGGCCCGCGCCGCCGCGATCAGCCGCTGGCCGGCGTCGTACGCCACCACCAGCGCCGGGATCGGCAGCCGGTCCCCGGTCGGACGCCAGACCGTCCACGCGCTCTGGTCAGCCGGCCGGACGACGAGCACCGTCGCCGCGCCAGCGGTGGCCGCGGCGGCCACCTGCTCCTCCTCGGCGCGGTCCGGGTCGCTGGTGAGCAGCACGGCGGCCCCCTTCACCCGGGCCAGCTCGGCCGGGTTCCCGGTGCCGGCGAACACCAGCGGCAGCTTGCGCCGGCCGGTCGGGGCCGGCGACTGGCCGAGGAGGTTGATGTCCAACGGGTCGGAGACCCCCTTGACCCGGGCGTCCACCATCGGCGCGACGAGTTGCCAGCGGGAGGAAAACTCGAACTCGCCCCTGGTCACCCGCCGGGTCGGCGTGACGTTGACCTGCTGCACCGTGCTGTACGCCTGCACGCCGTGGTCGACCTGCCGGCCGTTGCCGAACACCCGGTGCTCGTAGAAGCTGATCGTCGCGCGCTGCTCGGCCGGCTTCGGCGTCTCGATCCGGATCGGCGTGCCCCGGCGGGGGTCCAGCACCACGGTCAGGTCCCGGTCGACGGTCAACTCCGGATCGGTGACCAGGGTGAGCTGCTCGTCCAGCGGGGCGCCGTGCTCGATGAGCCCCTGGAGGATGTACGGTCCCTCCTCGACCCGCACCGTCCGGCTCTCTCCCCCGCCGAGCCAGGTCAGGGTGTCCGATTCGGGCTGTTCGCCGAAGAGGGTGACCACCGGGGCCCCGCCGGGCTGCCCGGCCATGTCCAGCGCCCGGAGGGTGACGGTGTGCGCCGGGCCGCTGAGGGCGAGTCCGACGGCGGTACGCACGGTGACACCGTCCGCGCCGGTGGCCACCAGCCAGCCGCCGTGCGGGCCACGGCCCAGCTTCGCCGGGTCGGCCCGCAGCGGGACGGCCACGCTGCCGCCGGCCGGCACGGTCACCTCGCCGGCACCGACCGAGACACCGTCCGGATCGGCCGCGCCGCTGTCCAGGTTGCGCAGGTCCAGGGCCAGCCGGAGGGTCTGCGCGGCGCCGGTGCCGTTGGTGTACGTCACCGTCCGCTCCACGGCCGCGCCCCCGGTGGCCAGGCGGGCGAAGTCGGCGGTGGCCGACCCGTACACCCGCTGGCCGAGCGCCCGGGTCACGTCGAGCCGGCCGCCGCCCTGCTCGAAGACGGTCAGCGCCGGGTTCGCCCGCGCGGTGCTGACCAGCGCGTCCTTGAGCCTCGCGGCGGTCCAGTCGGGGTGCTCCTGAGCCAGGATCGCCGCCGCCCCGGCGACGTGCGGGGTCGCCATCGAGGTCCCGGACGCCTGGGTGTACGCGTCACCCACCGGCGTGCCCATGGTGGTGCCGGTGGCCCGGGCCGCGACGATGTCGACGCCCGGCGCGGTGATCTCCGGCTTGAGGCCGTTGTCGCCGAGGCGCGGACCCCGGCTGGAGAAGTCGGCCAGGTCGTCGGCGCGGTCCACCGCGCCGACGGTGAGCGCGGCGTCGGCCGCGCCGGGCGCGCCGACGCTGCGTGCCGCGCCGTCGTTGCCGGCGGCGACCACGAACAGCGTGCCGGTGGCGGCGGTGAGGTCGTTCACCGCCTGGCTCATCGGGTCGGTGCCGTCGGTCGCGGAGCCGCCGAGGCTCATGTTGACGACCTTCGCGCCGGAGCGGGCCGCCCACTCCATGCCCGCGATGATCCCCGAGCTGTAGCCGGAACCGGAGTCGTCGAGCACCTTGCCGACCAGCAGCCGGGCGCCGGGGGCGACGCCCTTGCGCAGGCCGTCCGAGGCGGCGCCGCTGCCGGCGATGGTGGCCGCCACGTGGGTGCCGTGGCCGTGCCCGTCCCGGACGCTCCCGCTGCCGGAGAAGTCCTGCGCGTCGGCGATCCGGCCGGCGAGGTCCGGGTGCGCGGTGTCGACACCGGTGTCGAGCACCGCCACCGTGACGCCACTGCCGTCCCGGCCGGCCGCCCAGGCCGCCGGGGCACCGATCTGCGGCACGCTGTGCTCCAGCGCCGGACGGACCCGCTCGTCCAGCCAGACGCGGGCGATGCCGGCCCCGAGCCGGGGCGTGCCGGCGGCGGTGGCCCGGGCTTCCGCCGTGCCGCGCAGCGTCGTCCACAGGCCACCGAGGTCGCTCCGGCCGACCCGCAGCGCCGCGCCGTTGATGCTCTCCAGCGGCCGGGCGTCGGTGGTCCCGGCGAGCGGCCGGACCCGACCGGCGGCCGGGGCCTGGTAGCGCACGATCAGCGGCAGCGAGCCCTGCGCCGCGTCGCCGTACCCGTCGGCGACCAACTCCTGCACGTCGAACAGGTCCGGGTCGAGCACCCCGGCGGAGACGTACGGCACGACGTCGCTCGGCAGCACCCGCAGCCCGCCGTCGGCCTCGATGGTGTGGAAGGTGATCCGGTCGCGGCCGGGGCCGGGGCGGACCGTGGCGGCCACGCGGCCGGGGGCGGCCGGGGTGAGGTCGACCTGGTCGCCGGTGATCAGGGTGACGCGGACCGGCGCGGTACCCGGCGTGGGCGTGCCCGGTTGCGGTCCGGTGGGCCGGGCGGGGTCGGCGGACGCCGGTGCGGCGAGCCCGACCACCAACGCGCCGACCGCGCCGGCGACGAGCCAGCGTGGGGGCCAGTGCATGCGATGCGCTCCTCTACTCCAGGGGGCCGGTCTCCAGGAGATCGACCGCTCGGAGTCTGCGCCGGAGCGCACCGCGTGGTCACTAGCTGCGGGCCGCCGCACCAGCGACATGTCGCCAGGTGGACACCCCGACGGCACCGGCCGGACGCCCAGGTGTACGGCCGGTTGCCGCCCCGGTCATCGCAGGCATGGGGGCCGGGCAACGCAGGCGTGGGGCCGCCGCGCACGGGCGCGCCCGCCGGCCGGGCTCAGCGGCGGCCGCCCCGCCAGCCGTGCACGGGCAGCCGGAACTTCGCCACCAGCCGGTCGGTGAAGGAACGCGCCCGCAGCCGCACGATGCGCACCGGAAGCGAACCCCGCCGGACGGTGACCCGCGCTCCCGGCGGCAGGTCGTACACCCGACGCCCGTCGCAGCAGAGCACGGCGAGTGTGGTGAACGGGTCCACGGTGATCGAGAAGATCGAGGTGGGTGCGGTGACCAGTGGCCGGCTGAACAGGGCGTGCGCGCTGATCGGCACCAGCAGCAGCGCCTCCACCTCCGGCCAGACGACGGGACCGCCGCCGGAGAACGCGTACGCGGTGGAGCCGGTGGGTGTCGCGCAGACCACCCCGTCGCAGCCGTACCGGGACAGCGGCCGGCCGTCCACGTCGACCAGGAGTTCGAGCATCTGCGCCCGTTCTCCCTTCTCGACGCTGATCTCGTTGAGCGCCCACGACTCGATGGTCGGGCCGCCCTCGAACTCGGCGGTGACGTCGAGGGTGAGCCGCTCGTCCACCGTGTAGTTGCGCTCGACCACCTCCCGGACGGCCAGGTCGAGGTCGTCGATCTCGGCCTCGGCCAGGAACCCGACCTTGCCGAGATTGATCCCGAGCAGCGGCACCTTCGTCGGGCGGGCCAGTTCCGCCGCCCGCAGGAAAGTCCCGTCCCCGCCCAACGCGAAGACGATCTCGGCTCCCTCGGCCGCCGCAGGCCCTTCCACCGGCACCACACCGGGCAGGTCCAGGTCCTCGGCCTCCTCGGCGACGACCCGCACCTCGAACCCGGCGGCGATCAGGTCCGCCGCGACCGCCCGCGCGTGTTCGGTGCTGCGCCGGCGACCGGTGTGCGTCACCAGCAGCGCCGTCCGGCCCACCGGCTCAGTCGCGCCCACCACGCCGCGCCTCCCGTCCGACCACCGCACTTCTCGTCACCGAAACCGGCCTTCCGTCCCCGACCGCGCGGGCCCACCCCGCGCTCACTGCGCCGACCTCTCGGCCCCGGCCGGGCCGCGTCCCGCGTCCACCGGAGCGGGCTCCCCCGGTGACCGGGGACCGGCCAGGGCCACCGACCGGACCCGCTCGGCGTCGGCCGACGGCGCGTCCCGGCGTAACCATACGAAGAATTCGACGTTGCCGCTGGGCCCCGGCAGAGGGCTGGCCGCCACGTCGGCCAGGCCGAGGCCGAGGTTCGCGGCGGCGGCGGCCACGTCGAGCACCGCCTCGGCCCGCAGCAGCGGATCGCGGACCACGCCACCGGAGCCGACCCGCTCCCGGCCCACCTCGAACTGGGGCTTCACCATCAGCGCCAGGTCCCCGTCGGGCCGGGTGCAGCCGGCCAGGGCCGGCAGCACGAGCCGCAGCGAGATGAACGACAGGTCGGCCACGGTCAGGTCGACCGGGCCGCCGACCGCCTCCGGGGTCAGCGTCCGCACGTTGGTCCGCTCCAGGACCCGTACCCGGTCGTCGTTCCGCAGCGACCAGGCGAGCTGCCCGTAGCCGACGTCGACCGCGACCACCTCGGCCGCGTCGGCGCGCAGCAGCACGTCGGTGAAACCGCCGGTGGACGCGCCGGCGTCGAGGCAACGCCGGCCGGCGACCGGCAGGCCGGTGAAGGCGGCCAGCGCGCCGGCCAGCTTGTGGCCGCCCCGGGAGACGTACTCGGAGCCGGGATCCGCGCCGGTGACCCGCAGGGCGTCGGCGGGGTCGACCATCGCGGCGGCCTTGCGGGCGACCACCCCGCGCAGCTGGACCCGGCCCGCCTCGACGAGAGCGGCGGCCTGCTCGCGGGATCGGGCCAGACCACGGCGGACGAGTTCGGCGTCCAGCCGGTTACGACGTGCCATGGGGTGGTTCTCCGGTCGGTCAGGTCTGGTCGATGGTGGCGAGGGTTTCCCGCAGCGTCTGGTACGCGGCCTCGTAGTGGGGGATCTGGTCGGCGGGAGCGAGCGCGGCCGCGTTCACGATCGCCCGCACGGCGGCGTCGACCGCCGGGTGCCGGGCGTCGTCGCCGTCGTCCGGTTCGATCTCCTGATGGGACGGCCCGGGACGGAGTCCGGGTGGCGGTCCCGGCCGTGGGCCTCCGCCGGGCGGTCCCGGTCGGGGCCCGCTGGCCGGCGGTCCCGGCCGTGGGCCTCCGCCGGGCGGTCCCGGTCGGGGCCCGCTGGCCGGCGGTCCCGGACGGAAGGCGCCCGACGGCGGGCCGGGACGGAACGGGGCGCTCACGACCGGCCCCGGCGGCACCGTCCGGTCATCCGGCGGCACCGTCCGGTCATCCGGCCGCACCGTCCGGTCATCCGGCCGCACCCGAACCCGGTTCGTCCCCGGTCGGGCCGGGGGCCGTCTTCTTCACGGCCTTCTTCGCCACCGTCTTCTTCACCACGGCCTTCTTCGCCGGGGTACGCAGCTCGAGCCGCGTCTCGTCCTCGTCGGTGGTCCGGCTGACCGTCGCCGGAGCCTTCTTGGCGACCGTCTTCTTCGCCACGGTCCTCTTCGCGACCGTCTTCTTCGCCACCACGGTGGTGGTCGACGGCTCCTGCGCGCCGGCCAGCTCGGACGCCGCCCTCGCCTCGCGCAACTGCCGCTCCAGCTCGTGCACCCGCCGGGTCAGCTCGGCGACCTCGTCGGCGGTGGCCAGCCCCACCGCGCCCAGCGTCCGGTCCACCTCGAACCGGACCAACTTGGTCAGCGACTCCCGGTTGGCCGCGCTGGTCGCCACGAGTTCCTCGGCCAGGGCCTGCAACTGGGCGGCGGTCGCCCCGCCGGAGCCGACGAGCCGCCGGACCGCGTCCTGTGCCTTCTTCCGGGGCGCCTCCGTGAGGCCCATGGCCAGCTCGAGGTAGGCGCGCCACGCGTCCTGCATACCTGAGTCCTTCCGTGGGAATCGGGATGTGCTGGTGTCACGCTACCGGGCCGGCGGGCAGCCCCCGTGCGGTACCGTGCCGGGAGCGGACGTGGCGAGAGGCGAGGGAGCGACGGTGGCCAGCGTTGACGAGTGTCGGCAGGCGTTGCGGGACCTGGCCGCGCGGCTGGACGCGAACGCGGACAAGGTCCGCGAGCGCATCGACCTGGACCGCACCCTCGCCTGCCGGATCACCGACCTCGACACGGCCTTCCACGGCCGGCTCGCCGGTGGCCGACTGGTCGACCTCGTCGACGGTGACGACCCGAAGGCCAAGATCGCACTCAGCACCACCGGCGACGACCTGCTCGCCCTGGTCCGTGGTGAGCTCGACGTGACGCGGGCGGTGGCGTCCCGCCGGGTGTCCATCAAGGCCAACCCGTTCGACCTGATGAAGCTCCGCAAGCTGCTCTGATCCGGCCCGGTCACCGGGGCCTGGCCGGCGGGGGCCGCGTCGTCGCCGGCGAGCTGGGCGGCGAGTCCGGGCCAGGCCACCACATCCGATCCTGGTCGTCACCGAAGTCCACCGGCCGCAGCCCGGCGAGCGACGCCTCGGCCCGGTCGGCCGGCTGCCTCAGTCGGGCAGGCCGAGGGTGCGCAGGGCCCGCTCTGCCTCGGGCGAGACCGCCCGGACCGGCCGCCGCGCCGCCTCCGCCGTGGACCAGGCCACCGCACAGAGCGCGGCCAGTGCGTCCAACGGTCGACCCGACCCGCTCACCTCGAGCACGCCGTCGCGGACCGCGACGGACCACCCGCCGGTCGTCGCCTCGCCGGGGACGCGCACCACCGCGTCCGGGTCGAAGAGTCCCGCCAGGTCGACCGAGACGTACGTCGGCCGGGCCTGCGGTGGGGCGGCGAGCAGGTCGGCCACCCCGTGGACCCCGGTCAACACCAGCAGACTCGGCAATCCGGCCCGGCACGCGCCCTCGATGTCGGTGTCCAGCCGGTCGCCCACCACCAGGCAGCCCGCGTCGTCGGCCCGCCGGGCGGCGGTGGCGAACAGCGCCGGCTCCGGCTTGCCCACCACCAGGTCGGGATCCCGGTCGAGAGCCGTACGCAGCGCCGCGACCAGCGCGCCGTTGCCCGGCAGCGGCCCTCGGGGGCTGGGCAACGTGCGGTCGGTGTTGGTGGCGACCCAGGTGGCACCGGAACGGACGGCGATCGCCGCCTCGGCCAGATCAGCCCACCCGACCTGCGGACCGTACCCCTGGACCACGGCGACCGGCTCCTCGTCGGCCCGGCTGACCGGACGCAGCCCCGCCGCGCGGATCTCCGCCCGCAAGGCGTCGGCCCCGACCACCAGCACCGCCGCGTCGGCGGGAAGTCGGTCCCGGAGCAACTCGGCGGCTGCGGCGGCGGAGGTCAGCACCTCCTCCGACCGGGCCGGGACCCCCATGCCGGTGAGCAGTTCGGCGACCTCCGAGGAACGGCGGGAGGCGTTGTTGGTGGCGTACGCGACGAGGTGGCCACCGGCGCGCAGCCGGGCGACCGCCTCCACCGCGCCGGGGATCGGCCGGTCGATCAGGTAGATCACCCCGTCGAGGTCGAAGACCACCAGACGGAATCCGTCGACCAGCCGATCCCCACCGCCATCGCTCACCGTCGGTCCGCGCCCAGGGTTCCGTCGGACTCCTCCGACACCGTGTCGGGGGTTCCGGTTTCCCGGGCCACCTCGTGCCCGGCGGCCTCTGACACCCCGACGGTTCCGGCGGATCCCAGGTCCTCGGCAGGCTCGCTGTCCTCGACAGATTCGCCGTCCTCGGCAGTCTCGACCGAGTCCGTCGTGTCGACGACAGGGGTGTCGTCCTCCGCCCGGACCGTCTCCGGCGCATCCACGCCGGCCGAGTCCTGGTCGGCGGACACCTCGTCGTCCTCGTCCTCGTCGCCCTCGAGCACCACGCCGTCCAGCTCCAGCAGGCGCTCGGCGGCGTCGGTCTCGGACTCGGGGTCCACCTCGGCGGCACGGGCGAACCACTCCCGCGCCTCCTCGCGCCGGTCCGCCGCCAGCAACGCGTCGGCGTAGGCGTACCGCAGTCGCGCGCTCCACGGCTGGACCTGGTCACCGGTCAACTCGCGCACCTGCAGCATCGCCACGGCGGCGTCCTTCTGCCCGAGGTCCCCCCGGGCACCGGCGGCGACGATGAGCAGCTCGATCGCCACGGCCGGGTCGAGCGCGTCCCGGTCGGCGCCCCGGAACAGGTCGATGGCCCGTTCCGGACGTCCCAGCGCCCGCTCACAGTCGGCGAGCACCGCCAGGTGGCTCTGCGATCCGGTCATCCGGTGGTACGTCCGCAGGTCGGCGATGGCCGTCTGCCACTCCCCGGCGTGGTACGCGGCCAGCCCGACGGCCTCGCGTACGGCCGAGATACGGGCGGCCAGGCGGCGGGCCGCCAGCGCGTGCGCGAGCGCCTCGGCCGGGTCCTCGTCGATCAGCTGGCCGGTCGCCACGAGATGCCGGGCGACGGTCTCCGCCACCGGCTTGGCGAGCGAGAGCAGCTCCGCCCGAACGGCGGTGTCGAGGTCGGTCGCCACGATCTCGTCCGGCAGGGCCGGTGCCTCGGCGCGACCGCCGTCCGTCGGTTCCCGCCGATCCTCGCGGCGGCTGTCCCGACCCTCCGGCCGACCGTCCCGCTCCTCACGGCGGGGGCCGCCGAAGCGGTCACCCTCGCGACGACGGTCGCCGAACCGGCCGCCGTCGTCGCGGCGCGGACGGTCGCCGTAGCCGCCCCGGTCGTCCTCCCGGTACGCACGCGGCCGGTCCTGGCTGCGGTCCCGGTCACCGTCGCGGAAGCCCTCCCGCGGGCCGCGACCGCCCTGGTCGCCGCCCCGGAAGCCACCCTGTGGCCGGTCACCACCACGGAATCCACCGTCCCGACGGTCGCCCTCCCGGGAGTAGCCCTCCCTCGGACCCGAGCGGTAGCCACCACCCTCGCCCCGGTCGTCCCGACGGAAGCCGCCCTCGCGACGGTCGCCACCCCGGAAACCGCCCTCACGGGGAGCACGGTCGCCACCCCGGAAACCGCCCTCACGCGGAGCACGGTCACCACTCCGGAAACCGCCCTCACGCGGAGCACGGTCACCACTCCGGAAACCACCCTCACGCGGAGCACGGTCGTCCCGACGGAACTCCCCACCCTCACGGGAACCGCCGGGGCGGAACCCGCCCTCACCACGATCGTCCCGACGGAAGCCGCCCTCACGCGATTCACGGTCGTCGCGACGCACGTCGCGTCCCCGGTGTTCGCCACCACGGAACCCGGTGTCGCGGGACGGTCCGCCCCGGAAGCCGCCCTCACGGCGGTCGCCACCTCGAAAACCGCCCTCACGCGGAGCACGGTCGCCACCTCGAAAGCCACCCTCACGAGGGGCGCGGTCGCCACCCCGGAAGCCACCCTCACGAGGGGCGCGGTCGCCACCCCGGAAGCCACCCTCACGAGGGGCGCGGTCGTCCCGACGGAACTCCCCACCCTCACGACGGAAGCCACCCTCACGGGAACCGCCAGGGCGGAACCCGCCCTGACTCGGAGCCCGGTCGTCCCGACGGAAGCCGGCGTCCCGAGGTCCACGGTCGTCGCGGCGAGGCCCGCTGTCACGGGATCCCCGGTCGTCCCGGCGGAAGCCGCCCTCACCACGGTCGTCACGGCGGAACCCGCCGTCACGGTCACTTCCCCGGACAGAACCGCCACCCGAGGGGCCGGAGCGGAAACCACCCGCGCCCCGGTCGTCCCGACGGAAGCCGCCCTCACGGCGGTCGCCACCCCGGAAACCACCCTCACGGGGAGACCGATCGTCCCGACGGAAGCCGCTTTCACCACCACGGTCGTCGCGGCGGGAGTCGCCGCCGTCACGCCGGAAACCGCTGCCGCCACGGTCGTCCCGACGGAAGCCTCCATCCCGGCGGTCGTCGCCACGGAACCCGCCCTGACGGCGGTCGTCGTCGCGGCGGAAGCCGCCCGGACGGCTGTCACCGTCACGGCGGAAGCCGCCACCGTCCCGGGATCCACCGTCCCGGGATCCACCGTCGCGCGGCCCGGACCGGAAGTCGCCGGTCCGACGGTCGTTGTCGCGGAATCCGCCCTCGCGACCGCCCCGGTCCGCGCCGTGACCGCCACGCTGTCCAGCGGAGCGCGGATCACGGTCGCCACGGTACGGCGGTCGGTCGTCCCGGCGCGGCGACCCCTCACGGCCGCCTCGGCGGTCGGTACGGTCCTCGTCCCGACGGGGACGGTCTCCGCCCTGGGGTCCTGAACTCACAGGTACATCCTTCCTCAGTGCGCCACAAACGGCACTACGCAGTCGAGGGCCGACCCCGTTGGGGGCGGCCCTCGACTGAAAAGAAGTCCGGCGGTGTCCTACTCTCCCACACCCTCCCGAGTGCAGTACCATCGGCGCTGGAGGGCTTAGCTTCCGGGTTCGGAATGTAACCG
>NZ_JBITJH010000020.1:0-118965 GCF_044459745.1 Micromonospora sp. NPDC050187
AGGGTGCGGTCCTGGTCGTGCATGGCCCAGCTGGGGTCGCGGACGAGGTCGACGACGCCCTGGTGGGTGATCTGGATGCCCTTCGGCTCACCCGTGGAGCCGGACGTGTACATCACGTAGCAGAGCTGCTGTGGATGCACGGTCGGCAGCGGTCCGTCGTCCACCACCGGGTCGGCATCGCACCCCAGCACCCGACGCCCGGCGGCCACCTGGTCGGCGACCAGGTCGTGAGCGCGGAACGCGTCGTCGACGAGCATCACCGGACATCCGGAGGCCGCGGCCACCGCCCGCATCCGGGCCAGCGGGTAGGCGGTGTGGATGGGCAGGTAGGCGCCGCCGGCCTTGAGGACGGCGAGGAGGGCGACGACGAGGTCCACCGACCGTTGCATGAGCATTGGCACCGGCGTTTCGTCCGCCACCCCGGCCGCCCGTAGCGTCCGGGCCAGCCGTTCGGCGCGCTCCCGCAGTTCCGCGTACGTCAGGACGGTCGAACCGTCGGTGACCGCTACCGCGTCCGGGGTATGCAACGCCTGGGCGTCGAACGCCTCGACCACGCTGCACGCCAGCACGGCTGGAGTCGACGCCTGTGCTTGCCGGGCACGCTCGCCCTCGACCAGGACGTCGAGCCGGCTGATCGGGGTGGCGGGTTGCCGGGCGACCTGGCGCAGGATCGCGTCGAGGCGCTGCCCGAGCAACTCGACGGTCTCCTGGACGAAGAGATCCCGCGCGTAGCCGATCGCGATGTCCAGATCCCCGTCGACCGGCTCGTCCATGACCGTGAACTCCAGGTCGAACTTGGCGATGGCCAGCCGGGTCGGTTCCGGCGTGCAGTCCAGCCCCGGCAGAGGAGTGGCGCTCGGGGTGCGGTCGGCACGGGACAGGGCGATCTGGAACAGCGGGTGCCGACCGAGGGAGCGCGCCGGTTGCAGGTGCGTGACCAGTCGCTCGAAGGGGAGGTCCTGGTGGTCGTAGGCGGTGAGGTCGGTGTCGCGGACGCGGTGGAGGAGTTGGGTGAAGGTGGGGTCGCCGGTGGTGTCGGTGCGCAGGACGAGGGTGTTGACGAAGAAGCCGATGAGGTGGTCGAGGGTGTCGTCGGTGCGTCCGGCGACGACGGTGCCGAGGGGGATGTCGGTGCCGGCGCCGAGTCGGGTGAGGAGGGTGGCGATGGCGGCTTGGACGACCATGAAGAGGGTGGCGTCGTGGTTGCGGGCGATGGTGCGGAGTGCGTCGTGGGTGGTGGGGTCGATGGTGAGGTCGACGCGTCCGGCCCGGTAGGTGGCCTGTGGGGGGCGGGGGTGGTCGGTGGGCAGCGGCAGTTCTTCCGGTAGCCCGGCCAACGCCGCGCTCCAGTAGCGCAGTTGCCGGCTGACCTCGCTGCCCGGATCGTCGTCGTTGCCGAGCAGGGTCCGCTGCCACTGGCTGTAGTCGGCGTACTGGACGGGCAGTGGCTGCCAGTCGGGTGCGTGGCCGGCAAGGCGTGCGGTGTACGCGGTGGCGAGGTCCTGGGCGAGGGGCGCCATGGAGGCGCCGTCGCCGGCGATGTGGTGGAGGTTGACGAGGAGGAGGTGGTCGTGGTCGCTGGTGGAGATGAGGTGAACGGCGAGGGGGGCTTCGTGGGCCAGGTCGAAGGGGTGCGCGGAGGTGGTGGCGAGGAGGGTTTCGGCCTGGTCGGGGGTGGCGTGGTGGTGGGTGAGGGTGGCGATGCCGGGTGTGGGGTCGAGGATTCGTTGGACGGGTTCGCCGTCGACCTCCGCGTAGGTGGTGCGGAGGATCTCGTGTCGGGCGACGAGGTCGTCGACGGCGGCGCGTAGCGCGTCGACGTCCACGGTGCCCTTGAGACGGGTGGTGACCGGCACGTTGTACGTCGCCGACGGGCCCTCGATGCGATGCAGCACCCAGAGCCGACGCTGGGCGAACGACACGGGCAGCGGATCCGGTCGCGGCGCGACGGTCAGCGCGGCCCGTGCGGTGCCGGTGCTCAGGTGGGGTTCGAGGGTGGCGACGGTGGGGTTCTCGAAGAGGTGGCGGACGCCGAGTTCGACGCCGAGGGTGGCGCGGATGCGGTTGACGAGGCGGGTGGCGAGTAGGGAGTGGCCGCCGAGGTCGAAGAAGTTGTCGGTGGTGCCGATGTCGGGGAGGCCGAGGACGGCGGCGAAGAGTTGGCAGAGTACGCCCTGTCGGGCGTTGCGGGGGGTGGCGTGCACGCTGGTGGTGTGGGCGGGCACGGGGAGTGCCGCGCGGTCGAGTTTGCCGTTGGGGGTCATCGGCAGGGCGTCCATGGTCATGTAGGCGGTGGGGACCATGTAGTCGGGCAGGTGCGTGGCGAGGTCGCGGCGGAGGTCGGCGATGTCCAGGGTGGTGTCGTCGGTGGGGACGAGGTAGGCGACGAGGCGTTTGTCGCCGGGTTGGTCTTCGCGGGCGATGACGGCGGCGTGGCGGATGTCGTGGCGGGTGGTGAGGGTGGTTTCGATTTCGCCGAGTTCGATGCGGAAGCCGCGGATCTTGACTTGGTCGTCGGTGCGGCCGAGGAAGTGGAGGCGTCCGGTGGTGTCCCAGCGGACGAGGTCGCCGGTGCGGTACATGCGGGCACCGGCCGGGCCGTACGGGTCGGCGACGAACCGGGCAGCGGTCAGGCCGGGCCGACCGAGGTAGCCACGGGCGAGCCCCTCCCCGGCGACGTGTAGTTCGCCCGGCACACCGATGGGGACGGGCTGGAGGAACTCGTCGAGGACGTAGAGGTCGGTGTTGGCGACCGGGACGCCGATGGTGACGGGTTCTCCGGCGGGCAGTGGTCCGCCGCTGGCGCAGACGGTGACCTCGGTGGGGCCGTACGAGTTGACCAGGCGGTAGTCGACGGACCAGGTGTCGACCAGCCACTGCGGACACGCCTCGCTGGCGGTGATCACCATCGTCCCGGCGGGAAGGACGTCGGGGCGGAGGGAGGCGAGCAGCGAGGGCGTGACCGTGACGTGGGTGGTCCGGGAGACCAGGGCGGTGTGCTCGCCCTCGGGGTTGAGCAGGTGCTCCGGGGTGAAGGGGACGACGGCGCCGCCGGCGAGCAGGGCCATCAGCATCTCCCAGACCGAGCCGTCGAAGCCGATCGAGGCGATCTGGAGGACGTGACTGCCGGGCCGGACCTCGAAGTCCCGCTGGTAGCGGTGGGCCAGCCGGCTGATGCCCCGGTGGGTGACCGTGACACCCTTCGGCGCACCCGTCGACCCCGACGTGTAGATCACATACGCGGCGTTGTCCAGGGACGGCGCCGGGAGACGGTAACCGGTGGGCGGCTCGGTCGGCCCCTCCCACGCCTCATCACCGGCCACGACGATCGCCGCCGGTGCCGGTGAGGGCTGGGCTGCGACATCGTCGACGATCAGGACCGCCGGTGCGGCGTCGCGGAGGATGAACTCCTTGCGGGCGGTCGGGTACGCCGGGTCCACCGGCACATAGCAGCCACCGGCCATGCTCACGGCGAGCAGGGCGACGACGAGGTCCGCCGACCGTCGCATGCAGACCGCCACCGGCACGTCCGGCCCGACCCCGAGCCCGACCAGGTGGTACGCCAGCCGACCAGCCCGCGCCTCCAACTCCCGGTACGTGATCTCCACGCCGTCGTGCACGACCGCGACGGCGTCCGGGTGCTGCCGTACCTGCCGGTCGAAGAGCGCCGGGAGGGTCTCGCACGGCACCCGGGGCGTCGCGCGCTGGAAACCGTCGAGAACCTGGCGACGCTCCTCGACGGTCAGCACCTGGACCGCGCTGACCCGCAGCGTGGGATCGGTGGCGACCTGGGCGAGCAGGGCGATCAGCCGTTGCCCCAGCGTTTCCGCGTTCGCCCGGGTGAACAGGTCTTCCGCGTAGATGAGGCCCAGCACGAGTTCCCCCGAGCGGTGCTGCGGCGCGAACCCGAAGTACAGGTCGAACTTCGCCGTCTCGAATGGTGGCTTCTCCGCGACGACGTCGAACACGTCCATGTCGAGGACGAGTCCGCCGTCGACGGCGAACGCCACCTGGACCAACGGGTTGCGACCGGGTGACCGGGCGGGCTGGAGGTGTTCGACGAGGCGTTGGAAGGGGAGGTCCTGGTGGTCGTAGGCGGTGAGGTCGGTGTCGCGGACGCGGCTGATGAGGTCGGTGAAGGTGGGGTCGCCGGTGGTGTCGGTGCGCAGGACGAGGGTGTTGACGAAGAAGCCGATGAGGTGGTCGAGGGTGTCGTCGGTGCGTCCGGCGACGACGGTGCCGAGGGGGATGTCGGTGCCGGCGCCGAGTCGGGTGAGGAGGGTGGCGATGGCGGCTTGGACGACCATGAAGAGGGTGGCGTCGTGGTTGCGGGCCATGGCGCGCAGGGCGCTGTGGGTGGTGGGGTCGATGGTGAGGTCGACGCGTCCGGCCCGGTAGGTGGCCTGCGGGGGGCGGGGGTGGTCGGTGGGCAGCGGCAGTTCTTCCGGTAGCCCGGCCAACGCCGCGCTCCAGTAGCGCAGTTGCCGGCTGACCTCGCTGCCCGGATCGTCGTCGGCACCGAGGAGTTCGTGCTCCCAGAGGGCGTAGTCGGCGTACTGGACGGGCAGCGGCTCCCACCCGGGGGCGCGACCGGCGGTGCGGGCGGTATAGGCCCGGGAGAGATCCCGCGCGAGCGGGCCGAGCGAACCGCCGTCCCCGGCGATGTGGTGCAGGTTCAGCACCAGCAGGTGCTCCCGCTCGGTGACGGTGAACAGTCGCACCCGCAGCGGCAACTCGGTGGCCAGGTCGAACGGCCAGCGACAGGTCTCCGCCGCCGCCGCGTCGACCTTGTCGGCCGTGATCGCCACGTGGGCGGCGTCGACGGATGCTCCGGCGGCCGGCAGGACGCGCTGCACCGGTTCCCCGTCGACCTCCACGTACACGGTGCGCAGGATCTCGTGCCGACCCACCACGTCCCGTACGGCGGCGAGCAGCGCGTCGGCGTCCACCCGGTCACGGATGCGCGTGACGATCGGGATGTTGTACGTCGCGGCCGGCCCCTCCAGCCGGTACTGGAACCACAACCGCCGTTGCGCCGACGACAGGGGGAACTCGGTGCTCGCGTCGGCTCCAGCGGGATCCATCCCGGCAACACCTCGTACTCTCCGTGAATGGCCAGCTTCCCTGCGCCGTCGGAGTAAGGATCGAGGTGGGCACTCACCGGGAGCTTCCCGGATCCTTCCCGCCGAACCGTGGGCGGTCACGCCACGGGTTCGGACGGGACGGTTCAGCCGCTGTGTCGGTCGAGCCTCGCCCGTAACGTGCCGGCGAAACCCTCGGCGACGGCGAGTTCGTCGCGGAGCGCGGTGACGCGGGCGTCGGCCGCCTCGTGGAACATGGCCAGCCGATCCAGCAGGGCGGCCCGGTGCTCCCCGCCCGTGACGGTGTCGAGCGCGTCGAGCAGGGCGAGCAGGTCGCGCATCTCGTCGAGGGTGAACCCGAGCGGCTTCATCCGCCGGACCACGGCGAGCCGGTCGAGATCGGCCTCGGTGTAGAGGCGGAAGCCGCCCTCGCTGCGGGCCGAGGGGACGATCAGACCGACCTCCTCGTAGTGCCGGATGGTGCGGATGCTCAGGCCGACCCGCTCGGCGGCCTCGCCGATCTGCATCAGCCGGCTCGGGCCGGGCACCGGGGCGTCCGGGGCGGAGTGTGCCTCCGGCCCGGACGCCCGGCTGGGACTCGCCATCAGTGGCCGACGCCCAGTTGACCGGCGAGGGCACCGTGGATGCGGGCGCTGGACGGGTTCAGTTCGATGATCTCGACGGTCTTGCCCCGGGCGGCGTACCGGGTGGTGACGGCGTCGAGAGCGGCCACCGAGGAGGCGTCCCAGACGTGGGCGTGCGTCATGTCGATGATCACGTGCTGCGGGTCGCCGGTGTAGTCGAACTGGTGGACCAGGTCGTTGCTGGAGGCGAAGAAGAGTTCACCGTGCACCGAGTAGATGCGGGTGCCGCCCTCGGGGTCGAGGACGCTGGTGACCTGGACGAGGTGCGCCACCCGCCGGGCGAAGACGACCATGGCGGTGAGTACGCCGACCAGCACGCCGATGGCCAGGTTGTGGGTGACCAGGGTGGTGGCGACGGTGGCGACCATGACGGTCGTCTCGCCGTACGGCATCCGCCGGAGGGTGGCTGGGGCGACCGAGTGCCAGTCGAACGTGGACACCGCGACGATGACCATCACGGCGACCAGGGCGGCCATCGGGATGAGCGCCACGACGTCGCCGAGCGCGACCACCAGGACCAGCAGGAAGGCACCGGCCAGGAAGGTGGAGAGTCGGGTACGCGCACCGGACGCCTTCACGTTGATCATCGTCTGGCCGATCATCGCGCAGCCGCCCATGCCGCCGAAGAAGCCGGTGACGATGTTCGCCACGCCCTGCCCCCAGGATTCCCGGGTCTTGTCCGACGGGGTGTCGGTGATGTCGTCGACCAGCTTGGCGGTCATCAGCGACTCCATCAAGCCGACCAGCGCGATCCCCAGGGCGTAGGGAGCGATCAGGGCGAGGGTGTCCAGGGTCCACGGAATCTGCGGCAGGCCGAGGGTGGGCAGGCTGTCCGGTAGCGCGCCCTCGTCACCGACCGTCGGCACGGTCAGTCCGACGGCCACCGTGGCCACCGTCAACACCACGATGGCGACCAGGGGAGCGGGCACCGCGCGGGTCAGCCGGGGCAACCCGACCATGATCGCCAGGGCGACGGCGACGAGCGGGTAGACCAGCCACGGCACCCCGAGCAGGTGCGGAACCTGCGCGGCGAAGATCAGGATGGCCAGGGCGTTGACGAAGCCGACCATCACGCTGCGGGGGATGAACCGCATCAGCTTCGCCACCCCGAGCGCGGCGAGGACGATCTGGAACAGCCCGCCGAGGATCACGGCCGCGATCAGGTGGTCGAGGCCGTGCTCCTTGGCCAGCGGCGCCACCACCAGGGCGATCGCGCCGGTCGCGGCGGAGATCATCGCCGGCCGGCCGCCGCAGATGGCGATGGTCACCGCCATGGTGAACGAGGCGAAGAGTCCCACCCGTGGGTCCACCCCGGCCAGGATCGAGAAGGAGATCGCCTCCGGGATCAACGCCAGGGCGACGACCAGGCCGGCGAGGACCTCGGTGCGGAACACCTTCGGCGACGACAGCCAGGAGGGGCGGGACAGACGCGGCCGGCGGGCCGCGGACAGGAGAGAGGACATGCGGCCATTTCCGGTCGGTACGTGAGGGAGCCGGGCCGACCCTACTCTCACGTCAGGGGAGGGTTCACCGATCGTGATGATCACCACGGCGCGACGCTGCCCACCTGGCGACCCTGCGGACCGTTGTGAACAAAATTGTCGTTTTAGCCCGGATGGTGTGGGTGCGGCTGCACACTGTCGAGGCAGGCGGCGTGCGCCTGACAAAGAGGAGGTCGACCATGAAGGTACGCACCCTGCTGCTGACTCTCGCGGTGCCAGCCGTCATGGGGCTCACGGCGGGCGCGCAGCCCGCCGCCGCGCAGTCCGAACCGGTGATCATCGATTGGCCGACCCAGGAGAAGCTCCTCGGCTGGGCGGCGGCCGTGGAGCACGAGGGCCGGCACAATCACCCGGAGGCGTATGCCGGGGTGGCGATCGACCCCACTGTCGGCACGGTGATCGTGCACCGTATCCCCTCGGTCGCGTTCGACGACGCCGTACGCCGAGTACTGCCACCGTCGGCCGCCGTCCGGTACGTCGACGCCGAGTACTCCGAGGGGCATCTCGCCGCCTGGACGGCGGAGGTGGTCGCCGACACCGACTACTGGCGGGAGCGCGGCGTCGAGCTGAACCTCGTCGGCAGCAAGCCCGGCCAGTGTGTCCTGGTGGGCGTCGAGGATCCCGCCCGCGACGCCGCCTCGATCGGCGCCCGGTATCCGGGGTGGCCGCTCTGCGTGGAGCACGACGGCAGGGCGGTGCCCCTGGCCGGAGGGCAGGCCTGAGCTTCCCACCCGCCTCGTGCGGAGATCCGCTGCGACGAGACAGGGCCGACGCGTGGTCCTGTGGAACCGGTGCACCCGGCGATATCCCGCCGGGTGTGCCGGTTGTCGACCAGCCGGGATGTCGTCCCGGACCCGTCCGGGCCGGACCCTCGCCCACGGGTGGGGCAGGCTCTCGCGTCCCGGACCCGTCCGAGCCCTGTCCTGACCCACGGGTGGGGGAGGCTCTCCCGTCCCGGAACCGGAAGAGGTGGCCTTCGTCAGGCAACCGGACGGCGCAGGTCGTCGAGGTGGTGGGCGAGGGCGGCCCGGACCCGGTCGGGCGGCATCAGGTCGGGGTGCAGCAGGGCGTGCAGGGCGAGCCCGTCGACCAGCGCGTGCAGCCGGGTCGTCTCGCTGGGCAGGTCCCGGTCGGCGGCCACCAGGCCGGCGTCGGCGAGCGCGGTGACCGCGAGTTCGGTGGCTCTCCGTACGCCGTCGTCGGCCTCGGCGACCCGGGCCCGCGCGACTCGGTCGGCCGGGGTGCGGGCGGCGAGCAGCAGCCACACCTCCATCTCCCGGACGCGCTGCTGGTCCAGGGGGAGGAACTCCTCCAGCATCCGTTGGACGACCTCGCGGACCGGTCCGGTCCAGTCTTCGGCGTGGAAGCGTTCGGTCGCCTTGGTGATGACATGTTCCATGGCGAAGGCGAGCAGTTCGGTCTGGGTGGTGAAGTAGTGCCGTAGCGCGCCGGGTGACCAGCCGGCCTCGGTCGCGATGCTGCGGACGGTCGCGGCAGCGGCCCCGTCGCGGTAGACGACGCGCCACATCGCCTCGGCCAACTCGGCGCGACGTGCCTCGTGGTCAACGATCTTGGGCAACGGCCCCTCCGACTGACATGTGCGACCCGCTGCTACGGTTATCACACAGCGTACTAAAAACGGGGTGGGAGATGCTCGTCGGACTGATCATCGCGTGTGAGGTCGCCTTCTGGGTCGTGCTGGCGGCCGGACTGGTCGCCCGCTACCCGCTGCGGCGCCCCCGGCTGGGTGCCGCGCTGCTGCTGGCGGTGCCCCTGGTCGACATCGTGCTCCTCGTCGCCACCATGATCGACCTGCGCTCCGGAGGCACCGCCACGCTCGTGCACGGCCTCGCCGCCGCGTACCTCGGCTTCTCGGTGGCCTTCGGCCACAGCATGGTGCGCTGGGCCGACCAGCGCTTCGCGCACCGCTTCGCCGGTGGCCCGCCGCCGGTCAAGCCGCCCCGCTACGGCTGGGCCCGGACCCGGCACGAATGGCGCGAGTGGGGAAAGGCCCTCCTCGGCTGGGCCGTCGCCTGCGCCCTGCTGGTCGGCGGGATCGTCCTGGTCGGCGACCCGGACCGGACGCGGGAACTGGAGGCCTGGATCGGCCGGCTCAGCCTGGTCGTCGTGATCTGGCTGGTCTTCTGGCCGCTCTACTACACGGTCTTCCCGAAGCGGGAGCCGCGCCACTGACCGCGCCTCGTGGTCAGCTGCCGTCGGGGACGGCCATCTCGCCGAGCAGGGACCAGTCGTCCTGCGGGATCGTCACGTTGACGATGCGTGGCGTCTCGGCGAGGTGCGGCGGCAGGGCCTGTTGCGCCGCCTTGAAATGCGGGGACTGGACGTGCTCCGCACCGGCGTTCTCGTCGCGGAACGCCTCGATGAGGATGTACTCCGTCGGGTCGTCGACGCTGCGGGACCAGGCGAACCACAGACATCCCGGCTCACGGCGAGTGGCCTGGGTGAACTCGTCGGCGATCTCGGGCCACCGGTCGGCGTGCTCGGGCAGCACCCGGAACTTGGCGGTAATGAAGATCATCAGCATCTCCCGTTTCGTGTTCTTGCTCTTCGGCCCAGGTCACCCGACTCAGATCATGCCGTACCGGGTTCCCCAACCCCTGCTGGCGGACCGAGGCGGTACTGCGGTGTACCTGGGCCTCCTGAGCAGTGCTACCAGCTACGATCCCGGGTATGACCAGTCCGGAGCGACCTGTCCGTAAGCTCTCGATATCCGTACCGGCGGACGTTGCTGATCGCCTCGACGCCGAGAGCAACGCCAGTGCCTACATCGTCGGCGCGGTCCGTGCCCGGATGCGGCTCGAACAGCTTGAGGTGATCCTCGCCCGGCGGGGGATGACCGTCACGGCTGAAGGCAGGGCGCGTGCCGCTGCCGCGATGGCCAACGCGGAAGCCGAATGGACCACTGAACGACGTGCCGAACTGCGGGAGCGGTCCAGGCAGGGAGCCGAGGTTCTGTTGGACACCCCGGCGAGCCGGCGGGCCTCCGCCGCGTGACGGACCCGAACCCGCCGGTACGACTCATTCTCGACCGATCCGCCCTGGTCGCCTACGCCGTCGGCAGCATGCATGCCGCCGAGCCGATCCACCAGGTGGTCGAGAACCAGGCCCGCATCGGCGTCTCCGTGGCAGCGCTGTCGGACACCCTCGCTCAGCTCGACGACCCGCAGGACCGTGCGGCCCTGAACGAACTGGTCGGCTCCGACGCGTGCGAGCCATTGCCCGTCCACGCCGACACCTGGCAGGAGCTGGCGTACTGGCAGCGTGTCACCGGCCGTTTGGACCTGGCCGCAGGCGTCCTGGCGGTGATCGAGCACGACTGCTGGATTCTGACGGCGGAACCGAAGCTGTACGGCGACGGCATCCCGCTCGTCGAGATCCCGGATCTCTGAGGGCCGGTCATCCGAGACCGATCCGGCTGGCGGGCCGCTGAGCCAGCGCATCGATCAGGTTCTGTCCCGCAGATCCTGTTGCCGGCAACGACTGCATATCGCCCCGACCTCCAAGCGCCCGAGGGGTAGGGACCTTCGCCCGCCTGCTTGCAGAGGAAAACGAGATCAGCCACGTGACAGTGCGCCGGGGTCCGGACTCGGTGATCGAGTGCGCAAGGGCCACTTCGCACCACGATCCATACCCGACGGGGCGGCAGCGCTTTGGGGAGCAAGCTTGAGCTGAATGAACTCGTCGGGCGTGGCTTACCGGGCCGCCGTCACAGACCAGCGGCGGGCCAGCGCTATTACGGCAAGGAAGGCGGCGAGGACGATCGCCGCCTCGGTCCCGATCGCCAGTGGGGTGAGCGGGAAGTTGAGCGACCGGCCGAATGTGGCCGCAGCGGCGATCCCGACTGCGGCAGCGAGCGGCAGCAGCAGTGTCATCCGCGCCGCAGTGTGTCGGATGCGGGGCGTGTCGCGCAGGGCGAAGCGTACGGCGAGGACGGCGCCGGCGATGACGACCGCCGCGACGCCGCCGTAGAAGACACCAGCGGCAAGCCACACCGGCACCCGCACGTCTCGCGGCAAGTCGAATGTCGACACGAATGTCTGGTGCAGGCCGATGACCACGACGTATCCCACGACGAGGGAGAGCATTGCGCCCGCACTCGCCACGCCGAGTATCTGGCCGTACCGCGGTGGGGTCCGCTCCATGCCGGCTTCCTCGGCGATCCTCAGGGCGAACTCGGTGGGGTCGGTGCCGAGAAGCTCTGTCGGATCGAGCCCGTCGGCGGCTGCTGCCTCGAGCTCGGTGCGCAGGTCGGCCGTGAGGGTCACCCGGTCGTGACGGCGAATGCCGAGAGCACTCCACTCCCGGTCTGCGGCGGCGAGGAGGTTGTCAACGGCCGACGTCGACGTGCTCATGGTCGTCTCCTGGATTCGGTGGACGGACGGCGAGGGTCTGGTTCACGACGTTCGCGAACTGGAACCACTGCTCACGCCAGGCGCGTAGCCGGTCATGGCCGGTGTCGGTGAGCCGATAGACCTTGCGGGGCGGGCCGCTGGGGCTGGGCTGCAGCGCGTTGGTAACGAGCCCCAAACGGTGCAGTCGGGTGATCATCGGGTAGATGGTGCCGTAGCTCACCGTCCCGAATCCGGCGGTGTCGAGTCGGTGGACGAGCTCATAGCCGTGTGCCGGATCGGCGGCGAGCAGTGCAAGCAAGCACGTGTCCAGGCAGCCGCGCAGTAGCTGGGCCTGCCGCTCGGTCGAATCGTCCGACCCGCCCGCTCCCACTATCATGCGATGCATAATACTGTCGGTATTATGCGTCGTCTAGTAGTGCTCTCGTCGCAAGCGATGGTGGCCTTGCGGATGCGGATGAGCCCATCGTGAGACGACCGGATCGCGACCGAGAACCAGGCTCGTGTGGATTCCGGCGAGGAGCTGGCTCCGCTGATCGCCGGGTTCCAGGCGCTCGTCGCTCGCCAGACCGTGCGGGGCGCTCGCGACAGCGGAGGCCGCCGCGCGGATCACCGTGCCGGTCGAGTTCTTGCAGTGGGACGACGAGCGGTTGCCACGGGCCCAGGGCCTGGCGCTGATCGACGCCTTGGCCCCGGTCGAGAAGACCCTGCACGCCAACCCCGGCAGGCACGGGGAGATCCCGGCATTCGAACTGGACAGCACGCTACGGTTCTTCGCCCGGCACCTTGGCTGACACCGTCGCCTGTGGTACGTGACGCGCCGATCGGGATCTGTTCCCGATCGGCGCATTCGGCGAGCGTCGGTCACCGGGGTTCGCCGAGACGGACGGGGCGGATTCGGGCGTGACCCGCCCGGCGCCTGTCTGTCAGCGCTCCGGCTTGTGGGCGACGACCAGCTCCCAGCCGCCGGGGAGCACGTCGATCCTCTCGAAGCCGGTCTCGGTCAGCAGGCTGGTGTAGAACTGCACCTCCCGCAGCCGGCTGACGCAGCTGTCCACCCCGATCAGGAAGTACGACCAGAAGAACTGCATCGCCAGCCGGTCTGGCGTGCGGAACTCCTCGCAGATCAGCAGCATCCCGCCCGGTGGCAGCGCCGCGTACGCCTTCTCCACCAGCATCCGGGCGACGTCGTTGGGCCAGTCGTGCAGCACCCGGACGAAGGAGATCGTGTCGTACCCGGTGGGCAGCGGCTCGGCGAAGAAGTCGCCGCCGACGAACCCGAGCCGCTCCGGGTCGACGGACGCGGCCCGGGTCTGCTCGACCAGCGGCCCGACCGCCGGCAGGTTGTAGACGTCGACCCGCAGCTCCGGGGCGTCCCGGAGCACCCGCGCGGCGAGGGTCCCGTCGCCGCCGCCGACGTCGAGGAAGCGGCGACGTCCCGACCACAGCCGGTCGGCGTGCTGGCCGAAGACCTCGACCACCGGGCCGAGTCCGACCGACATGCTCTGCTCGAACGACGCCGTCTGCTCGTCGGTCTTCGGCGGCCAGGCGAAGTCGTCGTCGGTCATGCTGACCTCGCCGCGCAGGCTCTCGGCCAGCCGGCCGTGCAGCCGCCGCCACGGGTACTGGTCCCGGTCACGTTCGATCGAGCCGGGCCCGAGCACCGCCCACACGGCGTCCCGCAGTCCGGGCACCGCCCGGTAGCTGGCCTCGGTGATGTCGTCGCTCTTCTCCTCCCGTTCGACGACGCCGACGCTCTCCAGGCAGTCGAGGAACTTGTAGAGCCGCAGCGGCCGTACGTCGAACCGGGTCGCCAGGTCGCCCAGGCCCACCGGGCCGGGCTCCAGCGCGTCGAGCAGCCCCATGGTGAGGGCGGTCTCCAGCACGTCCATCGCCTTGCTGGCGTTGAACAGCAGACTCATCAGCGCGCGCGGCGACAACGACGGTGTGCTCATCGGTGGCTTCCCTGCCATTCCTGTTCGAGTGCGTCCATGAACTCGTCGATCTCGTCGAGGGTGTTGTAGACGTGCGGGCCGACCCGCAGGTAGCCACGCCAGCTGCACACCAGGTTCCGGGCGGCGAGGCGGTACTTGAGCGCCTCCCCGTCCGGGACGTCGAGGCAGACCACCCCGCCCCGCTCCGGGCCCACCGGGCTGACCACCGGGATGCCGGCCGCGCCGGCCCGGTCGATGACCCGTCGCGTGCAGCGCAGGGAATGCGCCCGGATCGTCTCGATGCCCACCCCGGCCAGCAGGTCCAGGCCGACCTGGGAGATGAGTGAGGTGAGCGGGTACGGCGTGCCACCGGCGAACCGCTGCGCGCCGTCCGCGTACCTGGTCGACGGCTGGAAGGTCAGCGCCCGGTCGCCCGCCTGCCAGCCGGTCGCCGCCGGTTCGAGGCCGGGCAGCAGGTCGGGACGGACGTAGAGGAAGGCCGTCCCCGCCCCGCACAGCCACTTGTGCGCCCCGCCGAGGAGGAAGTCGACGCCGAGCGCGGTGACGTCCAGCGGCATGATCCCGACGCTCTGGAAGGCGTCGACCACCACCCTGGCCCCGACCGAGTGCGCGTGCTTCACCAGCCGGGCGAGGTCGACGGTGGCCCCGGAGGTGAAGCTCGCGTGCGGTACGCACACCAGCAGCGTCCGCTCGTCGATCTGCTCCTCCAGGGCGTCCTGGTCGATCCGGGGGCCGCCGGTACCGACCACGACGGGCTGCGCGCCGTGCCGGCGGAACGCGTTCCAGATGAACGGCACGGTGGGGAACTCGAGGTCGGTGGTGACCACCCGGTTCCGGGGCGCTCGGTAGTCGAAGCAGGAGGCCACCCGGACCAGCAGGGTGCTCAGGTTGGCGTCGGTGACCACGCTGCCGCGGGGCGCGCCGACGAACGCGGCCACCCCGTCGGCGTACCGGTCGAGCCCCTCGTGCCAGCCGCCCCAGACGTCGTCCCGCCAGGTGCGCAGGGTCTCCCAGTAGCCGGCCAGGACGTCCTGGACGCCCCGGGGCACCGCGCCGGTGGAGTTGCTGTTCAGGTAGACGCAGGTTTCCAGTACGGGGAACTGCGCGCGGAAGGCCGCGTCCACGTCAGCCCTCCGTGCCCGGGGTCGCCCCGGTCGTGTCCTCCGGTCCCCCGACGAGCGCGGTACGCGCCTGCCACAGGTCCGGGAAGAACCGGTGGTCGATCAGCTTGGCCAGCCAGTTCGCCGGGCTGCCCTGGGTGCCCGTCGGGCCGTGGCTGCCGATCCGGATGGCGATCTTGTAGTGCCGCACCCGCCACAGCGACACCCGCTCGTCCCAGTCGACCATCGCCTCGGCCACCCGGTAGACCGGGTCGGCGGGACTGCCCGCGTAGAGCTTCCGCAGGTCGATCTGCCGGTCGGCGAGGTATCGGGCGAACGCCTGATCGAGCCGGCGGCTGGCGGCCTGTGCCTGCTTCCAGCCCGGCGACTCCGCGCCGGAGCCGTTGCCGAGCGCGGGCACTAGGGCCTGGAAGGTGGCCGGTGGCAGGTGCCGGAACATGTCCAACTGGTCGGTGACGAGCCCGATGGCGAGTGAGGCCCGGCCCAGCAGGAGTTCGGCCTCCGACAGTTCGCCGTCGTCGACGCGCCCGGCTGCCTCGGTCAACTCGGCCACCGCCAGTTTGAGCCACAGTTCGGCGGACTGGTGCACCACCTGGAAGAGCAGCTCGTCCCGGTGGACCATCTCCGCCGGTTCCCGTTGCAGGGTGAGCAACTCGTCCGTACGCATGTAGCGCGCGTAGTCCGTGGCACCCTCGCCGGGGAGCACGGGCGAGTGGTCTCGCTTCACAGAATCGTCCCTTCCATGGGTGTCGGTGCGCCCGGTCCACGTGCGTCCGGGATCATCGCGCGGCTCATTATCCAGTGATGCCCGGCAATCAAAAGAACGCCCCCGCGTATGGGCGACGGGTCGGGAAGAGGCGCCTGCCGACGCTTGTGCCGGAATCGGCCGGTAATTCACGAGTGTGGCGCCTGTGTATGCGCGCCCGTGGCGTGGCGCAGGGCTCGCCGGCGACGACGCGTCGGCGGCGGCGAGGTGGAGCCGTTCGGTGGACTGCCGGGTGGCCGTCCGATGAGGACCGACCGGGCGGGTCGGTCGGTGCGGGGGAGCCGGACGGGTGGATGTCGGATGGTGGACACCGGGGCTGCGTCGTGGCCTGCCCGTCGGCTCCCGCCGGGCCCGCGACGCCCGGCCGGGAAGGGGCGGTTCAAGCGAGTAAACCGCAGGTGAAGCCCTTACTCCACAATGGTGTTACAGGCGGGCGCGGCTGCGGTCGGGCGGCGCGGTGGCCGGCGGCGCGGGTGCGCAATGCCGTGGTGGGCGGTGCCCCGGTCAGAGCCGGTAGGCACCGTTTAATCGAGATATGTATATTCGCCGAAATTATGAGGCGGTAAGTCATTCTACTGTGGACCTGATCAGCCACTTAGTATCCGTGATCGACAAAGAGTGCCCAAAACCGACGTATCGAAAGTGGTTGCGTCGGCAAGGAGTGCCGCTGCTAGCATTCCGGTGCGATCCACTGGGGTTGCGTGAAAGAAGCCGCCGGGCCGATGCTGTGGCGGAATTGTTCATGGCTGTTCCGGCCCCCGGGCCGGTGGTGGTCCGTGCCCATTTCCGACCTGCTCGGACAGGACGGTCGGGGTGGGGCCGGAATTGGGGTGTGCTGTGGACGAGGTTCCTGAGCGGTCGACGTCCGACCGTGCGCCATGGGCCGGAATCGGTACGCCGACGACGTATTCCGCCGTCTTTGAATCGGCGGACATAGCTGTTCTCCGCCCGTCGCCACGACGGGGGTCGGACCGGGCCGCGCGCCGGCGTCCCCGGCCCGTGCCCGGGACCGTCGCGGCGGCCGTGGGCGTCCGCACCTGCTGACCCGAGTTCCGAGCCTACTTACCACCGCGTCGGCACCTCCCCGACCGGTCGCCCCGAGCCACCTCGACGACGAGGCCCGGCCGGGCCCGGTCGACGGAGCATTCTCCCGTTGAGGACACGTCCATGCAGCGTCCCGATCAGGCAGCGTCGCGTCACGACTCGCCCACCGCCTCGGCGGTGGAGGAATGGCTTCGGCAGCACCTGGCCGTCCAGCTCGGTCTGGACGCCGCTGGTCTGGACGCGTACGAGCGTTTCCACCGGTACGGTCTCACGTCCCTGCGTGCCGCAGGGCTCATCGCCGGGCTTTCCCGGTTTCTCGGGCGCCCGCTTCCGGCGACACTTGTCTGGGATCATCCGACCCTCGATTCGCTGGTGCGGTTCCTCAGCGAAGGGGATCGCGCACCATCCGTCACGGATTCCCGCCCCGTCGTAGGCGAGTCGGAACCGATCGCGATCGTCGGAATGGCGTGCCGCTTTCCGGGGGCGCGGAACACCGACGCCTACTGGCAATTGCTGACCGAGGGTCTCGACGCCATTACCGAGGTGCCGGTCGACCGGTGGGACGTCGACCGTTTCTACAGTTCCGCGCCGGACGCGCCGGGCCGGACGAGTACCCGTTGGGGCGGCTTCCTCGACCAGGTGGACCGCTTCGACGCCGGGTTCTTCGGTCTGGCCCCGCGCGAGGTCATCCAGATGGACCCGCAGCAGCGGCTGTTCCTGGAGCTGGCATGGGAGGCCCTGGAGGACGCCGGCATCGTCCCCGGAACGCTGAAGGACAGCCCCACCGGCGTGTTCTGCGGCGCGATGTGGCAGGACTACGCCCGGCTCGCCACCCGCCGCCCCGAGGACGTCACCGCGCACACCGCGACCGGCCACGACCTGAGCGTGATCCCGGCCCGGGTGTCGTACCTGCTCGGACTCCGGGGGCCGAGCCTCGCCGTCAACACGGCCTGCTCGTCCGCCCTGGTCGCGGTCCACCTCGCCTGCCAGAGCCTGCGCTCCGGCGAGTCGACGATGGCGCTCGCCGGCGGCGTCAACCTGACCATCGCCCCGGACAGCACGGTGGCGATGTCCAAGTTCGGGGCGATGGCACCGGACGGCCGGTCCAAGGCCTTCGACGCGCGGGCCAACGGTTACGTCCGGGGCGAGGGCGCCGGCATCGTCGTGCTCAAACCGCTGTCCCGGGCACTCGCCGACGGCGACCCGGTCTACTGCGTGATCCGTGGCTCGACGGTCAACAACGACGGTTTCAGCAACGGGCTCACCGCCCCCAGCCCGCAGGCGCAGGTGGCCATGCTCCAGGCCGCCTACCAGCGGGCGGGCGTGGCACCCGAACGGGTGCACTACGTGGAGACCCACGGCACCGGCACCTTCCTCGGTGATCCCATCGAGGCCAACGCGATCGGCGCCGTGCTCGGCGCGAACCGCCCCGCCGACCGGCCCCTGGTGATCGGGTCGGTCAAGACCAACATCGGTCACCTGGAGGCCGCCGCCGGCATCGCGGGCCTGATCAAGACCGCGCTCGCGATCCGAAACCAGACCATCCCGCCGAACCTGCATTTCACCCAGCCGAACCCGCACATCGGCTTCGAGCAGCTCCGGCTGCGGGTTCCCGGCACCGTCGAACCCTGGCCGCACCCGGAGGAGAAGCCGCTCGCCGGCGTCAGCGCCTTCGGCTTCGGCGGCACGAACTGCCATGTGGTGCTGGAGGGGGCGATCGCGCAACCGGTCCACCTGCTCCCGCTGTCCGCGCCGGATCCCGACGCGCTGCGAGCGGTCGTCCGTGCCGTACGGGAGGCCGCCACCGGCCCGGTCGCCCTGGCGGACCTCTGCTACACCGCCGCCCGTCGGCTCACCGACCAGCCGTACCGGCTCGCCCTGCCGGCCCGCACCCGGGACGAGTTGGTCAGCCGACTCGACCAGTGGCTCGACACCGTCCCCTCGTCCGCTCCCACGCCGTCGTCGCCTCCCCGGGTGGTGTTCGTGTTTCCGGGTCAGGGTGGTCAGTGGTGGGGGATGGGTCGGGAGTTGGCGCGGTGTGAGCCGGTGTTCCGTGGGGTGTTGCGGGAGTGTGCGGCGGCGTTTTCGGAGTTTGTGGACTGGTCGTTGGTGGAGGTGTTGGAGGGGGAGTCGGTTCCTGAGGGGATCGATGTGGTGCAGCCGGTGTTGTTTGCCGTCGAGGTGGGGTTGGCGGCGTTGTGGCGGTCGTGGGGTGTGGTGCCTGCGGCGGTGGTGGGGCATTCGATGGGGGAGGTCGCGGCGGCGTATGTCGCTGGGGCGTTGTCGTTGTCGGATGCGGCTCGGGTGATCTGTGAGCGCAGTGGTTTGTTGCGGCGGATTTCGGGTCGTGGGGCGATGGCGGTGGTGGAGTTGCCGGCTGGCGAGGTTGAGGCGGTGGTGGCTCCGTTCGGTGGTGCGGTGGTGGTGGCGGCTCTGAATGGGCCGGTGACGACGGTGGTCGCGGGTTCGTCGGAGGCGGTGGACGCGGTGGTGGCGTCGCTGTCGGGTCGGGGGGTGTTCGCGCGGCGGGTGCAGGTGGATGTGGCGTCGCACAGTCCGCAGGTGGATGGGTTGCGGGACGAGTTGGTGGCGCGGTTGGTGGGGGTGTCGCCGCGTGTGGCGGTGGTGCCGTTGTATTCGACGGTGCGGGCGGAGGTTCTTGCTGGTACGGAGTTGGATGCCGGGTACTGGTGGGAGAATCTGCGGGAGCCGGTGCGGTTCGCGCCGATGGTGGACCGGTTGCTCGACGACGGGTCGACCTGCTTCCTGGAGATCAGCCCCCACCCGGTCCTCGGCACCGCCATCGAGCAGAGCCAGGCCCGTTACCCCGGCCGGGGTGTGACGCTCGCGTCGACCCGCCGGGACGAGGACGAGCGCGCCGCGATGCTCGACACGGCGGCCCGGCTCCACGAACTCGGACAGCCGCTCCACTGGCCGGCCCTGTACCCGCAGGACGTCGTGCCGGTGCCGCTGCCGTCCGCACCGGACACCGCCGCGCCGACCGACCCGGCCCGGCCCACCCCGCAGACCGCGCCCGAGGAGCCGGCCACGGCATCCGACGAGCGGGTCACCGCGTCCGACGTGTCCGGTGACGCCGGGGTCGCGGCAGCCGGGCACGACGCCGGGGACGTTGTACTGCTGCCGCTGTCGGCGCACACGCCGGCCGCGCTGACCGACCTGACCCGGCGCACCGTGGACCTGCTCCGCCGCCAGCCCAACCTCGACCTGCGCGACCTCGCCCACACCGCCGCAGTGCGGCGTACCCACCACGGCGTCCGGCTCGCCGTCGCCGCCACCTCCCACGCGGACCTCCTCGCCCAACTCGAAGCCCACCTCGCCGACGGTCGCCCGTCGGACCCGGTACCCGCCGGCCCGGCCCGCCGGGTGGTGTTCGTGTTTCCGGGTCAGGGTGGTCAGTGGTGGGGGATGGGTCGGGAGTTGGCGCGGTGTGAGCCGGTGTTCCGTGGGGTGTTGCGGGAGTGTGCGGCGGCGTTTTCGGAGTTTGTGGACTGGTCGTTGGTGGAGGTGTTGGAGGGGGAGTCGGTTCCTGAGGGGATCGATGTGGTGCAGCCGGTGTTGTTTGCCGTCGAGGTGGGGTTGGCGGCGTTGTGGCGGTCGTGGGGTGTGGTGCCTGCGGCGGTGGTGGGGCATTCGATGGGGGAGGTCGCGGCGGCGTATGTCGCTGGGGCGTTGTCGTTGTCGGATGCGGCTCGGGTGATCTGTGAGCGCAGTGGTTTGTTGCGGCGGATTTCGGGTCGTGGGGCGATGGCGGTGGTGGAGTTGCCGGCTGGCGAGGTTGAGGCGGTGGTGGCTCCGTTCGGTGGTGCGGTGGTGGTGGCGGCTCTGAATGGGCCGGTGACGACGGTGGTCGCGGGTTCGTCGGAGGCGGTGGACGCGGTGGTGGCGTCGCTGTCGGGTCGGGGGGTGTTCGCGCGGCGGGTGCAGGTGGATGTGGCGTCGCACAGTCCGCAGGTGGATGGGTTGCGGGACGAGTTGGTGGCGCGGTTGGTGGGGGTGTCGCCGCGTGTGGCGGTGGTGCCGTTGTATTCGACGGTGCGGGCGGAGGTTCTTGCTGGTACGGAGTTGGATGCCGGGTACTGGTGGGAGAATCTGCGGGAGCCGGTGCGGTTCGCGCCGATGGTGGACCGGTTGCTCGACGACGGGTCGACCTGCTTCCTGGAGATCAGCCCACATCCCGTACTGGCGGCGGGAATCGAGCAGAGCTGCCGGGCGCGGGGTGGTGACGGCGTCGTCCTCGCCTCCACCCGCCGGGACAACCCGGAGCGGCTGGCCATGCTGGACACCGCCGGTGAGCTGTACCGCCTGGGCGTACCGGTCGACTGGACGGCGCTGCACCCGACCCCCGGCGCGGTCGTCCGCCTGCCCGACTACCCCTGGCAGCGGGAACGGTACTGGGCCGACGAGCCGGCCACCGGACCCGCCCACGCCCGGCACACCGGCGGCCATCCGCTCCTCGGCGGGCACGTCGAGTCGTCACTGGACCGGGGCGCCCACCTCTGGACCACCGAGATCGACGTCGACGCGCTGCCGTACCTCACCGACCACCGGGTACGCGGCCAGGTCGTCGTCCCCGCCACGGCGTACGTCGAGATGGCCCTGGCCGCCGCCGGCGAGCTGCTCGGCACGCCGGCCCGCGTGGTCGAGCACCTGGACGTCGTCGCACCGCTCGCGCCGTCCGGGGAACGGCCCACCACCGTCCAGGTGAGCCTGACCGGGGACCCGTCCGGTGGGTTCGCGTTCCACTGCGCCAGCCGGCAACCCGACGAGGACGGGCAGCCGGGCGGCTGGCTGGTGCACGCCCGGGGCCGCGTCCGCGCCGGTGAACCCGTCGTCGCCGACCACGATCCGGAGGACACCTCCCGGCCGGACGGACCGGAGCTGACCGGGGACGACCACTACGCGGCGATGCGCGCCCGGGGCCTAAACTACGGCCCGCGCTTCCAGGGCGTACGGCAGCTGTGGCGGGCCGACGGCGAGGCGTCCGCGCGGATCGACCTCGCGGCGGACCCGTCCGACGGGTACGGCGTGCACCCGGCGCTGCTGGACAGCTGCCTCCAGGTGGCGATCGCCGTGCTGCCCGGCGCGGCCGACGACACCTGGGTGCCGGTCCGGATCGAGCGCCTCGACCTGCGGGAACGCCCCGGAACGACGCTGTCCTGCCGGGCCCGGCTGCGGCCCGTCGCAGCCGGCGACGTGCGGTCGCACACCGTCGACCTGGTGGCCCGCTCCGCCGACGACGGCCGGGTCCTGCTGGTCGTCGACGGCCTGCGCCTGCGCCGCCTGGCACGCGACGCGTCGGACGCCGGCCTGCTCCACGAGATCCGCTGGGAACCCCTCGTCACCCCGTCCGGCGACGCCGACTGGGCCGGCCGGTGGCTGTTGCTCGCCGACCGGGACACCACCCTCGACGCCGCGCTGGCGGCGCGCGGCGGCACCTGCGTCGTCGTCCGGCCGGGTCCGGCCTACCGACGGCTGGCCGCCGACCGGTACGAACTCGACCCGACCCGGCCCGAACAGATCCGGGACCTGCTCGCCGACGCCTTCGACGCGGACCGGCCCTGCCGGGGTGTGATCCACCGCTGGGCGCTGGACGCCGGAGGCCCGAAACCCGACCCGGCCGCCCTGGAACACGCCCACCAGGTCGTCGCCGACAGCGTGCTGCACCTGGTCCGGGCGCTGCACGACCTGCCGCCCGGGCGGCGGCCCCGACTCTGGCTGGTCACCCGGGACAGCCAGGCGGCGGCGCCGGGCGACCGGGTGTCCGCGCCGTTGCAGGCCCCGCTGTGGGGGCTCGGCCGGACCGTCGCGCACGAGCACCCCGACCTGCGCTGCACCCGGATCGACCTCGGCACGGACCTGCCCGACGAGGACACCGCCCTGCTCACCGCCCTGCTCGCCCCGGCCGAGGAACCCGACCTGGCCCTGCGTGGCGGTGACGTGTTCGTCTCCCGCCTGGTCGCCGGGGCACCCGGCGCGGCACCCGTCGTCGCCGAGCCGGCCGGCGACCGCCCGTTCCGGCTCGAACTCGACCGGGCCGGCACCCTCGACGGGCTCCACCTGCGTCCGTTCACCCCGGCCCCGCCGGGCCCCGGCGAGGTGCTCGTCGAGGTGCGGGCCAGTGGCCTCAACTTCCGGGACGTGCTGAAGACGCTCGGCGCGTACCCCGGCCTGGACGACGCGGAGGTCACCCTGGGCGACGAGTGCGCCGGGGTGGTGGTCGCGGTCGGGCCGGACGTGACCGACCTGCGGGTCGGCGACGCCGTGGTGGCCGTCGGCAGCCGGTGCGTCGGCAGCCACGTGCGGGCCGACGCGCGGCTGGTGGCGCCGAAGCCCGCCGGTCTCGACTTCACGGCGGCCGCGACCATCCCGATCGCCTTCCTCACCGCCGCGTACGCCCTGGAACACCTGGCCCGGATCGAACCGGGCGAGCGGGTGCTGGTGCACGCCGCAGCGGGTGGGGTCGGCCTGGCCGCCGTGCAGCTCGTCCAGGCCGCCGGGGCCGAGGTGTTCGCCACCGCCGGCAGCGCCGAGAAACGCTCCTACCTGACCTCGCTGGGCGTGTCGCACGTGCTGGACTCGCGGAGCATCGCCTTCGCCGAGCAGGTGCGCGCCGCCACCGGCGGGCAGGGCGTGGACGTCGTGCTGAACTCCCTGGCCGGTGCGTTCATCACGCACGGCATCGCCGCCCTCGCCCCGTACGGGCGGTTCGTGGAGATCGGCAAGCGGGACATCCACCAGGACCGGCCGATCGGACTCGGTGAGTTCCGCCGCAACCTGGCCTTCTTCGCGGTCGACCTGGACCGGATGTTCACCGAGCGGACCGCGCTGCTCGGCGCGCTGCTGCGCCGGATCGTCGCCCGGGTCGACGCCGGAGAGCTGCGTCCGCTGCCGACCCACCGGTTCCCGGTCGCCGAGGTACGCGACGCGTTCCACCTGATGGAGCAGGCCGGCCACATCGGCAAGATCGTGCTGACCGTGACCGACCGGCAGACCGTCCCGGTCACCCCGGCCCCCGGTGCCGCCCGGATCCGCTCCGACGCCAGCTACCTGGTCACCGGCGGCTTCGGCGGGCTCGGCCTCGGCGTCGCCCGCTGGCTCGCCGACTCCGGTGCCCGCCAGCTCGTCCTGGTCGGCCGCACGGGCGCGCCGGCCACCGCCCGGCCGGTCCTCGACGACCTGGCCCGGGCCGGGGTGGAGGTGGTCTCCCTCGCCGCCGACCTCACCGTCGCCGACGAGGTGGCCCGGGTGCTCGACCACGTCCGGGAGCACCTGGCGCCGCTGCGCGGCGTGGTGCACGCGGCCGGGGTGCTCGACGACGGCATCCTGCTCCAGCAGACCGCCGAACGGTACCGGCGGGTGGCCCGGCCCAAGATCGACGCCGCGTGGCACCTGCACGACCAGACCCGCACCGAGGCGTTGGACTTCTTCGTCCTGTTCTCCTCGGTGACCTCCGTGCTCGGTTCACCCGGCCAGGGCAGCTACGCGGCCGGCAACGCCTTCCTCGACGCGTTGGCCCACGCCCGTCGGGCCGCCGGCCTGCCGGCGCTGAGCGTCAACTGGGGACCCTGGTCGGCGGTGGGCATGGCGGCCCGGCTGGAACAGGGCGGGCAGCAGGCGCTGCGCGGCCTGCGCGCGATCAGCCCGGACCAGGGCGTCGCCGTCCTCGACGGGCTGCTCGGGCGGGATGCCGCCCAGGTCGCCGTGATGCCGTTCGACGCCGCCGAGTGGGTGGCCGCCTATCCGGCCGCCGCCCGGAGCAACCAACTCGCCCGCCTCGGCACCGACGCGGCCGGGCAGCCGACGACGGCCGGCGCCCGCGCCGAGTTCCTTTCCGCCGAGCCGGGACGCCGTCGCCGGGCGGCGATGGAGGGCTACGTCCGCCAGGAGGCGTCCCGCGTGCTGCGCCTGGCTCCGGCCCGGATCGGCGTCGACACCCCGCTCCGCAGCCTCGGCTTCGACTCGCTGATGTCGCTGGAGTTGCGCAACCGCCTGGAGGCGGGCCTCGGCATCCCGCTGTCGTCCACGGTGCTCTGGAACTACCCGACGATCGAGGTGCTGGTGCCCTACCTCGCCGAGCGGATGGCGATCCCGCTCGACCCGGCGGCCGTTCCGGACGACCCCGACGGCGCCGACCCCGGCCCGGCGGCGCCGGGTCCGGACGACGACCTGGGCGAACTCTCGGTCGACGGCGACCTGGGTGGGCTCCCGATCGACGGCGACCTGGGCGAACTCTCGGTCGACGACCTGGAGGCGCTGCTCGTGCAAGAACTCAACGACCTCGATTCCTGACGGCGGACAAGGAACCGACATGTCCTCAGCGGAACACTCCTCGGCGGCGACGCTGCACCGCGCGTTGACCGCGGTGCGCGACATGCGCGCCAAGCTCGAGGCCAGCGAGCGCGCCCGGACCGAGCCGATCGCGGTCGTCGGCATGGCCTGCCGCTTCCCGGGCGGAGCGAACAGCCCCGAGACGTTCTGGGCGCTGCTGCGCGACGGGGTCGACGCGGTCTCGGAGGTACCAGCCGACCGGTGGGACGCCGACACGCTCTACGACCCGGATCCCACCGCGCCGGGCCGGGTCAGCAGCCGCTGGGGCGGATTCCTGGACCAGGTGGACCGCTTCGACGCGGCCTTCTTCGGCATCTCCCCCCGGGAGGCCGACCAGATGGACCCGCAGCAGCGGCTGATGCTGGAGGTCGCCTGGGAGGCGTTGGAGAGCGCCGGGCAGACCACCGAACGGCTGGCCGGCAGCGCCACCGGCGTCTTCGTCGGTGTGCACAGCCACAGCAACGACTACACCTGGCTCCAGTTCGCCGACCCGGAGCGGATCGACACCTACACCGGCACCGGCACCTCGCACAGCGTCGTCGCCGGCCGGATCTCGTACCTGTTCGACCTGCGGGGGCCGAGCGTCGCCCTGGACACCGCCTGCTCGTCGTCCCTGGTCGCGGTGCACCTGGCCGTGCAGAGCCTGCGCAGCGGCGAGTGCCGGACCGCGCTGGCCGGCGGGGTGAACCTGGCGCTCGGCCCGCACTTCGCCATGGCCACCACCAAGATGCGGATGATGGCCGCCGACGGCCGCTGCAAGACCTTCGACGCCGCCGCCGACGGCTTCGTGCGCGGCGAGGGCTGCGGCGCGGTGGTGCTCAAGCGGCTCTCCGACGCGCGGCGCGACGGCGACCCGGTCCTGGCGGTGATCCGCGGGTCGGCGGTCAACCAGGACGGCCGGACCAACGGCCTGACCGCCCCGAGCGGGCTCTCCCAGCGGCAGATCGTCGCGCAGGCGCTGGCCAACGCGGGCGTCGAGCCGGCGGCGGTCAGTGCGGTCGAGGCCCACGGCACCGGCACCGCGCTCGGCGACCCGATCGAGATCGAGGCGCTGACCGAGGTGTTCGGCCCGGCGACCGGGCAGAGCCGCCCGATCACCCTCGGTTCGGTCAAGACCAATATCGGCCACCTGGAGGCCGCCGCCGGCATCGCCGGCCTGATCAAGGTGGTGCTGTCGCTGCGGCACGAGGCCGTTCCGGCCCACCTGCACTTCCGTACCCTCAACCCGAACGCCTCGCTGGCCGGGACCCGGTTCGTCATCCCGACCGAGCTGCGCCCCTGGCCCCGGGGCGAGCACCCCCGGTCCGCCACGGTCAGCTCGTTCGGCTGGTCCGGCACCAACGGCTGTCTGGTCGTGGCGGAGGCGCCCGCCGGGGAGACCCCCGTGCCCCCCAGGAACACCCCCGCGTCCGCCGGGGAGACTCCCGTGCCCGCCGACGGGCCGGCCGACCGGGTGGAGCTGCTGCCGCTGTCGGCCCGCAGTCCGCAGGCGCTGCGTGCGCTGGCCGGCGCGTACCGGTCGATGCTGGCCGACACCGACGTGCCGCTGCGTGACCTCTGCTGGACGGCGGCTGTCCGGCGCAGCCACCACCCGTTCCGGGCGGCGGTCTCCGGCCGCAGTCACGCCGAACTGGCCGACCGGCTGGCGGCCGTCGTCGACGCCCCCGCCCCGGCGGAGGCGGCCGTCCCGGACACCCCGGCCGGACCGGTCTTCGTCTTCTGCGGCCAGGGTGCGCAATGGGCCGGCATGGGCCGGGACCTGATGGCGGCCGAGCCGGTCTTCGCCGAGACGCTGCGCCGCTGCGACGAGCTGTTCCACGCCCTCGCCGGCTGGTCGCTGGTGGGCGAGCTCCTCGCCGACGAGAGCCGGTCCCGGCTGGACCGCACCGAGGTCGCGCAACCCGCGCTCTTCGCGGTGCAGGTGGCGCTGGCCGAGCTCTGGCGCTCGTGGGGCGTCGAACCCGAGACGGTGATCGGCCACAGCGTCGGCGAGGTCGCCGCCGCGCACGTCGCCGGGGTGCTCACCCTCGACGACGCGGTACGCGTGGCGTACCACCGGGGCCGGGTGATGCAGCCGGCGCACGGGCTCGGCCGGATGGCCACCGTGGCGCTGCCGGAGCACGAGGCCGCGCAGGCCGTGGCCCGGTACGGCGACCGGCTGGCCGTCGCGGCGGTCAACAGCCCCACCTCGACCGTGCTGGCCGGCGACGCCGACGCGCTGGCCGAGGTGCTGGCCGCGCTCGCCGAACGGGGCGTGTCCAGCCGGCCGCTGCGGGTCGAGTACGCCTTCCACAGCCCGCAGATGGCCCCGTTCCAGGATCCGCTGGTCGAGGCGCTGCACGGCGTCACGCCCCGTCCCGCCGCCGTGCCGATCGTGTCCACGGTGACCGGGCTCCCCGCCGCCGACGGGGACTACGGACCGGCGTACTGGGCCCGCAACATCCGGCAGCCGGTCCGGTTCGCGGCGGCGCTGGCCCAACTCGACGGGGCGGGAGCCGGCTGCACCGTGCTCGAGGTCGGCCCGCAGCCGGTCCTGGCCCGGCCGATCGTCGAGCAGGTCGAGCAGCACGGCCGCCCCGGTGTGGTGCTGGCCTCGATGCGGGCCGGCGCGGACGGCCGCACCACGCTGCTGACCGCGCTCGGTGGGCTCTACCGCGCCAACCACCCCGTCGACTGGGCGCGTCTGCACCCGAGTCCCGGCCGGTGCGTGCCGCTGCCCGGCTACCCGTGGCAGCGCCAGCGGCACTGGCTGCGCGGCACGCCCCGCCCGGCCCACCGGACCCCGGCCCCGGGCGGGCACCCGCTGCTCGGCCGGCGGATGCGTACCGCCGTGCCGACCTTCGACAACGTCCTCGACGCCGGCGGCTTCCTCGGTGACCACCGGATCCACGGCGCGGCGCTGCTGCCGATGACCGCGTACCTCGAACTGGCCCTGGCCGCTCACGGCGGCACCACCCCGGTCCAGGTCACCGACCTGGTGCTGCACCAACCGCTGGTCCTGCCGGACGACGCGCCCCGGTCGGTGCAGGTCGTGCTGACCCCCGCCGCGGGGTGGTTGCAGGGGTCCCCTACTACGCAGGAAGCGGTAACAGGGGACCCCTGCACGCACCCCGGCGGCACCGTGCAGGTGTTCAGCCAGCCGACCAGCGGCGGCGACGACCAGCCGTGGAACCGGCACGCGACCGGCAGGGTGGGCGAGTACAGCCCGCCCCAAGCCGACCGGTGCGACCCGGCGACCCTGCCCGACGGACTCACGCCGGTCGACGTCGCGTCGTTCCACCGGCGGCTCCGGTCGGCCGGCATCGCGTACGGCCCCGCCTTCACCGGCCTCCGTGAGCTGTGGCGCGGCACCGACCAGGCCCTCGGTCGGGTCGCTCGCGCCGACGGCCTGGCAGCCGACGACTACCGCTGGCATCCCGCGCTGCTCGACGCCGCCCTCCAGGTGGCCCTGGCCGCGTTCCCCGACGACCCGGCCGACGCCTGGCTGCCGATCGGCCTGGACCGCTTCGCCCCGGTCACCGCGCCCGGCCGGCAGGTGTGGAGCCACGCGCGGCTGCGCAGCCGCAGCGCCGAGGCGGCCGTCGCCGACGTCGAGCTGCGCACCACCGACGGGGTCCTGGCCGCCCGGGTCGAGGGCCTGCTGCTGCGCCGCGCCGACCGGCACGCCCTGCACGGCACCACCGCACCGGGAGTCCACTACGCGATCGCGTGGGAGCCGGCGGAGCCGGCCACCCCGACCACCGGCGCCGGTGACTGGCTGCTCCTGGCCGACCAGGGCGGCACCGGCACCGCCCTCGCCGACCTGCTGCGGTCCCGGGGCGAGCGGGTCGAACTGCTGCCCCCGGACGCCGACCCGACCGGGCCGTTGCGGCACCCCGGCCGGACCTGGCGCGGCGTGGTCGACCTCGGCGGCCTCGACGCAGCGGCCGTCGAGCCGGCCCTGGACGAGGTGCTGGCCGCCCACGAGCGGACCGTCCGCCGGATGCTCGACCTGGTGTCCACCCTGGCCACCGACGACCCACCGGCGCCCCGCCTGTGGCTGGTCACCCGGGGGGCCAGGGCGGTCCTCCCCGGCGACCCGGTCGCGGTCACCCAGGCCCCCGCCTGGGGACTGGCCCGCGCGGTCAACCGGGAATGGGCCGGCCTGCGCTGCGGCTGCGTCGACCTCGACCCGACCGACCCCCGGCCGGTGGCCCCGGAACTGGCCGACCTGCTGCTCGCCGCCGACGGCGAGGACGAGGCGGCGGTCCGCGACGGCGTCGTGCACGTGCCCCGGCTGGTGCCGACCGAGCCGGAAACGGGGGACACCGGCCCGGTGCGGCTGCGGATCCGCGAACGCGGCGTGCTGGAGAACCTCACCCTCGAACCGGCCACCCGCCGCCAGCCGGAACCGGACGAGGTGGAGATCCGCGTCCAGGCCACCGGGCTCAACTTCCGGGACGTGCTGAACGCCCTCGGCATGTACCCCGGCGAGGCGGGTCCGCTCGGCCTGGAGTGCGCGGGCGAGGTCGTCGCCGTCGGCGCGCGGGTCGACGCCCTCGCCGTCGGGGACCGGGTCCTCGCGCTGGCCCCGGCGAGCTTCGCCAGCTACGTCACGGTGTCCGCCGCCCGGGTCGCGCCGATCCCCGTCGGGCTGGACTACGCCGAGGCGGCCACCGTCCCGGTCACGTACCTCACCGCCGCGTACGGACTGCACCACCTGGCCCGGCTCAAGCCCGGCGAGCGGGTGCTGGTCCACGCGGCGGCCGGCGGGGTCGGACTGGCCGCTGTGCGGCTGGCCCACGCCGCCGGGGCGGAGGTGTTCGCCACCGCCAGCCCCGCCAAGTGGCCGGTCCTCACCGAGCTGGGCGTCCGGCACGTGTTCCACTCCCGCACCCTCGACTTCGCCGACGCGATCCGTGACCGTACCGACGGGCAGGGCGTGGACGTCGTGCTCAACTCCCTGGCCGACGAGTTCATCCCGCGCAGCCTCGACGTGCTGCGCGAGGGTGGCACCTTCCTGGAGATCGGCAAGCGCGGCATCTGGGACGCCGACCGGGTCGCCGGAGTGCGGCCCGATGTCGGGTACCACCCGTACGACCTGGGCGCGGTGGCCGACGCCGATCCGGAGCTGATCCGGGCGACGCTGCGCGAGCTGACCGACGCGCTCGGCGCGGGCCGGCTGGCCCCGCTGCCGCTGCGGGCCTTCCCGCTCGACCGGGCGGTGGACGCGTTCCGCCACATGGCCCAGGCACGGCACGTCGGCAAGGTCGTGGTGACCCACGACCACCCGCCCGTGGTACGCCCCGACGCGACGTACCTGATCACCGGTGGTCTCGGCGGGATCGGCCCGGCGGTGGCCCGCTGGCTGGTCGAGCAGGGCGCCCGCCACCTGGTGCTGCTCGGCCGCAGCGCGCCCTCGGCGGAGGTCGCCGCGACCCTGCGCGACCTGCACCCCGACGCGCGGATCCACATCCGGCAGGCCGACGTGGCCGACCCGGACGCCCTGGCCGGTGTGCTCGCCGAGATCGCCGCCACCCTGCCGCCGCTGCGCGGGATCGTGCACGCCGCCGGGGTGCTCGACGACGGGGTGCTCGCCCAGCAGACCTGGTCGCGGTTCGCCGGGGTGCTCGCCCCCAAGGTGGCCGGCGGCTGGAACCTGCACCAGCTCACCCGGGACCTGCCGCTGGACTTCCTGGTGTTCTGCTCGTCGGTGGCCGCGCTGCTCGGCTCGGCCGGCCAGAGCAGCTACGTCACCGCCAACACGTTCCTCGACACGCTCGCCCACCACCGGCGGGCCCGGGGCCTCGCGGCGACCAGCGTCGGCTGGGGGCCGTGGGCCGACGGCGGCATGGCCGCCCGCCTGGACGACCGGCAGCGGCAGCGCCTCGCCGCGCAGGGCTTCCGGGCGCTGCCGGCGGACGAGGCCACCGACGCCCTCGGCCGGCTGCTGGACGCCCGGACCACCCAGGCCGGGGTGTTCGCCGTGGACTGGTCGGCCCACCTGCACGGATACGGCGAGCGTCCGCCGGCGCTGCTGGCCCGGCTGCGCGCCGTCGAAAAGCCGCCCGCCACTGCCCTGACCGACCGGGACCCGACCGACCGGGCTCCGACCGGCGGGGCCCGCGAGCGGATCGAGGGCGCGCACCCCGCCGAGCGCCGTCAGCTCCTCCAGGAGTACGTGCAGTGCGTCGCGGTCACCATCCTCGGCCTGCCCCCGGCGCAGCCGGTCAACCCGCAGCAGCCGCTGCGGGAACTCGGCCTGGACTCGCTGATGGCGGTCGAGCTGCGCAACGCGCTGGGCGGATTCGCCGGGCGTCACCTGCCCAGCACCATCGCCTTCGACCACCCCACGGTGACCCGGCTGACCGACTACCTGCTCCGCGAACTGTTCCCCGAGTCCGCGACGCCGGCCCCGGCGTCCGACCCCCCGCCGACCCCCGACGTGCCGGACGACCTGGTCGCCCGGGTCGCCGCGCTGGACGACGCCGACGTCGAGGCGCTGCTGGCCGCGAAACTCTCCGCCCTGGAGGTGAGGACCACCCATGAGTGACACCGGAGCCGCCGCGACGTTGTCCCCGCTCAAGCGCGCCCTGGTCGCGATCGAGACCCTCCAGGCCCGCCTGGACGAGATCGAACGCGCCCGCACCGAACCCATCGCCGTCGTCGGCGTGGGCTGCCGGCTGCCCGGCGGCGCGAACAGCCCCGACGAGTTCTGGGCCCGGCTGCGCGACGGCGTGGACCTGGTCTCCGAGGTGCCCGCCGACCGCTGGGACGTCGACGCCTACCACGACCCGGAGCAGTCCACCCCGGGCACGATGAGCAGCCGCGACGGCGGCTTCCTCGACCAGGTCGACCGGTTCGACCCGGGCTTCTTCGGCCTCTCCCTCGGCGAGGCGGCCAGCATGGACCCGCAGCAGCGGCTGCTGCTGGAGGTCGCCTGGGAGTCCCTCGAACACGCGGGGCAGGTGCCGGCGAAACTGGCCGGCACGCACACCGACGTGTACGTCGGCATCAGCACCTGGGACTACTCGCTGCTGCTCGGCGGCGCGCCCATCCGGGGGCTTTCCGGCACCGCGTTCAGCATCGCCGCGAACCGCCTCTCCTACGTCTTCGACCTGCACGGCGCCAGCCTGGCGGTGGACACCGCCTGTTCGTCCTCGCTGGTCGCGGTGCACCTGGCCTGCCAGAGCCTGCGCGCCGGCACCGCCCGGCTCGCCCTGGCCGGCGGCGTCAACGTGATGCTCTGGCCGGAGACCACGGCGGCGTTCTCCCAGGTCGGCATGCTCTCCCCGGACGGGCGCAGCCGCACCTTCGACGCCAGCGCCAACGGCTACGTGCGGGGCGAGGGCGCCGGCATGGTCGTCCTGAAGCGACTCTCCGACGCGCGCGCCGACGGCGACCGGGTGCTGGCCGTGATCCGGGGCTCGGCGGTCAACCAGGACGGGCACAGCAACGGCCTCACCGCCCCCAACAGCGTCGCCCAGGAGGCGGTGCTGCGGGCCGCGCTCGCCGACGCCCGGGTCGCCCCGCACCGCGTCGACTACGTCGAGGCGCACGGCACCGGCACCACCCTCGGCGACCCGATCGAGGTGCGCGCGCTGGCCGCCGCGCTGGGCCCGGGGCGCGACCCGGAGCACCCGCTGATCCTCGGCTCGGTCAAGACCAACACCGGGCACCTGGAGGCCGCCGCCGGCATCACCGGCCTGATCAAGGTGGCGCTGGGCCTGCACCACGGCGAGATCCCCCCGCACCTGCACCTGCGCGAGCTGAACCCGCACGTCGAGTGGAGCGAGCTGCCGCTGAAGGTGGCCACCACCCGCACCGCCTGGCCGTCCCCGGCCGGGCAGCGGATCGCCGGGGTCAGCTCGTTCGGCTTCGGCGGCACCAACGCCCACATCGTGCTCGGTGACGTGCCGGCCCTGGTCGGCGAGGCCCCGGCCGACCCGGCCCCGGTCGACCAGCGGCCGCTGCGGCTGCTGACCGTCTCCGGCCGTGACGAGGCCGCGCTGCGCGACCAGGCCCGCCGGTACGCCGACCGGCTCGCCGCGCCGCCCACCCCGACGCTGGCCGGGCTGTGCCACACCACCAACGCCCGGCGCACCCACTTCGCGCACCGGGCGGCGGTGCCGGTGGCCGACCTGGCCGCCGCCCGCGCCGCGCTGACCGCGCTCGCGGCCGGTGGCACCCCCGACGGGCTGCACCGGGGCAGCGTCGGCGTCGGCACCCGGCGCCGACTGGCGTTCGTCTTCCCCGGCCAGGGCGGCCAGCACGTCGACATGGGCCGCGAGCTGTACCGGACCGATCCGGTGTTCCGCCGGACCATCGACCGCTGCGCCGAACTGTTCGACGTCCACCACCCGTGGCGGCTGCGCGACGTCATGTACCCCGCGCAGGGTGGCGTCCGGTACCCGATCGACGAGACCGAGTACGCCCAGCCGACGCTCTTCGCGATCCAGTGCGCGCTGGCCGAGATGTGGCGCTCCTGGGGGGTCCGGCCCGACGCGGTGATGGGCCACAGCCTCGGCGAGTACGCCGCCGCCTGGGTCGCTGGGGTGTTCAGCCTGGAGACCGGGGTCCGGCTGATCGTGGAACGCGGCCGGCTCACCCGGACCCTGCCGCCGACCGGCATGATGGCCGCCTGCTCGGCCTCCGCCGAGGACGTCACCGCCCTGCTCGACGGGTACGCCGGCCAGGTGGCGGTCGCCGCCGTCAACGGCCCCGAGCACACCGTCATCTCCGGCGAGAAGACGGCCGTGCAGGCGGTGCTGGAACGGCTGGAGGAGGAGTTCGTCCTCACCCGCCCGCTGCGGGTGTCGTACGCGTCGCACTCGCCGCTGCTGGAACCGATCCTCGACGAGTTCGAGAAGGCCGTCACCGGGCAGGAGTTCGGCGAACCGCGGATCCCCTTCATGTCCACCTACCGGGCGACCATGCTCCGCTCGGGCGTCTGCCACGACCCGGCGTACTGGCGGCAGCAGCTCCGCGAACCGGTCCGGTTCCTGGACGCCACCCGGGCCCTGGCCGCCGAGGGCTACGACACCTTCCTGGAGATGGGCCCGAAGGACACTCTGATCGAGATGGGCAAGCGCTGCCTGCCCCGGGGCACCGGCCGGTGGCTGCGCTCGCTGGACCCGGAGACCGGCAACTGGCAGACCCTGCTGGACAGCGCGGCCAGCCTGCACACCCACGGCGTCGACCTGGACTGGGACGCCTTCGAGGGCACCGCGCACCCGCCGGTCGACCTGCCCACCTACCCCTTCCAGCGGCGCCGCTGCTGGCTGGACCCGGAGCAGATCCGGGCGCACCGCCTGACCACGGAGGACCAGAGGTGAACGCCGTGCCGAACGTGCTCGAGGTGACCACGACCGGGCCGGGCATCGTCCGGGTCGCCATCTGCGACCCGCAGCGGGAGAACCGGCTCAGCTACGAACTGGTCGACCAGCTCATGGGAACCCTGGACAGGCTGGCCGGCGACGAGTCGGTGAAGGTGCTGCTGGTCACCGGCACCAGGGAGATCTGGTGCGCCGGGGGCACCCTCCAGATGCTCAAGGAGATGGCCAGCGGCGTATACGACGAGCGCCGCCTGCTCGCCCTCTCCGACCGGCTGCTGAGCTTCCCGGTACCGGTGATCGGCGCGCTCGAGGGGCACGCCGTCGGCGGCGGCCTGGCCCTGGCGCTCTGCTGCGACCTGACCGTCGCCGCCGAGAACCGCCGGTACGCGGTCAACTCCGCGAGCATGGGCTTCACCCCGGCGATGGGCCTGTCGGTGCTGCTGCCCGCCGCGGTCGGCCACCACGTCGCCGCCGAGATGATCTTCACCGGGAAGTACTACAAGGGCCGCGAACTGGCCGACCGGCGACTGTTCAACGCGGTCGTTCCCGCCGACGAGGTGCTGGCCCGCGCCACCGACCTCGCCGAGCAGATCGCCGAGAAGCCCCGCTACGTGCTGGAACTGCTGAAGGAGACGTTGGCGCTGCCCAAGCGCCACCTCCTCCAGGACGCCATCGCCCGCGAGCCGCTGATGAACCGGGTCTGCTTCAACCAGCCCGGCAGCGACGCCCTGCTCGACCAGACGTACCTGAACTGACCCGAGACGAGGAGAACACCCCCATGCGGGTAGGTATCGAGAAGCTGAACCTGTACGGCGGTCGTGCGTACCTCACGATCGCCGACCTCGCCTCGGCGCGCGGCGGCTCCCTGGACGAGCTGGAACGCCGCCAGATGGTGCCCTACGAGGCCCGGTCGATCATTCCGCCGTACGAGGACCCGGTGACCCTCGCGGTCAACGCCACCGAACGGCTGCTCACCGACGCCGACCGTGAGCAGATCGAACTGGTGGTGGTCGCCACCGAGTCCGCCGTGGACTTCGGCAAGCCCATCTCCACCTGGGTGCAGCGGCACTCACGGCTCCCCGCGCACAGCCGCAACTTCGAGGTCAAGCACATGTGCTACGGCGGCACCGCCGCGCTGCGCGTCGCCGCCTCCTGGGTCGCCTCGAACGTCCGACCCGGCAGGAAGGCCCTGGTCATCAACAGCGACCTGAGCCGGACCCGCAACCACGTGCAGACCGAGGACGACGACCTCGGCGAGCTGATGGCCGGCGGCAGCGCGGTCGCCATGCTGGTCAGCGCCGAGCCGACCGTGTTTGAGCTGGAGCTGGCGAAGGCCGGCTACTGGACCAACGAACTCTCCGACGCGTTGCGCCCGAACTCGCGTACCGAGATCATCACCGGGCAGACCAGCTTCTACTCGTACCTCGACGCGCTCGAGGAGACCTACGAGCGGTACGAGCACCTGGTCGGCGAGGTCGACTTCGACACGCACTTTCGGAAGAACATCTACCACGCCCCGTTCCCCGGGATGACCCGGATCGCGCACAAGACCCTGCTCAACCGGCTCGGCGTGTTCGACAAGGCAGCCATCGAGGCGAGCTGGCGGGAGCGGGTCGCCGACAGCACCCACTTCGCCCGCCGGATCGGCAGCGCGTACGGCGCGTCCACCTTCATCTGCCTGCTCGGCATGCTGCACGCCGGAAGCGGCTACGCCGCCGGGGACCGGTTCTCCGTCTTCGCGTACGGCTCCGGCTGCCAGGCCGAGTTCTACAGCGGCCTGGTCGGCACCGACGCGCAGGCGTACGTCCGGGGTCTCGACGTCGACGCGCACCTCGACTCCCGGGTCCGCCTCGGCGTCGAGCAGTACGAGCAGATCGAGAAGGCGTGCGAGTCGAACATCGACGAGCCCACCTACGAGCCGCTGACCCAGGACGTCGGCGACCTGTACGCGCAGCGCTACGACGGTCAGCGCCTGCTCGTCCTCGAGGGCGTCCGCGACTACCAGCGCCACTACACCTGGAGCTGACCATGGATCGCGCGGTTCGCTCCGAGATCGCCGACGGCGTCTGCTTCGTGACGCTCGTCGCCGCCGCCAACGGCAACGCCATCAACTTCGACCTGATCGACGGGCTGGAGGAGGCACTCGACGCGGTGGACGCCGACCCGGACTGCCGGGCCCTGGTGCTCACCGCAGAGGGGGACACCTTCTGCCGGGGGCTCGACCTGGAGGCGTTCTTCGTCCACGGCAGACTGCCGGAACGCGAGCAGCTCCGCCGGCTGCCGGCCTGCCTGGCCCGGCTGCGGCGGTCCCGCGTACCGGTGATCGCCGTCGCGAACGGCGAGGCCATGGGCGGCGGCCTCGGTCTCCTCGCAGCCTGCGACCTGGTGCTGGGCACTCCGAACGCCCGGTTCATGCTCTCCGAGCCGATCGTCGGCCTGGTACCCGCCACCATCGTGCCGTTCCTGCTGCTGCGCACCGGCCCGGCCCGGCTGCGGGCCATGACGCTGAGCACCCGGGGCATCGAGGCCGCCGAGGCGCACACCTACGGCCTGGTCGACGAACTGGTCACCGACGGCGTCGAGCCGGCCCTACGGGCCCAGCTGCAACGGATCTTCCGGTCCGCGCCGCAGGCGCTGGCCGAGACCAAGCGCTACTACGACCGGTGCAGCGCCGCCGACCTCGACGAACAGATCGAGGCGGGCCTCGACCTGTTCACCGGCTGGCTGGCCCGGCCGGACGTCCTGGCCGGGGTCACCGCGTTCGGGGAGGGCTTCGCACCACCGTGGTTCGCACGCTATCGAGGGCGGATGGATGTTCCAGGTCATTCGGGTACGTGAGGTGGAGCCCGGCATCGCCGAGCTGACCCTCGACGACGCCGAGCACGACAACCGGCTCAGCGACCGGCTCTGCGACGAGCTGCTGGCCGCCCTGGCACAGCTCGCCCGGGACCCGCAGCTCAAGGTGCTGCTGCTGCGCGGTCGGCCCGAGGTGTTCTGCGCCGGGGCCACCATGGACGCGCTGCACCGGGTGCTCTCCGGCACCCTGCACGTCAAGGACCTGCTGTTGTCCCGGCCCATGCTGGACTTCCCGGTGCCGATCGTCGGCGCCCTCGAAGGGCACGCGGTCGGCGGCGGCCTGGTGCTCGCGCTCTGCTGCGACCTCGTGGTGGCCGCCCGCAACCGGCGGTACAGCATGAACTTCGCGCGGATGGGCTTCACCCCGGCGATGGGCACCACCACGCTGCTGCCGGCCGCCGTCGGCGCGGCCACCGCCGCCGAGCTGACCCTGACCGCCCGCTACTACAAGGGTGCCGAACTCGACGGACGCGGCCTGTTCAACGCGGTCGTCCCGGCCGCCGAGGTCGTCGACACCGCCCTGGAGTACGCCCGCCGTATCGCCGAGAAACCCCGTCACGTGCTGGAGCTGACCAAGGAGAGTCTCGCCCAGCCCCGACGGCAACTGCTGCGCGAGGCGATGTCCCGCGAGCACCTCATGCACCGGGTCTGCTTCGGCCGACCCGAGGTCGCGGACATCGTCGCCGAGACCTACCTCACCTGAGAAGTACCACCGAGAAGGAGCACGAAGATGGAACGCCAGCAGGTCGTCGACGTGGTGACCAAGCACATCCGACTCAACGCCGAGGGCCTCGACGACAAGCCCGTCGACACCTCGAAGTCGATGAAGGAGTTCGGCCTCGGCAGCCTCGACATCGTCGAGATCGTGTCGGCCTCGATGCGGGAACTCAAGATCCGGGTGCCCCGTACCGAACTGGCCAACCTGTCCAACGTCGACGAACTGGTCGACCTCTTCCTGAAGGTCAAGCAGCAGCAGTAGGTCCCGGTCCACCAGGAGCAGTAGGCGCACCACGCGAGGAAGGGTTGAGCCGAATGGCGCCCGAGCGCAGTCACCCGTCGGACCCGACACCCCGGTCCGCAGCCGAACCGATCGCCGTGATCGGTCTGAGCTGCCGTTTCCCCGGTGCCGGCGACGCCGACGCCTTCTGGCGTCTGCTCGTCGGCGGCGGGGACGCGATCACCGAGGTACCCCGGGACCGCTGGGACGCCGACGCCCTCTTCGACGCCGACCTCGCCGAGCCCGGGACGACCAACAGCCGCTGGGGCGGCTTCGTCGACGGAGTGGGCCGGTTCGACCCCCACTTCTTCGGCATCTCCCCGGGTGAGGCGGCCAGCATGGACCCGCAACACCGCCTGCTGCTCGAGGTCACCTGGGAGGCGCTGGAACGGGCCGGGGTCGTCCCGGGACGGCTCGCCGGCAGCGCCACCGGCGTCTACGTCGGCATCGGTACCGACGACTACGCCCAGGTCGCCTTCGACGACCCGACCAACCTCAACGCCTACTACGTCACCGGCAACGCGCTCAGCATCGCGGTCAACCGGCTGTCGTACCTGCTCGACCTGCACGGCCCGAGCCTGGCCCTGGACACCGGCTGCTCGTCGTCCCTGGTCGCCGTGCACCTGGCGTGCCAGAGCCTGCGCTCGGGCGAGACCACCGTCGCCCTCGCCGGCGGCGTCAACCTCATGCTCTCGCCGAAGGCCACCATCGGGCTCTCCCAGACCTGGATGATGGCCGCCGACGGGCGCTGCAAGAGCTTCGACGCCGCCGCCGACGGCTACGTCCGGGGCGAGGGCTGCGGGATGGTCGTCCTCAAGCGGCTCGCCGACGCGCGCCGTGACGGCGATCCCGTCCTCGCCGTCATCCGTGGCACCGCCATGAACCAGAACGGACGCGGGGAGGCGCTGACCGCCCCGCACGCCGGCGCCCAGGAGGCCGTCGTCCGCGACGCCCTGCGCGACGCCGGGGTCACCCCCGACCAGGTCGACCTGATCGAGGCACACGGAGTCGGCACCCCGCTCGCCGACGTGGTCGAGGCGACCGCCCTGACCAGCGTGTTCGGCCCGGGACGGGACGCCGAACGGCCGTGCGCGCTCGGCTCGGTCAAGACCAACATCGGCCACCTGGAGATGGCCGCCGGCATCGCCAGCCTGATCAAGGTGGTGCTCACCCTCCAGCACGGGACGATCCCCCCGCACCTGCACCTCGACACGATCAACCCGCAGACCGGGCTGGCCGACGCGCCGTTCGTCCTCCCGGCCACGCCGCTGCCCTGGCCGCCCGCCGCCCGCCCCCGCCTCGCCGGGGTCAACTCGTTCGGCCTCGGCGGCGTCAACGTGCACCTGGTGATCTCCGAACCGCCGGCCGACGTCCCGTCCCTGTCGCCGGTCGAACCCGCCTCCGCCCGGCCGGGCAGCGCCGACGGCGGCAGTGGCGGGCCGCTGGTCCTGCCACTCTCGGCACGGAACGCCGCCGCGCTGCGCGCCCTGGCCGAGCGGTACGTCACCCTGCTGACCACCCCGGACGGCCCCGACCTCACCGCCGTGTGTGCGACCGCCGCCACCGGACGCACCCACTTCGCCCACCGCCTCGCCGTCGTCGCCCCCGACGCGCCGACCGCCGCCGCCCGGCTTGGCGCCTGGCTCGCCGGCACCGCCGACCCCGACGTCCACCACGGCGTCGTCGACCCGGCTGAGGTGGTAGCAGGGGACCCCTCCTCATCAAAAATCGGTAGCAGGGGACCCCTGCAGACAAGCGACGCCGGCGGCCAGGCGGCCTGTTACGTCCGCGGCGACGATCCGATGGGTCCAGGCGTCGGACGGTCGCCCCGGGTGGTCCTGCCGACCTACCCGTTCCAGCGGAAGCGGTACTGGATCGAGTCCCGCCCGGCCGACCGTGCCCAGCGGACGGCGGAGGTGCCGGAGCTGGTCCGGCTGGTCGCCGGGGCTGTCCGGGCCGAGCGTCGGACCCGGCTCGCCGACGCGGTCGCCGACCTGGTGGCCGAGACCCTCGGCACCGAGGACGACACCCCGATCGACCCCCGGCAGGGCTTCTTCGCCCTCGGCATGACCTCCCTGATGGCGGTCGACCTCCAGAACCGGTTGCAGCGGGCGCTCGGCGACACGTACCGACTGCCCCTGACCCTGGTCTTCCAGTACTCGTCGGTCGCCGCCCTGACCGACCACCTCGCCCGCGAGGTGTTCGGGCTGGACACCCCCGTGCCGGCCCGCAGCCTGCCGGCCACCCCCGCTCTCACCGCCGACGCGCTCGCCGCCCTCACCGAGGACGAGGCCCTGTCGCTGCTGCGCCGACACCTTACCGACGCCGATACCGATCTCTCCCCGGTCAAGCAGGCACTGCTGGCCCTCGGCCGGGACAGCACCGCCCGCCCTCCGCTCGCCGAGCCGATCGCGGTGGTGGGTATGGGGTGTCGATTGCCGGGCGGGGTGGATTCGCCGGCGGCGTTCTGGGATCTGCTGTCCGGAGCCGTGGACACCGTCGGTGAGGTGCCGGCGGACCGGTGGGAGGTGGACGGCTTCTTCGATCCGGACCCGGATGCGCCGGGGAAGTCGTACACGCGTGCCGGGCATTTCGTGGCCGGCGTGGACGGGTTCGACGCCGGGTTCTTCGGGGTGTCGCCGCGCGAGGCGGTGAGTCTGGATCCGCAGCAGCGGTTGCTGCTGGAGGTGGCCTGGGAAGCCCTGGAGCACGCCGGACAGGTTCCCGACCAGCTCGCCGGTACCCGTACCGGGGTGTTCGTCGGCCTGATCAGCAACGAGTACATGCAGCTTCAGCTCAAGCTCGGCGATCCTACGATCATCGACACCTACTACGGCACGGGCGGCATCGGCAGCGCGGTCGCCGGGCGGCTGTCGTACCTGCTCGGCCTGCACGGGCCCAGCCTGATGGTCGACACGGCGTGTTCGTCGTCGCTGGTGGCGGTGCACCTGGCGTGCCGGAGCCTGCGGTCGGGCGAGTCGGATCTCGCGCTCGCCGGTGGTGTCAACCTCATGATCATCCCGGAGTCGCACATCTTCCTCTCCCGTGCCCGGGCCTTGTCGGCGGACGGTCGGTGCAGGACGTTCGACGCCGCTGCCGATGGTTACGGGCGGGGTGAGGGTTGTGGTGTCGTGGTGTTGAAGCGGTTGTCGGACGCGCGGCGTGATGGTGACCGGGTGTTGGCGGTGATTCGTGGTTCGGCGGTGAACCATGATGGTCCGAGTAGTGGTCTGACGGTGCCGAACGGTCTGGCGCAGCAGGAACTGATCCGGACGGCGCTCGCCGACGCCGGGGTCGTGCCCGCCGACGTCGACTACGTGGAGGCCCACGGCACCGGTACGCCCCTCGGCGACCCGATCGAGGTCGCCGCGCTCGGCGCGGTGCTCGGCGAACGCCGTACGACCGATCGGCCGCTGCTGCTCGGCTCGGTGAAGGCCAACATCGGGCACCTGGAGGCCGCTGCCGGGGTGGCCGGTCTGATCAAGTCGGTGCTGGCGTTGCAGCACGGGCACCTGCCACCTCAGGTCAACATCACCACCGTCAACCCGCGCATCGCGCTCGCCGAGATCCCGGCCGATATCCCCGTCGCCGGCACGGCCTGGCCCCGCAGCGACCGACCCCGGCTCGCGGGCGTGAGTTCGTTCGGGATGAGCGGGACGAACGCCCACCTGGTCGTCGGAGAGGCACCAGAGCCGTCGGACACGGCGGTTCCGGCCGTGGAGCCCGGCCGTTCGGCGTACGTGTTGCCGTTGTCGGCGCGGGACGCTGCCGCGTTGCGGGTGGTGGCGCAGCGGTACGCCGATCTCCTGAACGCTGGCGACGCTCCCGATCTCGCCTCGGTGTGCGCGGCGGCTGCGGTGACCCGTAGCCACTTCCCCCACCGTCTCGCGGTGGTGGCCACGGATTCGGCTACCGCTGTCGTCCGGTTGCAGAACTGGCTCGCGGGCGAGGAACACCCTTCGGTGACCTACGGTGTGGCACCCACTGGTCGCCGACCGAAGGTTGGCTGGTTGTTCACGGGTCAGGGTGCGCAGTCGGTGGGGATGGCGGGTGTCCTGTACGAGTCGGAGCCGGTGTTCCGGGCCGAGTTGGACCGGTGCGCGGAGTTGCTCGATGGCGAGCTTGAACGGCCGTTGTTGGAGGTGTTGTTCCCGGCCGACGGCACGGATGTGTTGGATCAGACGGGTTTCACGCAGCCGGTGTTGTTCGCGGTGGAGTGGGCTCTCGCCCGCCTGTGGCGGCATTGGGGTGTCGAGCCGGACGTGGTCCTGGGTCACAGCGTCGGTGAGCTGGTCGCCGCGTGTGTGGCGGGGGTGTTTTCGCTGGAGGACGGGCTGCGTCTGGTGGCGGCTCGGGGTCGGTTGATGCAGGCGTTGCCGGCGGGCGGCTCGATGGTGGCGGTGTCGTTGCCGGAGGAGAACGTCCGTCCGCTGCTCGACGGCACCGGCCTTGTCCTCGCGGCGGTGAACAGTCCGGTGGAGACGGTGATCGCCGGTCCGGCTGAGGCGTTGGACGTGGTGCGGGAGAAGTTCACGGCCGACGGGGTGAAGACGACGGCGTTGCATGTGTCGCATGCGTTCCACTCGCCGTTGATGGCGCCGATGATCCCGGTCTTCCGGGAGGTCGCCGGGTCGGTGGTGTTCCGGTTGCCGCAGCGGACGTTGGTGTCGAACGTGACCGGCGCGGTAGTCGGTACCGGCTACGGGTCGGCGGACTATTGGGTGGCGCACGTACTGGCTCCGGTGCGGTTCGCCGACGGGATGCGGGCGGTCCTCGCGCAGGGCTGCGACGTCGTGCAGGAGGTTGGTCCGCATCCGGTCCTGCTGGCCGCCGGTCGGCAGTGTGTGGACGACGACGGTTCGGTGCGGTGGTTGCCGTCGCTGCGGCGGGGCCGGGACGACCGGCAGCAGATGCTCACCGCCGTCGCGGGCCTGTACGCCCAGGGCGTGGAGCTGGACTGGAAGGCGATCACCGACGGCGTTCCCGTCCGGGCGGTGGACCTGCCCACGTACCCCTTCCAACGCCAACGCTACTGGATCGACACGTCCCGCCTGCCCCAGCTGCGGGGGAGCGACGACAGCGACTGGCTCTACCAGGTGGACTGGCGGCCCCAGGAGATCACCGGTGCGGCGGACGAAAGCACTCCCGGCCGCTGGCTGGTCTTCGCGGACGCCGGCGGGGTCGCCGAGTCGGTGGCCGCCGCTCTCCGGGCCCGGGGCGACCGCTGCGAGCTGGTCCACGCCGGTGACGGGTACGCAGCCCTGGCCGACAGCGCCTGGCAGGTGGCACCCGGCCAGCCGGACCACTTCCGCCAGCTCCTCCGGGACACCGGCGCGATCACCGGCGTCGTCCATTTCTGGAGCCTCGACCACGCGCACGCCGTACCCGAGGACCTGCCCGGGGCCCACGAGCGGATCTGCGCCAGCCTGCTGCACCTGGTGCAGGCCGTCGCCCCGCTCGACCTGGCGGTGTCCCCTCGGATCTGGGTCGTCACCAGCGGCACCCAGGCCGTGGCGGGGGAGCCCGGCCCCGCCGCGCCGTGCCAGGTGCCGGTCTGGGGACTGGGCAACGTGATCGGACTGGAGCATCCCACCCTGTGGGGCGGGCTGATCGACCTGGATCCCGAGGCCGACGATCCCGCCGCCGCCGTGGTCGCCAGCATCCGGTCGTCCGGTGGTGAGGACCAGATCGCCTGGCGGGACGGGCGCAGCCACGTCGCGCGGGTCGTCCGGGCCGGATCCGCACCGTCGGACGCCCGCCTGGAGATCAGCGCCGACGGCACCCACCTGGTCACCGGTGGCCTGGGGGCTCTCGGGCTGCTGGTCGCGCGGTGGCTGGTCGACCGGGGCGCACGGCACGTCGTCCTGGTGGGCCGGCGAGGGCCGTCGGAGGCGGCCGACGATACGCTCGGTGCCCTGATTGAGCAGGGCGCGCAGGTGCGTGTGATCCGGGCAGACGTCGGCCGGGCGGACGACGTACGGGCGATCCTCACCGAGATCGAGACGTCGATGCCGCCGCTGCGGAGCGTCTTCCACGCGGCCGGCGTCCTCGACGACGGGGTTCTGCACCAGCAGAGCTGGGACCGGTTCGAGCGGGTCCTCGCACCGAAGGTGACCGGTGCCTGGCACCTGCACCAGCTCACCCGCGAGCTTCCGCTGGACCACTTCGTGCTGTTCTCGTCGATCGCCTCCCTGCTCGGCGCACCCGGTCAGGGCAACTACGCGGCGGCGAACGCCTTCCTGGACGCACTGGCCCACCACCGGCACGCGCTCGGGCTGCCGGCACTGAGCGTCAACTGGGGGGCGTGGGGTGACTCCGGCATGGCCGCCGGGCTGACCGACCGCGACCAGCAACGCTGGACCGCCCGGGGCATCGGCATCATCCCGCCGGAGCGGGGAATGCGGATGCTGGAGCGGATCATGGCGAGGCCGGTGCCGCAGGTCGGGGTCGTACCGGTGGACTGGGCCCGGTACGCCGAGCAGTACCCGCTCGGCGCGGCCCGGCCCCTGCTGGCCGACCTGGTCCGGCGGGAGCCCACCGCGGAGCGGTCGCCGACGGTGCCGGCCGAGGGGCCCCGGCTGCGCGAGCGGTTCGCGGCCATGCCGGACGCAAAACGTCGGACGGCGCTCACCGAGCACGTGACCGGTGAGCTGGCGCGGATCCTCATGCTCGACGAGGCGTCCCTCGACCCGGGCAAGGGGCTGTTCGACCTCGGCATGGACTCGCTGATGGCGCTGGAGTTCAAGAACCGGGTGCAGGCCGCCTTCGGCCACGAGATGCCCACCACGCTGCTGTTCAACTACCCGACGGTCGACGCGGTCGTCGGTTACCTCGACACGGTGCTCTTCGGGGAGCGGCAACCCGAACCCGAGAGTCCACCCCCGACGGACCCGGGTGACGACCTTGAGGCGTTGCTCGACAACCTCGAGCAACTGTCGGACGACGAGATCGACCGGCTGTTCACGAACGGATCGACTGCGGAAGGGCAGGCGTAGATGAGCGAGCTACAGGAGAGGCTGGCCAACCTGCCGCCCAAGCGCCTCGCGCTGCTCGTCCTCGACCTGCAGAAGCGCCTCGAGGCGCAGAAGCGTTCCGCGCCCGAGCCGATCGCGGTGGTCGGTGTGGGCTGTCGTTTCCCGGGTGGGGTGGATTCGCCGGCGGCGTTCTGGGAGGTGCTGTCGGAGGGTGTGGACGCGGTCGGCGAGGTGCCGGCGGACCGGTGGGACGTGGCGGCGTTCTTCGACGCGGATCCGGACGCCCCCGGGAAGATGTACACCCGTGCCGGTCACTTCCTGGCGGGTGTCGACGGGTTCGACGCCGGGTTCTTCGGGGTGTCGCCGCGCGAGGCGGTGAGCCTGGATCCGCAGCAGCGGTTGCTGCTGGAGGTGGCCTGGGCGGCCCTGGAGGACGCCGGGCAGGTGCCGGCCCGCTTGGCGGGTAGCCGTACCGGGGTGTTCGTCGGCATCGGCACCGACGACTACTCGCTGCTGCTGCGCTCCGCCGATCCGGCCACCATGGACGCGTACACCGGCACCGGTAACGCCTTCAGCGTCGCCGCCGGGCGGCTGTCGTACCTGCTGGGGTTGCAGGGACCGAGCATGGCCGTGGACACCGCGTGCTCGTCGTCGTTGGTGGCGGTGCACCTGGCCTGCCGGAGCCTGCGGTCGGGCGAGTCGGATCTCGCGCTTGCCGCCGGGGTCCACCTGGTCCTGACTCCCGAGGGCACCATCTACCTCTCCCGGACGAAGGCGTTGTCGGCGGACGGCCGGTGCAGGACGTTCGACGCCTCCGCCGACGGTTACGGCCGGGGCGAGGGTTGTGGTGTCGTGGTGTTGAAGCGGTTGTCGGACACCCAGCGTGACGGTGACCGGGTGTTGGCGGTGATCCGTGGTTCGGCGGTGAACCACGATGGTCCGAGTAGTGGTCTGACGGTGCCGAACGGTCTGGCGCAGCAGGAACTGATCCGGACGGCGCTCGCCGACGCCGGGGTCGCGCCCGCCGACGTCGACTACGTGGAGGCCCACGGCACGGGCACCTCGCTGGGCGACCCGATCGAGGTCGACGCGTTGGCTGCCGCCCTCGGCAGGGACCGGCCGGCTGATCGTCCGGTGCTGGTGGGTTCGGTGAAGACGAACATCGGGCATCTGGAGGCCGCCGCCGGGATCGCCGGTCTGATCAAGGTGGTGTTGGCGTTGCGGCACGAGCAGGTGCCGTCGCACCTGCACTTCCGTACGCCGAACCCGCACATCCCCTGGGACCGGATCCCGATCGAGGTCGCCACCGGAAACCGGGCGTGGCCACGTGGCGGGAAGCCCCGGGTCGCGGGCGTGAGTTCGTTCGGGATGAGCGGGACGAACGCGCATCTCGTCGTGGCCGAGGCGCCAGCCGTGACGCCGACCGTCGAAGCGCGGATCCCGGACCGTTCGGCGTACGTGCTGCCGATGTCGGCACGCGACGATGCCGCGCTGCGGGCGTTGGCGCAGCGGTACGTCGATCTCCTGACCGGTGCCGACGCTCCCGATCTCGCCTCGGTGTGCGCGGCGGCTGCGGTGACGCGCAGTCACTTCCCGCACCGGCTGGCGGTGGTGGCCCCGGACGCGGCGACGGCGGTGTCCCGGCTGCGGGGCTGGCTGGCCGGTGACGAGGACCGGTCGGTGGCGCACGGTGTGGTGCCGGTGGGTCGCCGTCCCCGGGTGGGGTGGTTGTTCACGGGGCAGGGCGCGCAGTTCGTCGGGATGGCGCGTGTCCTGTACGACTCCGAGCCGGTGTTCCGGGCCGAACTCGACCGGTGCGCGGAGCTGCTGGCGGGGGATCTCGAACGGCCGTTGTTGGAGGTGCTGTTCCCGGCCGACGGCACGGATGTGTTGGATCAGACGGGTTTCACGCAGCCCGTGTTGTTCGCGGTGGAGTGGGCTCTCGCCCGCCTGTGGCGGCACTGGGGTGTCGAGCCGGACGTCGTCCTGGGTCACAGCGTCGGTGAGCTTGTCGCCGCGTGTGTGGCGGGGGTTTTCAGCCTGGAGGACGGGCTGCGTCTGGTGGCGGCCCGGGGTCGGTTGATGCAGGCGTTGCCGGCGGGCGGCTCGATGGTGGCCGTGTCGCTGCCCGAGGAGAACGTCCGTCCGCTGCTGGCCGGCACCGGCCTCGTCGTCGCGGCGGTGAACAGCCCGGTGGAGACGGTGATCGCCGGCCCCGCCGACGTGCTGGACGCAGTGCGGGGCAGATTCACGGCCGACGGGGTGAAGACGTCCGTGCTGCACGTCTCGCACGCCTTCCACTCGCCGATGATGGCACCGATGATCCCGGCGTTCCGTGAGACGGCCGAGGAGATCAGCCCGCAGGATCCGCAGTGCACGGTCGTGTCGAACGTGACCGGCACGGTGGCCGACACCGGCTACGGGACGGCCGACTACTGGATCGAGCACGTGTCCGCTCCGGTGCGGTTCGCCGACGGGATGCGGGCGGTCCTCGCACAGGGGTGCGACGTCGTGCAGGAGATCGGCCCGCACCCGGTGCTGCTGGCTGCCGGTCGGCAGTGCGTGGACGACGACACCGCCGTGCGGTGGTTGCCGTCGTTACGGCGGGGCCGGGACGACCGGCAGCAACTGCTCACCGCCGTCGCGAGCCTGTACGCGCAGGGCGTGGACCTGGACTGGAAGGCGATCACCGACGGGATTCCCGTCCGGGCGGTGGACCTGCCCACGTACCCCTTCCAGCGCCAGCGCTACTGGTCGCCGGCTGCTTCCCGCCGGCCCCGGCACCTTCCTACCGGACATGACCACCCGCTGCTCGGGCGGAACCTCTCGTCGCCCGCGCTCACCGGCACGGTCTACGAGACGGTGCTCAACCGGCTGTCACACCCGCTCCTCACCGAGCACCGCATCTACGACCAGATCGTGGTGCCCGGCGCCCACCACCTGGTGATGCTCGCCGCCGCCGCCGAGGGCCGGAACGTCGCCCCGGCCCTGACGGACGTCGTCTTCCCGCAGCCGATGCTGCTCGGCGCGGAGGAGGACCGGGTCGTGCAGGTCGTCCTCGCCGCGTCCGCCGACCAGGACGGGCCGGTCCAGCTGGTCAGTCGGAGCGCCGACGAACAGACGTGGACGACCCACGCCACCGGCACCCTGAGCGAGGCGCCGCAGGTCGACGTGGAACCGCACGAGACGCCCACGGCGATCCGGGAGCGGTGCGCACCCGACCCGGACTACGTCGACTGGTTCTACGACACGGGTTGGCGGGACGGCCTCGAACTGGAGTCCGGCTTCCGGTGGCAGAGCCGGATCTGGCGACGCGACGGCGAGGCCCTGTGCCAGATGCGCGCGGTGCGGGACACCGACCGCCACGAGCGGTACGTCCTCCACCCGGGCCTGGTCGACGCCAGCTTCCAGATCGTCGGCGCGACCCTGCCGACCGCCGGACGCGAATTCACCGTGTACGTGCCGCTCGGCGTGGACCGGTTCCGGTTGCACCGCACCGTCGAGGGGCAACTCTGGGGCCACGCCCGACTGCGACCCGGCAGCGACCCGAACGACGAGACCCTCACCGCCGACGTCCGGCTGGTCGCCGACGACGGTCGCCTCGTCGCCGAGTCGTACGGGCTGCGCCTGAAGCGGGCCGAACGGTCGGCTCTCCTGCGCGCCGGCCAGTCCCGCGACACCGGGCTGTTCCACGAGGTGGTCTGGCGACCCGCGCCGTTGCCGGCTCCCGCAGCGGACGCCCCGGGCCGTTGGCTGGTCTGCGCCGACCGGCCCGGTGTCGGGGCGGCTCTGGCGGAGCGACTCCGTGGTCGTGGGCAGGAGGTCGTCCTCGCCCACCCGGGTCCGTCCTCGGCGGCCCTGGACGACGGGACCTGGCAGTTCGACCCGGCCGACCCGACCCGGCTCACGGCGCTACTGGGCACGGTCACCGCCGACCGGGCCGTCCCCTTCCGGGGCGCGGTGCTGCTGTGCGGGCCCGGTACGGGCGGGGTCGAGCCGCGACTGTCCGACCTCACGGTCGATCAGGAGTCGACGCTGCGTACCGCGCTGCGCCTCCTGCGGGGACTGGCGGCCCTGGAGAGCAGCGGTGCTCCACCGAAGCTCCACGTGGTCACCCGGGGGGCGTGTGCGACCACCGCCGCGTCGCCCGTGGCGGTGGCGCAGACACCGCTCTGGGGTCTGGGCAACGTCATCGAACTGGAACACCCCGAACTGTGGGGCGGACAGGTCGACCTGGATCCGGCCGCCACCGACGCGGACGCGGCGACCGCCCTGCTCGATGAACTCCTCGCCCCGCCGACCGGGGACCGGGTCGCCGTACGGGGACCGGAGCGGTTGGTCGCCCGACTCGTAGCGCAGCAGAGCACGGCCTCGGCCGAGGCGACGGTGCCGCTCGACGCCGACGCGACGTACCTGGTCACGGGTGGTCTGGGCGCGCTCGGCCTGACCGTCGCGCGCTGGCTGGTGGCGCGCGGTGCCCGGCATCTGGTCCTCGTCGGTCGACGCGAGCCCACCGGCGAGGTCGTGGCCGCGCTCGACGGGCTGCGGGAGTCGGGTGCCGAGATCACCGTCGCGTCGGCCGACGTCGCCCGACCGGACGACGTGGCGCGGATGGTCGCGGCGGTCCCGACCGACCGGCCCCTGCGCGGCGTGGTGCACGCGGCCGGCGTCCTGGCCGACGGCGTGCTGCTCCAGCAGCCCTGGGCGGACTTCGTCCGGGTGCTGACGCCCAAGGTCGACGGCGGGTGGAACCTGCACCGGGCCACCCGGGACCTGCCGCTCGACTTCTTCGTGCTGTTCTCGTCGGCGGCCTCCCTGCTCGGCTCCACCGGGCAGGCCAACTACGCGGCAGCCAACGCGTTCCTCGACGGGTTGGCCCACCACCGCCGGTCACAGGGCCTGCCGGCCGTCAGCGTCAACTGGGGGCCGTGGACCGAGGCCGGCATGGCGGCCCGCGCCGGCCAGGCCCAGGGACGGTGGGCCGCCCAGGGCATCGGCGGGATCACCCCCGAGCAGGGCATCGAGGCGCTGGACCGGATCCTGCGCGCCGACCCGGTCCAGGTCGGCGTCCTGCCGGTCACCTGGTCGACGTACCTGCGGCGGTTCGCGCCCGACGACACACCGGCGCTGCTGCGGGAACTGGCCCGCACGACGCGTGTCCCGAAGCAGCGTACGGCCGCGTCGCCGCCGGCGGACCGGCTGCCCGACCGGCTCGCCGCGACCCCGCCGCAGGACCGCCTCGATCTGCTCCGCCGGCACGTACACGACCAGGTGGTGGCGGTGCTCGGCCTGCCGGCGGCGTACCACCTGGAGCCCCGGCAGAGGTTCTTCGAGATCGGCCTCGACTCGTTGATGGCGATCGAACTGAAGAACACGTTGCAGGGTCAGCTCGGGCGGCCGCTGCCCTCGACGGTGGTCTTCGAGTACCCGACCGTCGAGGCCCTCACCGACTACCTGGCCCGGGACGTCCTCGCCCTGGAACTGGACGTGGCGGAGGAACCGGCACCGGAGTCGTCCCCCCGGTCCTCGGGAACCATCGAGCGCCTCAAGGACCTCTCCGAGGACGCCCTGGAAGACCTGTTGGCGAAGAAGCTCGCATCTCTTGCTCAGCGGAGAAGGAAATGACCGAAGACCCGACGCGCGGCGAACAGTCCGCGCTCCTGCGTGCGTTCGTCGCCATCGAGGAACTGGAAGCCGAGCTGGACGAGGTCCGGCGGGCCCAGCACGAACCGATCGCCGTCATCGGCGCGAGCTGTCGCTTCCCGGGTGGCGGTGACGGCCTGGCCGCCTTCTGGCGGGTACTGCGCGACGGCGTGGACGCGGCCGGCGAGGTGCCCCCGGAGCGCTGGGACCTGACCGACTTCTACCACCCGGACCCGGACCGGCCCGGCCGCATGTACACCCGCGAGGGGCACTTCGTCGACGGGATCGACCAGTTCGACCCGGCCTTCTTCGGCATCGCCCCGCGCGAGGCCGCCAGCCTCGACCCGCAGCAGCGGATGCTGCTGGAGGTGTCCTGGGAGGCACTCGAACACGCTGGTCAGGTGCCGGACCGTCTGGTCGGCACGCCGACCGGGGTCTTCGTCGGCATCATGACCAACGACTACCTCCAGTTGCAGACCGGTGCCGGGGATCCCACCCAGCTCGACCTGTACGCCGGCACCGGCAACGACCTCAGCTTCCCGGCCGGGCGACTGTCGTACCTGCTGGGGTTGCAGGGGCCGAGCATGGCGGTCACCACCGCGTGCTCGTCGTCGCTGGTGGCGCTGCACCTGGCGACCCGGAGCCTGCGCGCGGGCGAGACCGACCTGGCCCTGGTCGGCGGAGTCAACGCGATGCTCGCCCCGGACGCGTTCGTCACCCTGTCGAAGATGAAGGCGCTCGCCGTGGACGGCCGCTGCAAGACCTTCGACGCCTCCGCCGACGGTTACGGCCGGGGCGAGGGCTGCGGCGTGGTGGTGCTGAAGCGGTTGTCGGACGCCCAGCGGGACGGTGACCAGGTGCTCGCGGTCGTCCGGGGCACCGCCGTGAACCACGACGGCCCGAGCGGCGGCCTCACCGTCCCGAACGGCCTGGCGCAGCAGGACCTGATCCGGGCGGCCCTCGCCGACGCCGGCGTCGAGCCGGGTGACGTCGACTACGTCGAGGCGCACGGCACGGGCACCTCGCTGGGCGACCCGATCGAGGTACGCGCTCTCGCCTCGGTGCTCGGCCGGGACCGGCCGGCGGATCGTCCGCTGCTGGTGGGTTCGGTGAAGACGAACATCGGGCACCTGGAGGCCGCTGCCGGGATGGCGGGCTTGATCAAGCTGGTGTTGGCGTTGCGGCACGAGCAGGTGCCGTCGCACCTGCACTTCCGTACGCCGAATCCGCACATCGACTGGGACGGTCTCCCCATCCAGGTCCCGGTCGCCCCGACCCCGTGGCCTCGTGGCGAGCGGCCCCGCGTCGCCGGTCTCAGTTCCTTCGGCATGAGCGGGACCAACGCCCACATCATCGTCGGTGAGGCACCGGAGCCGGTCGCGGCGGAGGTTCCGGGTCGCTCGGCGTACGTGTTGCCGATGTCGGCGCGGGACGATGCCGCGTTGCGGGTGGTGGCGCAGCGGTACGTGGACCTGTTGGACGGTGCCGGTGCTCCGGATCTCGGGTTGGTGTGTGCGGCGGCTGCGGTGACCCGGAGTCACTTCCCGCACCGGCTGGCGGTGGTGGCCCCGGACGCGGCGACGGCGGTGTCCCGGCTGCGGGGTTGGCTGGCCGGTGACGAGGACCGGTCGGTCGTCCATGGCGTGGTGCCCGCTGGCCGTCGAGCCAAGGTCGGCTGGTTGTTCACGGGTCAGGGTGCGCAGTCGGTGGGGATGGCGCGCGTCCTGTACGAGTCGGAGCCGGTGTTCCGGGCCGAACTCGACCGGTGTGCGGAGCTGCTGGCGGGTGACCTCCACCGGCCGTTGCTGGACGTCCTCTTCCCGTCCGACGGCACCGACGTGATCGATCAGACCGGCTTCACGCAGCCGGTGTTGTTCGCGGTGGAGTGGGCTCTCGCGGCGTTGTGGCGGCACTGGGGTGTCGAGCCGGACGTGCTGCTGGGACACAGCGTCGGTGAGCTTGTCGCCGCGTGTGTGGCCGGGGTGTTCTCCCTGGAGGACGGGCTGCGTCTGGTCGCGGCTCGCGGCCGGTTGATGCAGGCCCTCCCAGCGGGTGGGTCGATGGTGGCCGTGTCGCTGCCGGAGGAGAAGATCCGTCCGTTCCTGGGTGGCACCGGTCTCGTCGTGGCGGCGGTGAACAGTCCGGCCGAAACGGTGATCGCCGGCCCGACCGACGCGCTGGACGCCGTTCGGGAGAAGTTCACGGCCGACGGGGTGAAGACGACGGCGTTGCACGTCTCGCATGCGTTCCACTCGCCGTTAATGGCGCCGATGCTTCCCGCCTTTGCGGAGGTCGCCGGGTCGGTGGTGTTCCGGGGGCCGCAGCGGACGTTGGTGTCGAACGTGACGGGTGCGGTGGTCGGGGAGCGGGCCGCGTCTGCGGGCTACTGGGTGGAGCACGTGTCGGCTCCGGTGCGGTTCGCCGACGGGATGCGGGCGGTTCTCGCGCAGGGCTGCGATGTCGTGCAGGAGATCGGTCCGCATCCGGTCCTGTTGGCTGCCGGCCGGCAGTGTGTGGACGACGACACCTCGGTGCGGTGGTTGCCGTCGTTGCGGCGGGGTCGGGACGACCGGCAGCAACTGCTGACCGTCGTCGCCAGCTTGTACGCCCAGGGCGTGGACCTGGACTGGAAGGCGATCACCGACGGCGTTCCCGCCCGGGCGGTGGACCTGCCCACGTACCCCTTCCAACGCCAACGCTACTGGTCGGCGCCCGCGCCGGGCAGCCAGAGCCGTCGCCGGTCGGGCGGCCATCCACTACTCGGGCAGCGGCTGCGGGCGCCCTCGTTGCGGGACACGGTTTTCGAGGCACCCCTGAGCGCGGCGACCTACCCGCTCCTGGCCGAGCACCGGCTGCACGACCAACTCGTGGTGCCGGGCGCGCACCACGTGGCGATGCTCCTGGCGGCGGGAGTCGAGAACGGCACCCCCGCCCCCGGCCTGCGGGACGTCCTGTTCGCCCAGCCACTGGCGCTGCCGGACACGGGGGAGCGTCCGGTGCAGACGGTCCTGACGGCGGCGGACGGCACGGCCCGCCTGGTCACCTTCGACGACCCGGACTGGACGGAGTACGTCACCGCCCGACTCGACCCGGACGGCGCACCGGGACAGCCGCCGGCAGACCTGGACGGGATGACGGCGCGCTGCGACCGGTCCCTCGACGACCTCGACACCTTCTACCTCCGGGTCACCGACGCCGGGCTGGACCTCGGGCCGAGCTTCCGTTGGCTCGACCGGGTCCGCACCGGCGACGGAGTGGCGGTGAGCGGCATCCGGGTGCCCGGACAGCTCGACCCGACCGTGCCGTACCCGGTGCATCCCGGTCTGCTGGACGCCTGCTTCCAACTGCTGGGCCTGACCCGGCCGCAGCCGGAGGACGGCCTGGCGATCCACGTCCCGTTCCGGGTGGAGCGGCTGCGGGCCGTCCCGTCCACCGATCCGGAGCTGCGGGCGTACGCCTGGAGCAGCGGATCCACCACCGGAGAGGTCGTCGGGGACGTCATGGTGGTCGACCGCGCCGGCCGGCTGGTCGTGGAACTGCGCGGCCTGCGGCTGCGGCACGTCGACCCGGCGGCGCTGCGCCGTGCGCCGGCCCGGAGCGACCTGCGCTACGAGATCACCTGGCCGGTCGCCGGGCTGACCGGGACCGTCGAGGCTCCCGCCGGGGCGGGTGCCTGGCTGGTCTTCGCCGACGCGGACGGTCTCGGCCGGGAACTGTCGGCGCGGCTGACCGCCGAGGGCCACACCTGCACCCTCGTCCGGCCCGGTACGGCGTTCGCCCGGGACGACGCGCGGTCGTACCGGATCGACCCGGCTCGCCCGGAGGACGTCACCCGGCTGCTCGACGCGGTCGGCACCGTCGACTGGCAGGGCGTGCTGCACCTGTGGGCGCTGGACACGCCGGCCGACCCCGACGCCGATCTGGTGGCCCTCCAGGACGCCCAGCGGACCACGCTCCGCAGCACCCTGCACCTGGTCCGGGCCCTGGCGACCCGCAGCCGGTCGCCCCGGACGTACCTGGTGACCCGGGGGGCCCAGGCGGTCAGCGAGCCGGGCGGGCCGCTGGCGCTGGCGCAGGCCCCGCTGTGGGGCCTGGCCGGCGCGGTGGCGCTGGAACACCCCGAGCTGCGCTGCACCAGGATCGACCTCGACCCGGCCGGCGACACCGCCGCCGACGTGGCGTTCCTCGCCACCGAGCTGCGGGCCGACGGGCGGGACGACCAGGTCGCCCGGCGGGGCGGCCAGCGGCACGTGGCCCGCCTGGCCCGCTGCGCGGCGGACGACGGCGGCCGGCCGTTGGCGCTGCCCAGCGTCGAGTCGTTCCGGCTCGACGTGGCGACCCCCGGGGTGCTGGACCATCTGGTGTTCCGGCCGGTGGCCCGGCAGGCACCGGCGGCCGGCCAGGTGGAGCTGCGGGTCCGGGCGACCGGACTGAACTTCCGCGACGTGCTCAACGCGCTCGGCATGTACCCGGGTGAGGCGGGACCGCTCGGCCTGGAATGCGTCGGCGAGGTGGTGGCGCTCGGCGCGGACGTCCCCGGCCTGACGGTGGGGGACCGGGTGGTGGCATTGGCCCCGGCGAGCTTCGGCAGCTTCGTGACCGTTGACGCCGACCTGGTGGCCCCGCTGCCGGCAGCGGTCGGAGACGCCGACGGGGCGACGATCCCGGTGACCTTCCTGACCGCCCTGTACGCCCTGGAGCACATCGCCCGGCTCGGCCCCGGGCAGCGGGTGCTGATCCACGCCGCGGCCGGCGGGGTGGGCCTGGCCGCGGTGCAGCTCGCCCAGGCCGCCGGTGCCGAGGTGTACGCGACGGCGAGCCCCGCCAAGTGGCCGGTGCTGCGACGGATGGGAGTCCGGCACCTGTCGAACTCGCGGACCCTGGCGTTCGCCGACGAGATCCGCGAGTGGACCGGCGGTGCCGGGGTCGACGTGGTCCTCAACTCGCTGACCGGGGACTTCATCGTCGAGAGCCTGCGCCTGCTCCGCCCCGGCGGGCGGTTCGTCGAGATCGGTAAGCGGGAGATCTGGTCGGCCGACCAGGTGACCCGGCTCCGGGACGACGTCACCTACACCGCCTTCGACCTGGTGGAGCTGTCCCGGGACGAGCCGGCGACGGTCCGCACCCTGCTGGACGAGCTGATGCGACGGTTCGCCGCCGGCACGCTCCAGCCGCTGCCGTGCCGGGTGTTCGGGCTGACCCGGGCGGTCGACGCGTTCCGGCACATGGCGCAGGCCCGGCACGTCGGCAAGATCGTCGTCAGCCACGACGACTCCGCCGGGTCGCCGGAGGCCGACGACCTGGTCCGCGCCGACGGGACGTACCTGATCACGGGTGGTCTGGGCGGGCTCGGCCTGCACGTGGCGCGCTGGCTGGTCGACCGGGGCGCCGGCACCCTGGTGCTGGTGGGCCGCAGCGGCGTCACCGACGCCAACCGGGCGGACGTGGCGGCGCTGCGCGACGCCGGTGCCCGGGTCGAGGTGGTCCGCGCCGACATCGCCCGCCCGGACGAGGTGACCCGGCTGGTCGGCGAGGTCACCGCGACCCTGCCGCCGCTGCGCGGGGTCGTCCACGCGGCCGGCGTGCTGGACGACGGCATCCTGCTCCAGCAGGAGTGGCCGCGCTTCGAGCGGGTGCTCGGGCCGAAGCTCGCCGGGGCGTGGAACCTGCACCACGCCACCCGCGGCCTCGACCTGGACTTCTTCGTGCTGTTCTCGTCGGTCGCCTCGATGCTCGGCTCCGCCGGGCAGGGCAACTATGCGGCCGGCAACGCCTTCCTCGACCTGCTGGCCGCCGAGCGGCGTCGGCAGGGACTGCCGGGATTGAGCGTGAACTGGGGTCCGTGGCGGGGCGCGGGCATGGCCGCCGGCGTCGACGACGACCGGCAGTGGGCGCTGCGCGGCATGGGCCTGATCGAGCCGGAGCGGGGTGTCGCCGAGCTGGCGGCGGCCCTCGGCCAACCCCGGGCGCAGGTGGGCGTCGTCGCCGTCGAGTGGGGCGCCTACCTGCGGCAGTACCCGACCGGGCTGCGGCCCCCGCTGCTCGACGACCTGGCTGCGGGCACGGCGGACGCGGGGGCTCCGGCGGTGGACGGAGCCGACCACCGGGCGCTGCTGACGCTGCTGGCCGAGGCGGCCCCCGACGACCGGCACGACCTGATCGTGGGGCACGTACGGGACCTGGCGGCCCGGGTGCTCGGCCTGACTGCCGCGCACACTCTGGACACTCATCGCCCGCTCAACGAACTCGGCCTGGACTCGCTGATGGCGGTGGAACTGCGCAACGCGCTCAGCCTCAGCGTCGATCGGTCGCTGCCCGCGACGGTGCTCTTCGACTACCCGACCGTCGAGGCGCTGGCCGGATTCGTCGCCGGGGAACTCGAACCCACCGAACCGGCCGGCCCACCCCCGGCCCGGACGGCGGCACCGGCCGTCGACACGGATCGGGACGCCTGGCTGGCGGAGATCGAACAGCTCTCCGACGCCGAGGTCGAAGCCCTCCTGGAGCAGGAACTCTCCCAGTCACGGAACAGGAACGACCATGAGTGACAGCGCCGCCCGTACGGACCATCTGACCCCGCTGCAACGGGCGCTGCTCGGCATCCGCGAACTGCGCGCCCAGCTCGCCGAGGTGGAGCGCGCGAAGACCGAGCCGATCGCGGTCATCGGCATGGGTTGCCGGCTGCCCGGCGGCGCGAACGACCCCGAGTCGTTCTGGCGGTTGCTGCGCGACGGCCGGGACGTGATCCGGGAGATGCCCGCCGACCGGTGGGACACCGACGCGTACTTCGACCCGGACCCGGAGGCGCCCGGGAAGATGAGCACCCGCTGGGGTGGTTTCCTCGACGGGATCGACGGCTTCGACCCGGCGTTCTTCGGCATCTCGCCGTGGGAGGCGGCGAACATGGACCCCCAGCAGCGGCTGATGCTGGAGGTGGCGCAGGAGGCGTTCGACGATGCCGGCCAGGTGCGCGACCAGTTGCGCGGCAGCCGCACCGGCGTGTTCGTCGGCCTGGCGCACAGCGAGTACGGCTGGCTGAACTTCAACAACCCCGACCTGGCGAACGTCTACACCGCGACCGGCTCGTTCGGCTCCATCGTGGCGAACCGGTTGTCGTACGTCTACGACCTGCGCGGCCCCAGCTACACCATGGACGCGGTCTGCTCGTCGTCGCTGCTGGCCGTGCACCAGGCGTGCGAGAGCCTGCGCAGCGGCGACTGCACGATGGCCCTGGCCGGCGGCGCCGGGTTGTTCCTCAAGCCGGAGGGCTTCGTCTGGTTCACCAAGCTCGGCGTGATGTCACCGGACGGCCGGTGCAAGGCGTTCGACGCCCGGGGCGACGGCATCGTGCTCGGCGAGGGCGTGGCGGCGGTGGTGCTCAAGACGCTGTCCCGGGCGATCGAGGACGGCGACCCCATCTACGCGGTGCTGCGCGGTAGCGCGGTCGTGCAGGACGGCCGCAGCAACGGCCTGACCGCGCCGAGCCGGCTGTCGCAGGAGGCGATGCTGCGCGAGGCGTACGAGCGGGCCGGCGTGGACCCGGCAGCGGTGCAGTACGTCGAGGCGCACGGCACCGGCACCATCCTCGGCGACCCGATCGAGGCGCAGGCGCTCGGCACGGTCCTCGGGTCCCGGCGGGACGGCGACCGCCCGTTGATGATCGGCTCGGTCAAGACCAACATCGGCCACCTCCAGATGGTCGGTGGCCTGGCCGGGCTGATCAAGGTGGTGCTGGCGATGAAGCACCGGCAGCTGCCGGCCAGCCTGCACTACACCGAGGGCAACCCGCACATCCCCTTCGACGACTACCGCCTGCGGGTGCAGGACGCCCCGGGCCCGTGGCCGTACGACGGGCCGCTGCTGGCCGGGGTCACCTCGCTCAGCTTCGGCGGCACCAACGTGCACGTGGTCGTCGAGGAACCGCCTGCGCCGGCCGCCGCCCCGACGCTGGGGGACGACGACCGGGCCCGGCTGCTGCCGCTGTCGGCCCACACCCCGGCCGCGCTGCGCGACCTGGCCGGCGCGGTGGGGGTCGTCGCCGCCGACCCGACCGTCGACCTCGACGACCTCTGCCACACCGCGAGCCTGCGCCGCACCCCGTACGACGACCGGCTCGCGGTCAGTTTCACCTCCCGTGGCGACCTGGTGGGCAAGCTGGCCGCGTTCTCCGGCGGCGCGGTGCGGCCCGGCCTGTCCACCGGCGACAAGTCGCAGCACGTCCGCCGTCGGCTGGTCTTCGTCTTCCCCGGGCAGGGCGGCCAGTGGGTCGGCATGGGCCGGCGGCTGCTGGACACCGAGCCGGTCTTCCGGCAGGCCATCGAGGAGTGCGCCGCCGCACTGGCGCCGTACGTGTCGTGGTCGCTGCTGGACGAGCTGCGCGCCGACGAGGCGACCTCGCAGCTCGACCAGATCGACGTGGTGCAGCCGATGACCTGGGCGGTCCAGGTGGCCCTGGCCGCGCTCTGGCGGTCCTGGGGGATCGTGCCGGACGCGGTGGTCGGGCACTCGATGGGCGAGGTCGCGGCGGCGCACGTCGCGGGCACGCTCAGCCTCGACGACGCGGCCCGGGTGATCTGCCGGCGTAGCTGGCTGGTCCGGCGGATCCGGGGCCGGGGCACGATGGCCGTGGTGGAACTGCCGCTGGACGAGGCGCGGGCCGCCATCGCCGGCCTGGAGGAGCAGCTCGCCATCGCGGTCAGCAACAGCCCCACCTCCACCGTCCTCTCCGGCGACACCACGGCCGTCGAGACGGTGCTGAAGACGCTCACTGAACGGGACGTGTTCTGCCGCCAGGTGAAGGTGGACTTCGCCTCGCACAGCCCGCAGGTGGACGAGCTGCGTGACGACCTGCTCGCCGAGCTGCGCGACGTGCGGCCCCGCGAGTCGACGGTGCCGATCCACTCCACGGTCACCGGCCGGCCCACCGGCGGGCGGGAGTTCACCGCCGACTATTGGGCCGACAACCTGCGCGAGCCGGTGCTCTTCGCCACCGTGCTCGGGCGGTTGTTGGAGAGCGCGCCGACGGCGGTCATCGAGATCAGTCCGCACCCGATCCTGCTGCCCTCGGTCGAGCAGTGCGCGCGGCACGCCGACCGGCCGGTGGCGGCGCTGCCCTCGTTGCGGCGCGACGAGGACGAGCGGGCCGTGCTGCTGGGCACCCTCGGCGCGCTCTGGGCGCTCGGCCACCGGGTGGACTGGCGTCGCCAGCACCCGGCCGACCGGCCGGTGCTGCGCCTGCCGTACTACCCCTGGCAGCGACAGCGCTGCTGGCTGGAGTTCGCCCCGACCGGTACGACGGCGGCCGGCCCGACGACAGCGACGGCGGCCGGTCCGGCGGGAGCCGCGCCGGCCAACCCGACCGGAGCCGGCGTGCCGGCCGCTGCCGAGCGGTACTTCCGGGCCGCCGCGCCCGGTGGCGAGCACTTCTGGGAGCTGCCCGTCGACCGGTCCGCCTGGCCGGACCTCGACGGCCAGCCGGCCGTGCCCGAGGCGGTCCACCTGGACCTGGCGCTCACCGCCGCCACCTCCCTCGCCGGAGCGCCGGCCTGCGCGCTGACCGATGTGACGTTCGAGGCGACCCTCGCGGGGGAGGGGAACCTCGTCCAGGTTGCGGTCACCGGCCCGCGGGACGGCACCGCCGGTTGGGAGGTGTTCGGCCGACCCGCCGGAGCCGACGGGCCGTGGACCCGGCACGCCCGCGGCGCCCTGCGTACCGTCCCCGCCGCCGGGCGGCCGTACCTGCTGGCGCAGGAGACCCCGGACGCGATCCGGCAGCGGTGCGCCACCGACGTGCCGGGCAGCGCGTACCGGAACAGCCGGGTCGCGGCGGGGCTGCCCGACACCGCCGGCGCGCGTACCGTGCGGCGGCTGTGGCGGCGCGACGGTGAGCTGCTGGCGCTGCTCGCCGCCCCGGCGGCCGATGGTGGGTCGCCACTGGACTGGCGGCTGCTGGACGGCGTGTTCGACCTGCTGCCGGTCGTCGCGCCGGACCCAACCGCCGCCACCGCCGGATACCGGCCCACGGTGGTCGAGCGGCTGCGCGTGCACCGGCGGGCGACCGGTGAGCTGTGGGCGCACGTCCAGCTCCGCGCGGTCGGCGACGACACGCTCACCGGTGACGTGCGGCTCCTCGACGCCGAGCTGCGTCCGGTCGCCGAGGTGACCGGTCTGCGGTCCACGCTCGGCGTACGCGCCGACGCCCCGGCGGGCGCGCTCACCCCGGCGGTGTCCATGGCCGCCGTGCCCCGGCTCCGCGCCGCCCTGCCCGGCGGACCGGTCGACGTCAGCGCCCCGCCCGGCGCGACGGGTGGAGCGGGGACGAGCCCGGAATCCACCGACCTCGACGCCGCCACGGTGCCACCGACCAGCCGGGCCGTGCTGCTGACCGTCGCTCCCGCCCGGCGACAGACGGTCCTCACCGGCTACCTGCGGGAGCAGATCGCGGCGGTGCTGGGACTCCAGCCGCAGCAGCTCGAGGTGGACCAACCCCTGCTGGGGCTCGGCCTCAACTCGTTGATGGTCTTCGAGCTGCGCAACCGTCTCCGCGTCATGTACGGCACGCAGATCCCCGCCCAGGAGTTCCTCTCCGGGATCACCGTCGAGCAGATCGTCGGCCACGTCCTGGCCCAGGTCGACGGCCCGGCTCCGGCTACTGCCGGCCCGGCTCCCGCCACCGGCGGCCCGGCTCCGGCCGTCGCCCGGTCACCGGATCCGGCCGCCGGCCCGGCTGTCCCGCAGTCGGCGCCGGTGCCCCGACCGGTGGTGTCGCGCCGGTCGACCGGATCGGCCCGGCCGGCCGTCGAGGTCAGCGCCGACCCCGCCGACTGGCTGGTCCGGGGCCTCCCGGACCCGGACGCCCGACTGCGACTGTTCTGCCTGCCGTACGCGGGCGGCAACGCGGCGCTGTTCCGCACCTGGCCCGGCGAGCTGCCCGATGGGGTGGACGTGTGCCCGATCCAGCTCCCCGGCCGGGAGCAGCGGCACCGGGAACCGGCGTTCACCCGGATGTCCGAGCTGGTCCAGACGCTCGGCGCGGTGCTGCGGCCGTACCTCGACCGGCCGTTCGCGCTGTTCGGGCACAGCATGGGCGGCCTGGTCGCGTACGAGTGGACCCGGCACCTGCGGCGGCGGGAGCTGCCCGCCCCGACCCACCTGTACGTCTCGGCGGCCCGCGCCCCGCACCTGCCCGACCTGGAACCGCCGCTGCACCGGCTGCCGGAGGCCCGGCTGATCGAAAAGCTGCGGGCGATGGACGGCACCCCGGAGGAGATGCTGGGCGACCCGGAGACGATCGCGTTGTACCTGCCGGTGCTGCGCGCCGACTTCGCCATGGTGGAGACCCGCATCCACCAGACCGAGCCGCCGCTGGACGTCCCGCTGACCGTCTTCGGCGGCGAGCGGGACGACAAGGTCACCGAGGAACAGCTCGCCGCCTGGCGCGACCAGACCACGGCCGGGTTCGCCCTGGAGATGCTTCCCGGCGACCACTTCTTCGTCCAGCGGGAGCGCGCCGGAGTGTTGGCCGCGCTCTCCGCACGACTCACGCACGACCTGGCGCGGCGCGACACGCCGCACGCCTCCGTTCCCACCGACAACCGCATTTCCTAGAAGGAGGACCGGTGCCGTACATCGTCGCCACCGAGACCAGCCTGCCCACCTACTACTACGACCAGCAGACTCTCGCCACCACGCTGCGGAAGTACTGCCAGGCGATCGGGCTGGACATCGACCTGGACATCATCGACAGCCTCTTCCAGAACACCCAGATCGACGGTCGCTACTTCGCGATGCCGCTGGACACCTTCTTCGACCCGCCGCCGTTCAGCACCGTCGCCGCCCGCTGTGTCGAGGAGGCCGCGGACCTCTGCGAGAAGACCGTCCGCAAGCTGTTGGCCACCGCCGGCATCGCCTCGACCGAGATCCACCAGTTCACCTCCATGCTCAGCACGGTGGTGTCGGTGCCCACCGTGGACGCGATCCTGATCAACCGGATCGAGTTCGCGCCCACCATGAAGCGGGTGCCGATCAACGGCCTGGGCTGCATGGCCGGTGTGGCCGGGCTGAGCCGGGTGGCCGACTACCTCAAGGGCCACCCCACCGAGGCGGTCATCCTGCTCACCTGCGAGCTGGGCGGCACCGCGTTCTGGCAGGGCGGGGTGCAGGGCTACCTCCAGGAGGCGCTGGACCGCGACCTGACCGAGAGTTCCTTCTACACCGATCTGGTGTCGCAGATCGTCACGGTCGCCCTGTTCGGCGACGGCGTGGCGGCGACCCTGATGGTCGGCGACGAGCACCCGCTGGCGAAGCCGGGGCTGCCCCGGGTGGTGGACACCCGCTCCGGCTTCCTGCCGGACACCCTGCACGTCGCCGGGGTGGACGTGCTGGACAACGGGTTCCGCAACCGGTTGAGCGTGGACGTGCCCGGCCTGGCGAAGACCGGTCTCCGTCCGGTGCTCGACCCGCTGCTGGCCGACCACGACCTCACCGTCGACCAGATCGGGCACTGGCTGATCCACCCCGGCGGCCCGAAGGTGCTGACCGCGACGGCGGAGGAGTTCGGCCTGACCGACGAGAACCTCAAGCTCAGCCAGCACGTCCTGCGCACCGTCGGCAACGTGTCCGGGCCGACCGTGCTCTACATGATGGACGAGACCTTCTCGTCGTACGACCTGGAGCCCGGCACCTACGGGCTGGTCGTCGGGATGGGGCCGGGCTTCTCGCAAGAGGCGGTTCTCCTCCAGTGGTGACCGCGAACCCGCCCGCACCGCGCCTGGCTCCCGGGCCGCGCGGCACGTTCCTGCTCGGCAGCCTGCTCGACCTGCGGCGCGACCTGATCGGTTTCCTCGGCCAGGTCAGCTCCGAGTACGGCGACATCGTGCGGTTCACCGTCGCCGGGTTCACCGTGCACCTGGTCACCCATCCGGACCACCTGCGGCACGTGTTGCAGGTGAACAGCAGGAACTACGACAAGCAGTCGCACGAGTACCGGCCCCTGAAGCTCGCCTTCGGTGCGGGGCTGTTCACCAACGACGGCGACTCGTGGCTGCGGCAGCGGCGGTTGATGCAGCCGGCCTTCCACCGGCAGCGGATCCTCAAGCTCGGCGAGTTCATCGTCGCCGACGTGGTGGACCGGATCGCCGGCTGGCAGTCGTACGCGGAGCGCGGCGAGTCCCTGGACGTCGCCGCGGAGATGGTCAACCTGTCCATGAACGTGGCCACGAAGTCGCTGTTCAGCACGGGACTGCGCGGGGACGGCGAGGTGGCGGCGATCGCCCGCAGCCTGGACACGGTGATCAACTACTGCCTCTACCGGACGATGGTGCCCTTCGCGCCGCCGCCGAGGGTGCCCACCCGGCGCAACCGGGAGTTCACCACGGCCATGGCCGAGCTGGACGGCATCATCTACCGGATCATGGGGGAGCGCCGCGAGCAGGACACGCAGCCGTACGACCTGCTGACGATGCTGCTGGAGGCGCGGGACGAGGAGACCGGCGAGGGCATGTCGGACCGGCAGGTACGCGACGAGATCGCCACCCTGCTGCTCGGCGGCTACGAGACGACCTCCAACCAGCTCAGCTGGGCCTGGTATGAGCTGTCCCGCAATCCGGAGATCGAGGCGCGGCTGCACGAGGAACTCGACCGGGTGCTCGGCGGCCGGCTGCCCACCGTGGCGGACGTGCCGCAGCTCGAGTACACCAACCGGGTGCTGGAGGAGACGCTGCGGCTCTACCCGGTGCCGTGGCTGGAACGGCGGGCGGCCGGTGTGGACACCCTCGGCGGGTACCACGTCAAGGCCGGTTCGCTGATCTACATCAGCCCGTACCTGACCCACCGGCACCCCGACTTCTGGGAGGACCCCGAGCGCTTCGACCCCGACCGGTTCACCCCGGAGCGGTCCGCCGACCGGCCCCGGTTCGCGTACTTCCCCTTCGGCGGCGGCCCCCGGTTGTGCATCGGCAACCGGCTCGCCCAGCTGGAGGCGCAGCTCACCCTGGCGACCATCGCCCAGCGGTACCGGCTGCGCATGGTGCCGGGGCACCCGGTCGAACCCAAGATGCAGGTCACCACCAGCCCCCGGTACGGGCTGAGGATGACCCTCGAACCACGCCGCCCGTCGGCCTGACGGCGGCACGAGGAGATGTCCCCTATGCACGACAACCGGTTGAACAGACTCGGCGGCACCTGCGCGATCCTGGTGGGTGTCTCCTACGTCGTGGTCACCACCTTCTTCGTGCTCGACCCGACACAGCTCATCCACGACGACAAGCACCGGCTCTGGACCGGGTTGGCCGAGAACGGCACCCCCCGGATCCTGTACTACTGGGGGTACGCCCTCGGCGCGATCTTCGCGTTCGGGGCCATCCCGGCCATCGCCGACCTGGTCCGCGACAAGCACGAGGGCTGGGTGCGCTGGACCACCGGCCTGGCGTACCTCTCCTTCGGGGTGACCGCGGTCGAGACGTTCCGCCTGGTCACCGCGACTCCGCTCTGGGCGGCCGACTACGCCGGCGGCGACGAGACGGTGCGGACGGCGATCGTCACCACCGACCTGCTGCTGCGGCTGGACCCGGCGACCTGGCTGCGGTTCGGCGCGCTCGGCCCGTTCTTCCTGGTGGTCAACATCCTTGCGCTGCGGTACGGGCTGCTGCGCCGGCCGCTGACCTACGTGGGTATCGCGCTGGGCGTGCTGACCAGCACGGCGGCGCTCGGGGTGGCCTTCGGGATCGGCCCGATGGTCCTGGTCTCGGCGATCCTCGGCGGGGCCCTGGCCGCGCCGATCTGGTTCGTCTGGATCGGGGTGACGCTGCGCCGGGGCGTCCCCCCGGTGACCACCGCAGAGCCGGCGGTTGTGAGGGAGGCAAGCAATGGCTGACCGTCACCCGCCGGGACCCAAGGGCGTCCCGGTGCTCGGCAACCTGCCCGGCCTCGGCCGGGGCATGGTCGAGTTCATGACGGAGACGGCGACGCACGGCGACATCGCGTCGTTCACGATCGGGCCGACCCGCAACTACCTGCTGAGCAGTCCGGAGCACATCCACGACGTGCTGGTGCTGCGCCGGGACAGGTTCACCAAGGACCCGCACGACCTGCGGACGCTGGGCCGCTGGATGGGCCGGGGACTGCTCACCAGCGACGGCGCGCACCACCGCCGGCAGCGCAAGCTGGTGCAGCCGGCGTTCCGGCACCGGCGGATGACCGGGTACGGCGAGATCGCGGTGGACAGCACGCTGCGCCAGATCGAGGGCTGGCGGTCGGGCGAGGTGCACGACATGCACCACGAGATGATGAAGCTGACGTTGAACGTGGTGTCCCGGTCGATGTTCGGCAGCGGGGTCTCCGACGACGAGGCGCTGAAGGTCCAGCGGGCGGTCGCCGGCCTCCAGGACGTCGCCATCAACATCAGCAAGTTCGGCATGCTGGTGTCGCCGTGGCTGCTGCTGCCGCTGCACCAACTCCTCAAGCGCGGCAGCCGAGTGCTCGACGACGCGGTCATGCGGATCATCGCCGAGCGACGCGCCGGCGGCGGGGAGGACCGGGGTGACCTGCTGTCGATGTTCCTGACGGCCCAGGACGAGGACGACGGCAGCGGCATGACCGACCAGCAGGTCCGCGACGAGACCGTGACCATCTTCGTCGCCGGTCAGGAGACCACCGCCAACGGGCTGACCTGGGCGTGGTACCTGCTCTCCCAGAACCCGGAGGTGGCCGAGAAGCTCGGCGCCGAGTTGGACGAGGTGCTGGGGGACCGGCCTCCGACGGCGGAGGACCTGCCCCGGCTGCGGTACACCGGGATGGTGTTCAAGGAGGCGCTGCGCTTCTGCCCACCCGCCTGGACGTTGAACAAGCGCACCCCGGTGGAGGACGTCGAGCTGGGCGGTTACCGGATCCGCAGGGGCAGCGGGATCTTCATCATGCCGTACGTGATGCACCACCTCGAGCGGTACTTCCCGGACCCGGACCGGTTCGACCCGGAGCGGTTCGCCCCCGAGCGGGAGGCGCAGATCCCCCGGTACGCGTTCATGCCGTTCGGCGGCGGGGAACGGATGTGCGTCGGGGCCGGCTTCGCCGAGATGGAGGCGAAGCTGATCCTGGCCACCCTCGCCCAGCGGTTCCGGTTCACCCTCGAACCGGACCAGAAGGTGGCGCTGAAGCCGCTGGTCACCCTCGCGCCGAAGTACGGCCTGCGGATGCGGGTGGCCGCACGGTCGAGCTGACCGCCGACCCCGGAAGGGCCGATCCACCACCGGTGGGTCGGCCCTTCCGCTGTCCGCGCCCACCTGCGGGGTGGGGCCGGGGCCGGCCGGTGCGGTCCCGGCTGGGGGTCGTCGTCCGGTCCGTCCCGCTCTGCCGGCGTGGCCTCCCGGGCAGAAGGCGGCCGGCCAGCGAAAATCGCTTCGTCAACCGTTGACCGTGCAGGTAACGCGGTGTTAACTGTCAACAGTTTCCAGGAGGTTACCGGTGTTGAACGTCAGGCCCATCCGGGTGGAGTCGCTCGGCGAGAAGCTCGCCAGCGAGCTGCGTCGCCGCATCATCGTGGGCGACGTCCCGGCCGGCACCCGGCTCGTGGAGGAGGAGCTGGCGGAGTCGTTCCAGGTCAGCCGTGGCCCGGTCCGGGACGCCATCAAGATCCTTCGCGCGGAGGGGCTGGTCACCGGGACCGGCCGTAACGTGGTGACGCGCTCACTCAGCGTGGCGGACATCGACGAGCTGATGGCCCTGCGGGAGTCCTTCGAGCTGCTCGCCGTCGAACGCGCCATCGACACCAACCGGGGCGACCTCACCGACCGGTTGGCCGCCGCCCTGGTCGAGATGGACGCGGCGGCGGAGGCCCGGGACGCGACCGCGTTCACCACCGCCGACATCCGCTTCCACAGTTCCTTCTTCGAGGCCGCCGGCCTGACCCGGCTCGACGTCCTCTGGAACCAGTTCAGCCCCACCATCGAGGGCCTGCTGCACGCCTCCGGCAAGCGCATGGACGACCTCGCCCCGTCGGCGAGGGAGCACCACGACCTCGCGGCGCTCATCGCCGCCGGCAAGGTCGCCGACGTCAAGACCGAACTGCATCGACACCTGCGGAAGACCCGCGCGCGGCTCCAGGCCGCAGTTTCCCCACCCCCGTCCCAGAGGAAATCAGACCTATGAAGTCACGGATGTTCCGGATCGCCACCATGGCGGTCGTCGGCACACTCGCGTTCAGCGCGTGTGCCAACCGCGGCGGCACCGAGGAGGCGTCGTCGGAGAACTACCCCGAGAAGAGCCTGACCATGGTGGTCCACGCGGGGGCGGGCGGTGGTTCCGACCTCACCGCCCGCACCCTCGCCAAGGAGCTGGAGGCCGACCTCGGTCAGTCCATCGTCGTGGAGAACCGCACCGGCGGCGGTGGCCGGGTGGGTCTGACCTACCTCAAGGACCGTCCGGCCGACGGGTACTCCATCGGCTTCGTCCCGGTCGAGGTGGCGATGCTCGGCCACCAGGGCGCGGACATCAAGCCCGACCAGTACACCATCCTCGGCCAGGTGATGAACGCCCCGGCGACGCTGTCGGTGCCGGCGAACAGCCCGCACCAGACGCTCGACCAGTTCCTCGCCGCCGCGAAGGCCAAGCCGGGCAGCATCACCGTCGCCAACTCCGGCGCGGGCGCGATCTGGGAGGCCGCCACCCTCGCTCTCGGCGACGCGGCCGGCGTGACCTTCAAGCCCGTCCCGTACGACGGCGGCGCCCCGGCCGTCGCGGCCGGTGTCTCCGGCGAGGTCCAGGCGGTCATGGCCGGGGTCAGCGAGTCCGCCACCGCCGCCAAGGACGGCCGGATGCGGGTCCTCGCGGTGCTCGCCCCCGAGCGGGTCGCCGCGCTGCCCGACACCCCGACCGCCAAGGAACTCGGCCAGGACATCGTCATCGGTGGCTGGGGCCTGATCGGAGCCCCGGCCGGCCTGCCGGCCGAGGTCAAGGAGAAGCTCGCCGCCGCCGTGCAGAAGGCCGCCTCGTCGACCACCTTCAAGGACGTCATGACCAAGGCCGGCAACACCCCGATGGCCACCTCGCCCGACGAGGCCACCACCTTCGCCCAGTCCGAGTTCGACCGATTCGGTGAGATCTACTAGTCATGACCGCCGACCAACCGGCCCCCGTCGCGGGTGACCGCAGCGCTGCCTCGCCGTTGCGCGAGGCAGCGCTGGGCGGGATCTTCCTGCTGCTGGGCGTCGTCCTCCTCATCCTGGCCCGCTCGATCGAGCTGCCGACGCGGGCCATGGCGGTCAGTCCGCGGATCTGGCCCGAGATGCTGGCCTACGGCATCATGGGCCTCTCGGTCGTCCAGATCGTCAGCGCCTTCGTGCGTACTCCCCGCGAGGACGAGGACGCGCAGGAGCCGGCCACCCGGACCGGGGTCCTGCGGGTCGCCGGGTTCGTCCTGGCCACCGTCGTCTTCGGCATCCTCTGGTACTACGTCCACTTCCTGGTCTCCGCGACGGTCTTCGTCGCCGCGCTGACCCTGATCGCGGGCGGCCGGGGCGTCAAGGACCTCGTCCTCTTCCCGGCCGGCATGACGGTGGTGCTCTACGCCCTGTTCGCGCTCCTGTTGAAGGTGCCGGTATGAACGCCATGGTCGAGGGCTTCGGTGCCCTGTTCACTCTCGAGATCGCATTCTGCGTCGTGATCGGCGCGGCCATCGGCATGCTCGTCGGGGCGTTCCCCGGCATCACCGCCACCATGGCGGTCGCCCTGGCCAGCGCCTTCACCCTCACCATGGACCCGGTGCCCGGCCTGGCCGTGCTGCTGACCATCCTGATCGCGGCGCAGTTCGGCGACCGGGTGCCGGCGATCCTGATCAACACCCCCGGCACCCCCGCCTCCATCGCGACCACCTTCGACGGGTACGCGCTGGCCCGGCAGGGCAAGGCCGGCATCGCGCTCACCGCCTCGGCGTACGCGTCGGCGATCGGCGGGTTCGTCGGCATCGCGGTGCTGATGTTCGCCGCCGTGCCGCTGAGCGGCCTCGCGGTGGAGTTCGGCTCGCCGGAGATGTTCGCCCTGGTGGTCTTCGGTCTGACCATGATGATCGAGGTGTCCGGCGGCAAGATCGTCAAAGGACTGATCGCCGGCCTCTTCGGCCTCGCCCTCGGCACCATCGGCCGGGACCCGCTGGACGGCTCGGACCGGTTCACCTTCGGCATCCCGCAGCTTGTCGAGGGCATCCCGTTCATCGCCGTGATCATCGGTCTCTTCGGCATCGCCGAGGTCTTCGGGCAGATGCTCGCACGCGCGCACGCCCGGGGGCGGGCGGTGGAGACCTTCGGCCGCTGGTGGCCCAACCGGTCCGAGCTGCGCGGCATGGTCAAGCCGGTCGCGGTGGGTTCCACCGTCGGCACCGTGGTGGGTGTGCTTCCCGCCGCCGGCGGTGACATCGGTGGCATCGTCGCCTGGAACCAGGCGAAGAAGGTCTCCAAGCAGCCGGAGAAGTTCGGCAAGGGCTCCCTGGAGGGGCTGACCGCCGCCGACTCGTCGTCCAACGCCGGAGTGGGTGGGTCGGTGCTCACCACGCTCGCCCTGGGCGTGCCCGGCGACTCGGTGATGGCCGTGATGCTCGGTTCGATGATCATCTGGGGCATCCAGCCCGGCCCGACGCTCTTCTCGCAGCAGCCTGACCTGGTCTACTCGATCGCCGGCATCATGCTCTTCGCGACCGTGCTGACCCTGGGGCTCAGCCTGCTGCGCATGCGGGGCGTGGCCAAGCTGCTGGAGCTGCCCAACCGGTTCCTCTGGGTGGTCATCCTGACCTTCTGCGTCGTCGGCACGTACGCGGTCAACAACAGCGTCTTCGACGTCGGTCTGATGATCCTCTTCGGCATCGTCGGGCTGCTGTTCCGTCGCTTCGGCTTCCCGGCCGGTCCGGTGGTGCTCGGGCTGATCCTCGGCCCGCTGGCCGAGCGGAACTTCCGCCGGTCGATGGAACTCGGCGGTCTGGAGACCATCTACACCAGCCCGATCGCCGTCGTGCTCATCGTCGCCGCCGTCCTGGCGGTCGCGGTGCCCCGGATCCGGGCCCGTCTGAAGACCCGGCGGCAGGAGCCGGAGGAGCCCACTCCGGCCGACGACCGGACCCCGACCGGGGTGAACGGTTGATGCGTCGGGACTTCGTCGTCCGGGACGTGCCGGGGCAGTGCCACGGCAGCACGGGCTGTGCGCTGGACGGTTCCTTCGTGGTCGCGTGGTTCGCCGGCGACCACGAGGGAGCGGCCAACTCCCGGATCCACCTCGCCACCGGGGCGGGTGGGGAGTGGTCCGACCCGGTGGCGGTCAGCGGCGATTTGGCCCCCTGCTGGAACCCGGTGCTGCACCGGCGGGTCGACGGCGACCTGCTGCTGTACTTCAAGGTCGGGGCGACCATCGGCGCCTGGCGGACCTGGCTGGTCCGCTCCGGCGACGGGGGCCGCACCTGGTCGACCCCGCGTCCGCTGGTCGACGGCGGCGAGGGGGGACGCGGACCGGTCCGCGTCCCGCCACTGCGGCTGCCCTCCGGGCGGCTGCTCGCCGGTGCCTCCACCGAGACGTGGGGGGAGCGACCCCGCTGGGACGCCTTCGTCGACATCAGCGACGACGACGGCCTGACCTGGCGGCGCACCCCGGACGTGCCGATCGACCACGACACGTTCCCCGGTGCCGGCATCATCCAGCCGACCCTCTGGGCGACTCCGGGCGGCGATCTGCGCCTGCTGGCCCGCAGCACCTCCGGCCGGCTGGTCGCCTCGACCAGCACCGACGAGGGCGAGACCTGGTCACCGGGGGTGCCCAGCGCGGTGCCGAACAACAACTCCGGGGTCAGCGCCTGCGCCGACGGCCGGACGGTCCACCTCGCGCACAACCCGACCACCGGCGACTGGGCCTCCCGGGCCCCGCTGGTCGTCTCGGTCTCCACCGACGACGGTGACACCTGGCGGCCCTGGCTGACCCTCGAGGAGTCCACCGGCGCCGCCGACCGGGAGGGCTACCGGCCGGCCGACTCGGGCGTACTCACCACCGGCGCGAACGAGTTCTCCTACCCCTGTCTGGTCCGCAGCCCCGACGGGCTCGCAGTCACCTACACCTGGCAGCGGCGCGGCATCGTCCTCGCCCTGCTCCACCCCTGATCCCCGGAGCCGACCCATGACGGCGTACCCCGCCAGCAACCTGATCAGCGCCCTGCCCACCCTCTTCGACGCGCACGGCGAGGTCGACCTCGGCGCCACCAAGGCCGCGTACGCGCAGTTGGCCGAGACGCCCCTGGACGGGGTCTTCGTCGCCGGCACCACCGGCGAGTTCACCACGCTCACCGACGACGAGCGGCTCGCCGTCTGCGCGGTGGCCGCCGACGCGTTCGGGGTGGAGCGGACGTACTGGCACGTCGGGGCGGCCTCGACCCACCAGGCCGTCCGGCTCACCCGGGCCGCCGTCGACCTGGGTGCCCGTCAGGTGGCCGTGCTCACCCCGTACTACTACCCGGCGAGCGAGCCGGCGCTGGTCGCGTACTACGAGGACGTGGTCGCGGCGGCGGCCGGGGCGTCCGTCTACGGGTACCTCTTCGCCGCCCGGACCACCGTGCCGGTGCCCCCGGCGCTGCTCGCCCGGCTCGCCGCGACCGGCCTCGCCGGAGTGAAGATCAGCGGCGAGAGCACCGCGCTGGTCGGCGAGTACGTCGCCGCGCTCGACGGCACCGGCCTGCCGGTCTACTCCGGCGCGGACGCCGAGTTCGCCGAGGTCGTCGCCGTCGGCGGGGCCGGGGTGGTCTCCGGGGTCAGCTCCGCCCTGCCGAAGCCCTTCCTGGAGGTCCGCGACGCGCTGCGCACCGGCGACGCCGACGCTCTCACCGTGGCCCGCGAGCGCGCCCACCGGGCCGTCGCCGTGACCCGGCAGGGCAACCTCGCCCACCTCAAGGCGGTGCTCGAACTGCGGGGCGTGCCCGCCAGCGGCCTGCGTGCTCCGCTCGACCCGATCTCGCCGGAGGACCGCCGCGTGCTCGAAGCCGACGTCGCCGACCTCCTCTGACCACCCACCTGTCCGTTCCGAAGCCTCGGGAGCCCGCCATGAGCAGCAGCTACGCCTTCCCCGTCCTGGCCGATGAGGCCCCCGCCGAACCCGGCGTCGTCTACACCGTCGCCAGCGGCGACCTGCGGCTGAGCGCCAACCAGACCTGCTGGCCCACGCAGGAGGCGTTCGAGGCCGACCTGGATCGGGCGGTCACCGCCCTGGGCCGGCGGATCCGCCGCGCCCACCCGGTCGACGCCGAACAGGGTCACGGCTTCATCGCCAGTCAGCGCCAGGGCATCGAGGTCTTCAAGACCATCCCGCCGGACGCCCCGGTGATCGTCGCCGAGGCGGTCTGGCAGTACAGCCACCACGTGCTCGCCGGACTGCGCACCCACCGGGGGCCGATCCTGGTGGTCGCCAACTGGAGCGGCGAGTTCCCCGGCCTGGTCGGCCTGCTCGGGCTGACCGCCAGCCTGACCAAGGCCGGCGTGGCCCACTCCATCCTGTGGAGCGAGGACTTCACCGACGACTGGGCGAGGGCCGGGCTGCGGACCTGGTTGGAGACCGGCACGCTGACCCACGACCAGAGCCACGTCCGTGACCTGCCCGCCCTGCCGGACACCGAGGAGGTGGCGCTCGGCCGGGCCCTCGCCGCCCAGCTCCAGCGGGAGAAGGCGATCATCGGCGTCTTCGACGAGGGCTGCATGGGCATGTACAACGCCATCATCGACGACGAGCTGCTCAACCCGCTCGGGATCTACAAGGAGCGGCTCTCGCAGAGCGCGCTGGTCGCCGAGATGAACCGGGTGCCGGAGGAGGAGGCCCAGGCCGTCCGGGAGTGGCTCGACGCCGCCGGGATGACCTTCCACACCGGCACCGACGAGGCCACCGAACTGACCGACGCCCAGCTACTCAGCCAGTTCCGGATGTACGTCGCGGCGCTGCGCATCGCCGACGACTTCGGCCTGGACGCGGTGGGTATCCAGTACCAGCAGGGCCTGAAGGACACCGTCCCGGCCAGCGACCTGGCCGAGGGCCTGCTCAACAACGCCGAGCGTCCGCCGGTGCGCAGCCGCGACGGCGCCCGGGAGCTCTACGCGGGTCAGCCGTTGCCGCACTTCAACGAGGTGGACGAGGGCGTCGCGGTGGACTCGCTGGTCACCAACCGGATCTGGACGGCGATGGGCTTCGACCCGGCCACCACCCTGCACGACATCCGGTGGGGCGAGGAGTACGACGGCCGCTTCGTCTGGGTCATGGAGATCTCCGGCTCGGTGCCGGCCTCGCACCACGGCGGGTACGACAAGAGCTACAGCATGCGGCAGCCGCCGATGTTCTTTCCGCTCGGTGGCGGCACGCTCAGCGGCGTCTCCAAGCCGGGCGAGATCGTCTGGTCCCGGGTGTTCATCATGGACGGCGTCCTGCACGTCGACCTCGGTCGCGGCACCGCCGTCGAACTGCCCGAGGAGGAGACCCGCCGTCGGCTGGACGCCACCAACCCGGAGTGGCCGATCATGCACGCCGTCCTGCACGGCGTCGACCGGGACCAGCTCATGGCCCGGCACAAGGCCAACCACCTCAACGTCGCGTACGCCCCGGACGCCGACACGGCCGACAGGGCGTTGCAGGCCAAGGCGGCCATGTTCGAGTCCCTCGGCGTGGTCGTCCACCTCTGCGGGGACGTGCGGATCTGATGGGACCGCTCCTGCTCGGCATCGACCTGGGCACCGGCAGCAGCAAGGGTGTGCTCACCGACCCCGGCGGCCGGGTGGTGGCCACCGCCGTCCGCCCCCGGCCCCGGTCGATGTCCATGCCCCGTCCCGGCTGGGCCGAGGCCGACGCCGAGGCGGTCTGGTGGGGCGACGTGGTCGCCATCGCCCGGGAGCTGACCGAGGCGGCCGGCGGGGCGCCGATCGCCGGGGTCTGTGTCAGCGGCGTCGGCCCCTGCCTGGTGCTCTGCGACGCCGACGACGTGCCGGTCCGGCCGGCCATCCTCTACGGCGTCGACATGCGGGCCACCGCCGAGATCGACGAGCTGACCCAGCGGTACGGCGCGGAGACGGTGCTGGACCGCAGCGCCACCCCGATCACCACCCAGGCGGTCGGGCCGAAGGCGCTCTGGGTGCGCCGCCGGGAGCCGGAGGTCTGGGCGCGCGCCGCCCGCTGGTACAACTCCAGCTCGTACGTGGTCCGGAAGCTGACCGGCGAGTACGTCCTCGACCACCACACCGCCAGCCAGTCGGTGCCGCTGTACGACATCGAGGCCCGGCGGTGGCACCAGCCCTGGTACGACGACATCATGGGCGACCTGCCCGCGCCCCGCCTGGCCTGGTCGGCCGAGGTGGTCGGCACGGTCACGCCGGCGGCGGCCGAGGCGACCGGCCTGCCGGTGGGCACCCCGGTCTGCGCCGGCACGGTGGACGCCTGGGCCGAGTCGGTCAGCGTCGGGGTGCGCCGCCCCGGCGACCTGATGCTCATGTACGGCTCGACGATGTTCTTCGTGCAGGTGCTGCGTGACCTGGCCCGGCACCCGCAGTTGTGGAACACCGCCGGGGTGGGTCCGGAGGCGTACTGCCTGGCGGCCGGGATGGCCACCTCGGGCAGCCTCACCGGCTGGGTCCAGGAACTGGTGGGCGACGTGCCGTTCGAGACCCTGGTGGCGGAGGCGGCACGGGTGCCGGCCGGTGCCGACGGGTTGCTGCTGCTGCCGTACTTCGCGGGGGAGCGGACCCCGATCTTCGACCCGCACGCGCGGGGCGTGGTCGCCGGGCTCACCCTGCGGCACGGGCGCGGACACCTGTTCCGGGCGGTGTACGAGGGCATCGCCTTCGGTATCCGGCAGATCCTGGAGCTGCTCGACACCGAGGCGAACCCGGTGCGCCGGCTGGTCGCCGTGGGCGGTGGGACGCAGGGCGGGCTCTGGACCCAGGTCGTCAGCGACGTCACCGGCCGGGTACAGGAGGTGCCGAAGGTGACCATCGGGGCCAGCTACGGCGACGCGCTCCTGGCGGGTGTCGGCGTGGGCCTCGTGCCGGCGGGGACGGACTGGACGGTGCCCGGTGTCACGGTCGAGCCGGACCCGACGGTGCGGGACACCTACGACCTTCTCTTCGGCCAGTACACGTCGCTCTACCGGGACACCCGGGACCAGGTGCACACCCTGGCCCGGCTCCAGTCCGACCCCGGTTCCGCCTAGCAGCGCTCTGTCAGGTCGGCGTGTCGTGCGGTGTTCGGGATCGACGGCAGGGGCTCGCCGGGTGCGGCCAGGCAGGACTCCGGCACCCTCGCCCGTCCCGGGTGGCCGTTGCCCGGCCCGCTGCGGTATCCCTGACGGGGAGCGTCATCGGCCGAAGTGGGCGCTGGCGGTGGAGGTGCTCGACGAACTTGTCGAGTACGAGCTGGGCTCGGCCGCTGCTGGCAGCCGATGCCGGCTACGGGGACGACAGCCAGTTCCGCAGCGCCTCGGACGAACGTGCAGTCGGCCACGTCATGCAGGTCAAGGGCGACGCCCTCGCCCACGAAGCGGGCGTGCAGCCGAACGGCCGACCCTGGACCGGCGCCTGCACCACCTGCCATCAACCCGTGGAACCGCTACACCGCAACACACGCCGGACCTGACAAAGCGCTATCAGGGGACGTAGTACATAGTCGCCCACCAGACATTCTGGTTCCGCACGCCGTACGGTTCGAGGTTGTAGCAGCCGCTGGCAGCTCCCTTGTAGAAGGAAACGGTGCCGACTTCCATGTCTGCTGAAGTGGCGATGTAGAGGGTTGCGTTGGTGATGCGCACAGAAGCGGCATTGTTCCGAATCTTCTGTCCGTACCCCGCTGATCCCCACGCGTTCCGATTGAAGGTGTCGTTGACCCACCACTCGCCGAAGTTCTGGCCACTGTAGATGCGCGATGCGTTTGCGCAGCCTGGCGAGTAGAAGATCTCGAACTTGGGCGTTGCGGCGGCCGCGGCAACAGCTTCCGGCGGAGCATTGACTGACGGGGAAGGTGCCGCCAGAGCGGGCGACGTGAACGCGGTCAGACCAGCCACCACGGCCGCAGCGACAAGCGTGCGCGCAGCGGATCGGCGAGCGATTTTCACTCTTTATCCAACTCCTTTTTCGTATTGCAATGACGTTGATCCATGTATATCACAGGTGGACTGCTGCTGTCTGTGCACCGAAAGGGGGGTGGGTCGGGCAGTGGGCGCGCAGTGCGGTCACCTGACCGCGCGATGGGTGGCATCGACATCGGCAGGTGCGTGGCAGGCATTGACCTGACCTGGATCGCGCCGGTGAGTGGCCGAAACTCTGGATCACGCAGCTACCCGGGCCGGGCCGGAGCCGGTGGGGGCCCAACCGGATCGAATCGACATCTCTCGTTGACAGACCGGTGAACCAGCCGTTACGTTCCTGCCAACAGGAAAGCGCTTTCCCTTCCGGAGTCCACCCAGTCGCCGCCGGAGGGTCGTGCCGTCTTCGGGGAGGTCGCCTTGGATACACCGGTCAGGTCCCGTTCCACCCGCCGGGGACGGTGGGCCGCGCTCGGCGGCGGGGTGGCCGTCCTCACTGCGGCCGGGTTCGCCCTCGCCCCGACCGCCTCCGCCGCCACGGTCTTCTCCGCCGACTTCGAGAGCGGCGGCCTCACCTCCTGGTCCAAGTCGGGCGGCAGTTGGGCAGTGCAGGCCGACGGCTCGCAGGTCGCCCGGCAGTCCAACGCCGGCAGCGAGAACGCGCGGTTGTTCAACGCCTCGACCACCCTCACCGACTACACCGTCCAGGCCCGGGTCAAGCCGGTCAGCCTCGGGTCTGACGGCTTCGTCGGCCTGCTCGCCCGCGCCTCCGGCTCCACCACCTTCTACCGGCTCGCCCTGCTGCCCGGCCGGGCCGAACTCCAGGCGGTCAACGGCGGTTCGGTGAGCGTGCTCGGCAGCTCCAGCCGATCGGTGGCCAACGGCACCTGGTACCAACTCGCGCTCACCACCAGCGGTTCCGTGGTGAGCGCGTCGATCGACGGCACGGCGTTCGCGTCGCGGTCGGCGTCCGGCCCGGCCTCCGGGCGGATCGGCCTACAGACCTCGTACGCGTCGGCCTCCTTCGACGACGTGGTGGTGACCACCGGCGGCAGCACCCCGACCACCCCGCCGCCCACCACCGCCCCGCCCACCACGACGCCACCCACCACGGTGCCGCCGACCACCCCGCCGGCCACGACACCGCCGCCGACCACCCCGCCGGGCAACGCCACCGGCCTCCAGGGCTTCGCCACGATGAGCGGCCACGGCCGGACCGGCACCAACGGCGGCGCGGGCGGCCCGACGGTGACGGTGAGCACCTACGCCCAGCTCGCGGCGGCGGTCGCCGACGACGTCCCCCGGATCGTGCGGGTCTCCGGCACCATCACCGGCACCGGCGCGGACATGCTGGACGTCGGCTCGAACAAGACCATCATCGGGGTCGGTTCCACCGCGACGATCAGCGGCTTCGGCCTCGACGTCAACGGTTGGGGCCCGGACGAGGTGGCCTGGGGCGGCGACATCTGCGACCCGGCCGAACGCACCCAGTTCACCCCCGTCCAGAACGTGATCATCCGGAACCTGAGCTTCCGCAACGCCCCCGACGACTCGGTGAACGTGCAGTGCTACTCGCACCACGTCTGGATCGACCACAACACCTTCCACCCCGGCGCCGACGGCTCGGTGGACGTCAAGCGCGGGTCGGACCTGGTCAGCGTCTCCTACAACCGGTACGTCGGCACGGACAAGTCGATGCTGCTCGGGCACAGCGACAGCAACGGTGCGCAGGACACCGGCTACCTGCGGGTGACCTACCACCACAACTGGTTCGACGGTTCCACCACCCGGCACCCCCGGGTCCGGTTCGGCTACGCGCACCTGTTCGGCAACTTCGTGCAGGTCGACGACTACTTCATCGGCCTCGGCGTGCAGGGCAGCATCTTCGCCGAGAGCAACTACGTCAAGAGCGCGAAGACCATCACCGAGGACTTCGGCAACGCCGGGCTGACCTGGCGTGCCAGCAACTTCTATGACCCGGCCACGATCACCCGCGCCAACGACTCCGGCAAGGACATGGACGACTGGCTGCGGATCACCAACAACGTCGCGGCACCGCCGTACAGCTACTCGGCGGGTTCCGCCTCGGCCACGCCGCCGTCGGCGGGCGCCGGGGTCGCCGGGGCCGACATCGTCCCCTGACGGCCCGGTCGGGGCGGGCGCTCGACGGGCCCGCCCCGACCGCCGCAGCCCACGGCGACCCGTTGCCCGTTCCGCCCAGGGCGGGCGACCCGCGACCGGTGCCCGGCCGTACGCCGGGCACCGGTTCGTCGTCTCACTCGAAGCGGGTCGGGTCCCCGGCCCCCCGGCGGACGATCTCGGCCGTGCCCTCCGAGAAGTCGATCACCGTGGTCGGCTCGGTGCCGCACTCACCGGAGTCGACCACCGCGTCGACGGCGTGGTCGAGCGTCTCCTTGATCGTCCAGCCCTGGGTCATCGGCTCGTCCTCGCCGGGCAGCAGCAGGGTGCTGGAGACCAGCGGCTCACCCAGTTCGGTGAGCAGAGCCTGCGCCACGGTGTGCCGGGGGATGCGAACCCCGACGGTCTTGCGCTTCGGGTGCAGCAGCCGGCGCGGCACCTCCCGGGTCGCCGGGAGGATGAACGTGTAGCTGCCCGGCGTCGCGGCCTTGATCGACCGGAACAGCGCGTTGTTGATCTGCACGAGCTGGCCGAGTTGGGCGAAGTCCCGGCAGACCAGGGTGAAGTGGTGGTCGTCGTCGAGGTGGCGGATCTGGCGGATCCGGTCGATGCCGGCCTTGTTGCCGAGTTGGCAGCCGAGCGCGAAGCACGAGTCGGTCGGATAGGCGATCAGCCCCCCGTCGCGGACGATCCCGACCACCTGGCCGATGCTGCGGGGTTGCGGGTTGTCCGGGTGCACGTCGAAGTACCTCGCCATGCGCCGGAGCATAGAAGCGCACGTCGCCGTCCCGCCAACCAGCCTCGGTGCGACCGCCGCCCGGCCGACGGTGACGCAGCGAGAAGTCGACGGTGGGCGGTGAAGAAACCGGCGCCCGGCGGGCTCTACCTGATGACCGGCGCGATCGCGCCCGGTCGATCGGGAGAGCGAGGTGACCGATGGACAGGACGACGGTCGTGCTGGAGGTGGCCACCGGCGCGGTGGGACTGGCCCTGGCCGTCACCAGGCTGGTGACGGAGACGGTGGACTGGTGGTCCGGCCGTCACCGGGTGGCCGCTGTCGAGGAGACGACAATCCGGCCCGGTGCGGTCGGCGATGCTGGGAGGGTCCGTTCCGGCGCGGAGCGGACCGGTGCGTGGGAGGACGACGGTGCATGAGTACGCCGACTTCGACGACTTCGTCGCCCGGACCCGGTCGGCGATGCTCGCCCGGGCGGTCATGTACTGCGGTCGCCGGCCGGACGCCGAGGACGCGGTGCAGGAGGCCTACCTGGCGGCGTACCTGCACTGGTCGGAGCTGCGCGAGCCACGGGCCTGGGTGGAGACGACGGTGAGGCGGCGCTTCGCCCGGGAGGCCGGACGCTGGTGGTCGCGGTGGCGGCGCACGGAGCTGGAGGTGCCGGTCTCCGCCACGTCCACCCCGGACGAGGAGGTCGCCGCCGTGGCCGTGCTGCGCAGCGTCGGGCTGCTGCCGCCCCGGCAGCGTCAGGTCCTGATCATGATCTGTCTGGAGGGCATGACCTACCGGCAGGTCGCCGACGAGGTGGGAATCAGCGTCGGGGCGGTCGGCGCCAACCTCGCCAAGGCCCGGGAGCGGCTCGCCGTCCTGCTCGGTCTCACCTCCGGACCGCACCGGGCCGGCGATCCGCTGGTCGCCGGCGTGCTCACCCGGTCCGGTCCGGACGGCATGCCGGGGTACGGCGAGGACGCGCTGGGGGCGGCGCTGCGCCGGACCGAACGGTGGCTGGTCCGGGGTTTCGACGCCGACCCGGCGTCGGCGCGCCGGCTGCGGGCGGCACTGGACCGGCAACGGGACGAGCACCGGTGACCGCCTCGCTGCGGGCCCTGCTCGCGCTGACCCTGCTGGCCGGCGTCCACCTGCTCACCGCTCTGCTGGTGCTGCTCTGGATCGGGTTCGCGGTCGCCGGGGTCTGGGTGGTCGGCAGTCGGGAGGCCAGCCCGCAGTTCAACACCACGCCGTTGCTGGTGGCCTCGGCGACCTTCGTCCCGCTGGCGCTGACCGTGCGGGAGCTGGTCCGGGCCAGCCGACCGGCCGGTCCCCGCCCGGACTCCGTGCTGCTGACCCGCAGCCAGGGAGCGGCGTTGTGGGAGCTGGTGGAGACGTTGGCGGAGCAGGTCGGCACCGACCCGCCGCTGGAGATCCGCCTCACCGGCGAGGCCAACGCGGCGGTCACCGACGACGCCTGGCTGTTCGCCCCGACCGGCCGACGGAGGCTCTACGTCGGCGTACCGCTCCTGGTCGGCCTCCGTCCGGACGAGTTGCGGGCGGTACTCGCCCACGAGCTGGGCCACTACGCGCGCCGGCACGCGCGGTTCACCGAGCCCGCCCACCGCGCGTACGCCGGCATGGTCATGGCCCGGCAGCGCATCCGCGAGGCGATGGTCGCCAACCAACTGGTGCGTCTCTACGCCGGGCTCCTCCTGCTGACCGTCACCGTCTGCGCGGCGCTGACCTACCGGCTGGTGCGGCCCGTCCGACGGCGACAGGAGTTGGAGGCCGACCGGATCGCCGCCGAGGTCGCCGGGGCCGGCGCGTTGGCCGACGGGCTGCGGTCCGTGCCGGCGGTCGCCGCCGCGTGGGCCCGGTTCGAGGAGGACCTCGTCGAACCGGTGCGTCGCGCCACCGGTACGGTCCCCGACGACCCGTGCCGGGCGTTCGCCCACCTGTTGGCGGACCCGGAGTACCAACCCGAGCTGGCGGTGCTGCGCGGGGCCGCCGAGCGGCTGCCGGCCGACGGGTTCCACCCCGCCATGCGGCGTCGTCTCGACCGGTTGACGGGGCTCCGCGACGACCCTCGGCAGCTGCCGCCCGTGCCGGAGGTCGCCGCCACGCTCGCGCCCGGCCCGCTGCGCCGGGCGACGAGGTACGCGGGGCGGAGGCGGCCGTGGCGGGAGTGGCTCGACACGCTCGCCGCGTACCGCGCCGGTGTGGCCGTGGAGGCGGTGACCTCCGTGCTCGGCCCCGACCCGGGAGGCTCGACCGTCGCGGAGGCGCTCCGCCGGGTCGGCTCCGGCCGGGCGGACCGGATCGCCCGATCCCTCGGCCCGGATCCGCAGGTGGGCCGCCGACGGTTGGTCGAGGGGATGTCCGCGCTGGTGGGGCTCTGTCTGCTCCGGGCCGGCCGGGCCCGGGTGACGGTGCGCTGGACGGGTTGCGGTCGGTTCACCGGTCCGGGGGTCGACCACGACGACCTCACGGTCTGGGTCACGGCGGCCCTCGACGAACCGGACGGGGTGCCCCGACTGCTGGCGCGGCTGACCGCGCTGGGGGCCGACCCCGACGACCACGTGGGTGCCGAGCCGGCCGGAGCCGCCCGGATCCTGACCATCACGCCCGCCCTGGACGAGACCATCCGACGCCGACACCAGGACGTCGCCCACGTGTCGCTGGCCGTGCTGCTGGTGCTGGCACTGCTGGGGTTCGCTTACTGGCTCGGTGACGAGCCGGAAGCACCGTACCGGCCGGGGATCATCCCCACCCGGACGGCGCTGCCGGATCCGCTGGACCAGGGGCCCCTGCCGGGCCTCGACCCCGTGCCGGGGTTCCCGCTCCGGCCCACCCGGGGGCCTCTCGTGCCGTCGTGGTCACCGCCGCCGCTGCCGGACCTGGTGCCCCGCTCCGCCCCGGCCGGATGAGCCGCCGGGGCGCCGCACCCGACCCGAACGGATGCGGCGCCCCGGTGCGGCGTCGTACCCGGGTGACCCCGGATGCGGCGCCCCGGTGCGGCGTCGTACCCGGGTGACCCCGGATGCGGCGCCCCGGACCGGCGTCAGACCCGGGTGACCCGGATGGCGTCGGCGATGACCAGGCCGCTGGCGGTGGTCCACCGGCTGACCCCGACGCGGTTCGCGTCGCCGGCCGGCAGGGTGAACGTGCCGAGGCTGCGCCAGGTGCCACCCGTGCGCTGGTCGACGACGATCGTCTTGTTGCCGGTCGTCGTCGAGACGATGTACGGCGTGGCGCTGTTGTAGCCGGAGACGCCCGGCCACCAGGCGTCCACCCGGTAGTTCGCGGTCGCCGGGATATTGACCTTGTACCAGGCGACGTCGCTGGCCAGGACCGGGTTGGCGTACCGGTAGTCGGCACCGTACCGCTGGCCGGAGTACGTCGAGACGCCCCAGTTGGCGCTGGCGGTGAACCGGCCGGCGGTGGTGTTGTCGACGATGGTGCTCCAGGCGGGGGGAGTGCCACCGCCCATCTTGGCGGCCACGTCGGCCCGCATGACGTTCAGGTCGATGAAGGACGGGTCGATCTTGCCGCTCGTGCTCGTCTCCCGGTGCCCCCGGGCGTAGCTGGAATCCCTGCCCAGGCGCTTGAGGACGGCGGCGGTCGCGGCGATCGAGGCGTTGTACTGCGCCGCCGTCATCTCCTGGCTCACGCCGTTGTAGTCGATCTCCCACCCGATCAGCATCGTGTTGCCGTCCCCGGCGGGGATCGGCCCGCTGGCCCGGGCGGTGCCCGCGTGGTTGCAACGGCCGGCGGAGATGACGTGGAAGACGCCGTGGTAGTCGACCAGCGCCTGGCAGAGCGGGCCGGGCAGGTCGGAGCGGCCGTTGATGCAGACGTTCAGCGCCGGGTGCGGGTTGGTGGCGCTGGAGGTGGCGGCGGTGTGGTGCCAGAGCACGCCGATCGGGTTGAAGCTACCGGGCCGCATCCGGTTCAGCCAGTCGCCGTGCACCACCACCTGCACACCGGCGGAACGCAGCACGTCCACGAGCCAGGGAATGGTGGCCATCAGGCCTCCTCGAGCAGGTCGGCCAGGCACTCCACGCGCTTGGTGGCGCGGGTCGGTGCGGCGCTGGCGGAGGCGGGTGCGGCGGCGACGGCGGCGGATGCGGCGACCACGAGGGCCGGGATGCCGAGCAGACCTCGGCGCCGCAGTCGGATGGATCGTGAGGTGGCCACGGCGCTCCTTGGGAACGAGGGTCCAGGGGGTGTACCAGGTCGACGACCAGGTTGATCGGCACGCTATATCCTCACGCCCATCTATGTCGATAGTCTTCGTGACTGTTTATCTACGTGAAACTCTCCGACGATCACCCGGTGACCGCGAGCACGGCCGGCACGCGGACGTGTGACGGTTCCATGACGAAGCGCACCGCCGGTCGCGATCCGCGTTTGCGCAGCCCGGAGCGGTGGGGATGGGTACGTTGACGACAGACCCGGAAGGGGAGGTATCCCGTGGAAGTGACCGGCTTTTTCACTGCCCTGATCATCGGCCTGATCATCGGTGCGCTCGGCCGGCTGGTCGTGCCGGGCCGGCAGTCGATCCCGATCTGGCTCACCCTGCTCATCGGTGTGATCGCCGCCGTCCTCGGCACGCTCGTCGCCGGGGCTCTCGGTGTCGACGACACCCGTGGGATCGACTGGATCGAACTCGCCCTCCAAGTCGCCTTCGCCGCGGTCGGCGTCGCCGTCGTGGCGGGAACCTACGGCCGGCGCCGGCACTGAGCGGAGCAGCCGGCCCGCCCGGTCACCCCGGTGACGGGGCGGATCCGGTGCTGCCGCGTACGGTCAGCCGGGGCTCCAGCAGGGTGGCGTCCGGCACGGGCTCGCCGGTGAGCTTGCGCATCAGCAGCGACACCGCCTCCCGGCCGGTCTCCTCCGCCGGCACCGGAACCGAGGTCAGTGCCGGGCTGGCCCGCTCCGCGAACTGGTCCGGGCAGACCGCCACCACCGAGACGTCCTCCGGCACCCGCCGGCCCAGGGCGGGTAGCGTGGCCAGGACCGGCCCGACGGCGGCCTCGTTCTGCACCACCAGCCCGGACAGGTCGGGGACGCGGGTCAACAGGTCGACCAGCTCGTCCCGGACGGCGGCCACCTCCTCGGGACAGGGCCGGATCTCGGCCGCGACGCCGAGCCGGGTAGCGGCGGCGGTGAACCCGGCCCGGGTCCGGTGCGCGAACCCGGTGCCCCGGTCGTAGACCGCCGTCGGCGCGCCGAGCAGGGCGACCCGGCGGTGCCCGAGCGCGGCCAGGTGCTCGACGCAGACCTCCCCGGCCCGGTGGAAGTCCAGGTCCACGCAGGTCAGGTCGGTCGGGTCGGCGGGGAAGCCGATCAGGACGCTGGGCCGGGTCAGCTCCCGCAGCAGCGGAACCCGGCTGTCGTGCATCTCGACGTCCATCAGCACGATCCCGTCGACCATGGCACTGGCCGCGATCCGTTGCAGGCCGGCGGCCCCCTCGTCGGCGGTGAGCAGCAGCACGTCGTGGTCGTAGCGCCGGGCGGTGGTCACCACGGCGGTGGCGTACTGCATCAGCACCGGCACCTGCGCCCCGGTGCGCAGCGGCAGCACCAGCGCGATGACGTTGGCCCGGCGGCTGGCCAACGCCCGTGCCCCGGCGTTCGGGTGGTAGTCGAGCAGGCGGATGCTGGCCAGCACCCGGTTGCGGGTGGCCGCCGAGATGGCCCGCTTGCCGCTGAGCACGTACGACACGGTGCTGACCGCGACCCCGGCGTGCCGGGCCACGTCGGCGATCGTGACCAGGTCGGCCGACTTCACCGCGCGGTTCGGGGAGCCGGCGGCCCGGTCACCGGGTGGCGCCGACATCGAAGCGTTCCCGCTCGGGCCGCCATCCGGTCGCCCCGCCGGCCACGGCCAGCACGCCGACCAGCCGGATGTCCCGCGACGAGCGCCCCACCAGCATGCTGTGCCGGGCCTCCTCCACCACGGGCCGGCCCCGGGACTCGTCCCAGTACGCCAGGTCGGCGACGCGCAGCCGCAGCGTGACGAGCCGCCGTTCGCCGGGGGCGAGGGTGATCCGGGCGAAGTCGCGCAGCTGGCGCAGCGGCTGCTTGACCCGGGAGCGGCGCTGGCGGGTGTAGAGCTGCACCACCTCCTCGCCGGGGCGGTCGCCGCTGTTGGTCACCGTCACGCTCACCCCGACCTCCTCGTCGACGGTCGCCGACGCCGCACTCAGCTCCAGGTCAGCGTAGTCGAACCGGGTGTAGCCGAGCCCGTGCCCGAACGGGTAGAGCGGGTCGCCCCGGTGGTAGAGGTAGGTGGCGTCCGCCTCGATGACGTCGTAGTCGAGCAGGTCGGGCAGCTCGGCTGAGTCCCGGTACCAGGTCTGCGGCAGCCGTCCGCCCGGTTCGACGTCGCCGGCCAGCACGGCGGCCAGCGCCGAGCCGTACTCCTGGCCGCCGTGCGCGGACCAGAGCACCGCCGGCAGGTGCGCGTCGGCCCACCCGACCGCGTACGGGTAGCTGCTGCTCAGCACCAGCACGGTCCGGGGGTTGGCGGCGTGCACCGCCTCCAGCAGCCGCTGCTGCCCGGCGGGCAGGGCCAGGTCGACCCGGTCCTCGGTCTCGCGTCCGTTGACCATCGGGTGGTTGCCCAGCACCACCACGGCCACGTCGGCGGCGGCGGCGTGGGCGGCGGCCCCGGCCACGCCGTCGGCGACCAGTTCGACCCGGAACGCGGTGGCCCCGGCGGTGTCGACCGCGTCGGCCCGCAGCAGCCCGTCCGGGCCGACGGTGACGTACCGGTCGGTGGCGACGTGGTGCAGCAGCACCGTGCCGTCCGGCCCGGGGTGGCACCGGAAGGTCTCCCGCACCACCCACTCACCCGGTCCGGGCCGGTCGTTGACGAGCAGTCCCTCCTCGTCGGCGCGCACGTGCCGCCCGTTGGCGACCGCGCGCAGCGCCAGCAGGTCCGCCCCCCAGTCGAAGACGTCCAGGTGGGTGTCGTCGGTCGGGTCGGTGGCGTCGGTGGTCAGCGCCGCGCCGTCGGGCGTGCCGGCGCAGCGGACGTACCGGTCGCCGACCCGCAGTGCGACCCGGTCCGCCCCCTCGTGGGTGGTCACGGTGGCGTACCGCTCGGCCAGCGCCCCGTACGCGGTGACCGCGTACGGCAGCGTGCCGCTGTACCAGTCCTCGTGCAGGCGGTCGGCCAGCGGGCCGAGCACCGTCACCCGCAGCCCCGGGTCGCTGGTCAGCGGCAGCAGCCCGTCGTTGCGCAGCAGCACGATCGACTGCCGGGCGGCCTCCCGGGCCAGCGCCCGGTGCGCGGGGCAGTTGACCACGTCCAGCGACACGTCGGCGTACGGGTCCTCGCCCGGCGGGTCCAGCTCGCCGAGGCGGGCCCGGACGGTGAGGATCCGCCGCACCGCGGTGTCCACGTCGGCCTCGGTGAGCAGCCCGCGCCGCAGCGCCTCGGTGAGCCGTTCGACGGTCGGCGTGCTGTCCTCGCCGTCCTCGGTGACGTTGTCGATCCCGGCGCGCAGCGCGGCGGCGAACCCCTGCACGTGGTCGGGCAGGTAGCCCTGCATGCCGGCGATGTTGGTCACCGCTCCGGCGTCGCCGACCACCATGATCTCGCCCGGGGCGTACCGACGCAGCTCGTCGGCGATCAGCGGGCTCAGGTGCGCCGGCACCCCGTTGACCAGGTTGTACGAGGCCATCACGGCGACCGCCGCGTCGGCGGCGAGCGGGGCCCGGAAGGCGGGCAGTTCGTACTCGTGCAGCACCCGGGGCGGCAGGTTGCTGGAGGTGGTGGCCCGGTCGGTCTCGTTGTTGTAGCCGAGGAAGTGCTTCAGGGTGGGGGCCGTCCGCAGCCGCCACGGGTGGTCCCCGCGCAGGCCGCGCGCGTACGCGGTGGCCAGGTGGCCGGTCAGCCAGGGGTCCTCGGCGAAGCCCTCCTCGTTGCGTCCCCAGCGTGGGTCGCGCAGCGGGTTGACCACCGGCGCCCAGACGTTCAGCCCGACCCGCTCCGGGTCGGCCTGGTGCATGGCGCGGACCTCCACGCCGACGGCGGCCCCGACCGCGCGCAGCAGATCCGGGTTCCAGCTGCTGCCGAGCCCGACCGCCTGCGGGAAGACGGTGGCCGGTCCGAGCCACGCCACCCCGTGCAGCGCCTCGGTGCCGGTGCGGAACGACCGCAGGCCCAGCCGGGGCACCGCGGCCTGGTGCTGGTGCAGCAGCCCGATCTTCTCCGTGAGGGTGAGCCGGCCCAGGAGATGGTCGACGCGGGCGCCGACGGGGTCGCCGGATGCGGGATCGGTGCTGATCGTCATGGTGGTCCGTTACCTTTCCTGGCCTGCCTCGGCCCGCTCCGGCCTGTCGAAGCGCTTCGACGACCGCCGGCGCGGGGCGTGCGGGATCGGGGTGAGAGGTAGCCGTCAGCCCGGTCGGCGCGAAGCGCCTCGACGGCATGCACACGTGGCCCGCCCCTGTTGCCCACGTGTTACGGGGCGGCCGTCTGAGGCTTGCACCGGGGCCATCCTCCGGTCAAGAGGTGAATGGGATCGCTTCCACGCCGATCGCGTCGAGGGCGATCCGGGGCGGGCGTGGCGCGTCGGGTCGACCCCGGCGGCCGACGGGCGGGTGTCGGGTCGAGCCGACGGGTCGGCCGCCGGTCAGCCGCCGGTCAGCCGGCGGTCAGCCGGCGGTGGCGGCCGGGGTGGGCAACCGACCGGCTTCGACCGCAGCCAGCGAGGCGGTAGCGCCGCCCAGCGCCGCCGCCTCGGCACCGAGCGTGGAGGCGTCCAGCCGGCAGCCACCGGCGTCGGGCGCGAGAGTCCGCCGGGTCAGCTCCGTCCGGGCCGCCGGCAGTAGCCAGGGTGCCAGCGCCGCGAAGTGCCCGCCGACCAGGACAGCCTCGGGGTTGAGCAGGTCGGCCAGGACGGCCGCGCCGTGCCCGAGGTGCCGGCCGAGGTCGGCCAGACCGGCGAGGGTGGACCGGTCCTCGGCGCGGGCCAGGGTCCGGATCCGTTCGATCTCCGGGGCGAAGTCGGTGACCGCGCCGTCGGACTCGGCGTCGGGCAGCAGCCGGCGGACCACCGCCGGCAGGCCGACCAGCGCCTCCAGGCAGCCCCGCCGGCCGCACCGGCACGCCGGGCCGGCCGGGTCCAGCGGCAGGTGCCCGACCTGGCCGGCGAAGCCCCGTCCGCCGCGCAGCAGTCGCCCGTCGACCAGGACGCCCGCGCCGATGCCGGCGCCGCCGGTGAGGTGGACGAGGTTGGCCGTCCCGGCCCGGTCCCCGTGCCGCTGCTCGGCCAGGACGGCCAGGTTGGCCCCGCTCTCCACGGCCACCGGGAAGCCCGGGTCGCGCAGCGCGGCCCGCAGTTCGGCGGCGACCGGCGCGTCCCGCCAGTCCAGGGTGGCGGCCAACGGCACCGTGCCGGTGGTGTCGACCAGCCCCGGCACGCCGAGGGTGAGCCCCAGCACCGTACGGCCCCCGGCGGTGAGGCGTCCGACGGCCCGGCGGGCCAGCTTCGCCACGGCGGCGACGGTCTCGGTGGGGGAGGAGCCCAACGTGCCGAAGGCCCGCCGCCAGGTGAGCAGCCGGTTCCCACCCAGGTCGACCGCGACCACCACCAGCTGGTCGGCGTCGACCTGCATGCCCAGCGCCGCGTACGGCTCCCCGTCGAGGACCAGCATGGTCGCCGGACGGCCGACCCGGTTCTCGGTCAGCCCGGTCTCGCGCAGCAGCCGGCGCTCGATCAGCTCGGTCACCAGGCTGGAGACGGTGGCCTTGTTCAGTCCGGTGCGGGCCGCGATGTCCGCCCGGGAGCAGGGGGAGTGGGTGCGGACGTGGCGCAGCACCACGGCCCGGTTGGTGGCCCGGACGTCGCTCAGGTCGGTCGGCTGCGGCCCGGTCTGCATGGTGATCAACGTTCTCCGCTCCCTGCGCCGACGTGCCCCGACCGGTGCTGTCGTGGGCGGTGATCGCGTCTTCATCATGCCGCACCCGCGCCGTTGACCCCGACCGGCGCGCCCCCTGTGGCCCGGTGGGTGCCCGCCCGGACCCGCTCCCTTGTGGGACCGGTGGCGGTCGTTTAGTTTGTTCGGCTAGAAGACTAACTAATCCTAACCGGGTCGGACCGCTTTGCAACCGTGATCGCCACGATCCGGCCCGGTTTCGCCATGAAGGGAGTGCGCCGTGCAGCCGTCCCTGCCGGACGTGTCCACCGATCGTCGGACCCTGCTCCGCCTGGCCGGGGTCGGCGCCGCCGCGACCGTGGCCGGCGGAACCCTGGCTTCGTGCAGCAAGGAGGCCGGCAGTCAGGGCAGCGCCACCAAGGCCGACGCGATCCGCGCCGTACTGCCCACCCACAAGCCCGCCGAGCTGCTCAAGCCGGACATCCCCGGGGAGGGGCCGATCCCGGACGGCTACCTCACCTATCCGCGTGAGCTGGTGGACGCGGTCACCGAGCAACCGGGCCGGGGCGGCGCGCCGATCAGCACCATGAGCCCGTGGTGGGGCCCGGCCCCGCCGACGCTGGGGCGCAACTCGTACCTGGCCGCCGTCAACGGCAAGCTCGGCGTGGACGTCAACCCCAGCCTCCAGGACGGCGGGACCTACGCCGACAAGCTCAACGCGATGCTCGGCGCCCGGGACGTGCCGGAGCTGCTCAGCGTGCCGAACTGGGAGGTCGACAAGGTCGCCCGGTTCTCCGACGCGGTGAAGGCGCTCTTCGAAGACCTCACCGACCACCTCAAGGGCGACGCCGCCGCCACCTACCCCTACCTCGCCGCCCTGCCCACCGGGGCCTGGGAGTACTCGGTCTGGGGCGGACGGCTGCACGCGGTGCCGTTCCCGACCGACGGTCCGTTCGCCTACGCCCTGTTCTACCGCAGGGACCTGGTGACCGCGGGCGGCCTGGACACCCCGACCAGCCCGGAGGAACTGTACGAGTTCGGAAAGAAGGCCACCGACCCGGCCAGGGGCGTCTGGGCCTTCGGCAGCGTCTTCGAGATGGTCCAGCAGTACTTCGGCTGCCAGCAGATCTGGCGCAAGAAGTCCGACGGCGGGCTGGAGCACAAGTTCGAGACCGCCGAGTTCCGGGCCGCGCTGGAGTTCGGCGCCCGGCTGTTCGCCGAGGGTCTGGTGCACCCGGACACGGTGGCCAGCAAGGGCGCCGACGAGAAGCAGCTCTTCAAGGGCGGCAAGATCCTGATGTACCAGGACGGCCTCGGCGCCTGGCAGGGCATGCAGGGCGAGCAGTCCAGGGTGCTGGCCAGCTTCGACATGCAGCCGCTGCCGGTCTTCGGCGCGAACGGCAAGCCGGCGGTGATCTGGGGCAGCGAGAAGCCGGTCTTCTTCACCTTCGTCAAGAAGGGGCTCGGCGAGGAGCGGACCAGGGAACTGCTGCGGGTGTTGAACTGGTGCGCCGCGCCGTTCGGCAGCCGCGAGTTCGAGCTGCGTGAGTACGGCGTGGAGGGTAAGCACTTCACCCGGGGCTCCGACGGCAGCCCGGTCCCCACCGAGCTGGGTCGCAAGGAACTGGGCGCGCAGTACACCCACATCGGCGGCCGGGTGCCGGTGAAGGTGCGCAGCGGGGACACCCCGAACTACGTCCGCGACTACCTCGGCTACTACCAGGAGCACATCGCGCTGATGGAGAAGGACCTCTTCGCCGGGATCAAGCTGGAGCTGCCGGCGAACTGGTCGAAGATCATCAACCCGACCGAGGACAAGATCCGGGACATCCTCCGGGGCCGCCGGCCGATCGCCGACCTCGACCAGGTGCGCAAGGAGTTCCTGTCCACCGGTGGCGACGAGGGGCGCGCGTTCTTCGAGAAGGCGCTCGCCGACAACGGCCGATGAGCCGGGCGGGCACGGCCGGGGCGGTCGACGCCCCGGCCGGCACCGACCGGGAGCCCTCACCGGCCGGGCGTACGCCGGAGCGGGGTCGCCGCCGCGACGACCGGCCCCGCCCCCGGCGCAACCTGCGGGCCCGCCTGCGCCGGGACTGGCCCCTGCTGGCGATGACCGCGCCGGCCGCGTTGCTGCTGCTGGTCTTCCACTACCTGCCGACCCTCGGCAACGTGATCGCCTTCCAGGACTACAACCCGTTTGTCGGCGACGACCCGCTCGAGGCGTTCCTCTACAGCGAGTGGATCGGCTTCGGCAACTTCGAGGCGCTCTTCCGCGACCCGCTGTTCTGGGACGCGGTCGGCAACACCCTCACCATCACCGCGTTCCAGCTGGTCTTCTTCTTCCCGCTGCCGATTCTGCTGGCCATCCTGCTCAACAGCCTGGTCTCCGGCCGGGTGCGCGGCTTCGTGCAGAGCGTGGTCTACCTGCCGCACTTCTTCAGCTGGGTACTGGTGATCACCTTCTTCGTGCAGATGCTCGGCGGCGCCGGGCTGCTGGCCCAGGAGATGCGCCAGGCCGGGTTCGAGCCGTGGAACGTCATGACCAACCCGGACACGTTCATCGTCCTGGTCACCGCCGAGGCGGTCTGGAAGGACGTCGGCTGGGGCGCGATCGTCTTCCTGGCCGCGCTGGCCGCCATCGACCCCAACCTGTACGAGGCCGCGGCGGCCGACGGCGCGGGCCGCTGGCGACGGCTGTGGCACATCACCCTGCCCGGCCTGCGCCCGGTGATCGTCCTGCTGCTCATCATGCGGCTGGGCGACGCGCTCTCGGTCGGCTTCGAGCAGTTCATCCTCCAGCGCGACGCGGTCGGCCGGGAGGCCGCCGAGGTGCTGGACACCTTCGTCTACTACCAGGCGATCGCCACCCAGCAGTGGGGTCTGGGCGCTGCCGCCGGCCTGTTCAAGGCGGTCGTCGGCCTGCTCCTCATCGTCGCCGCCAACAACCTGGCACACCGGATGGGCGAACAGGGGGTGTATTCCCGATCATGACCGCACAGCTCAGTGGGGCCGGACCGGTGCCGGTGGCGCCGCCGCCGGTCGACGGCCGGAATCGGCGGCCCCGGTCGGCACGTCCGGTCTGGGAGGAGCCGCCTTCGCCGGCCGGCCAGCTCGGCAAGGGCGTGGTGCTCACCCTGTTGGTGCTCGCCGTGCTCTTCCCGATGTGGTCGGTCGTGGTGACCAGTCTCGCCTCCCGGGAGACGATCAACGAGACCGGTGGCATGGTCGTGGTGCCGCGAGAGTTCGACCCGAGCGCGTACGTGACGATCTTCAACGGCGGTCAGATCACCCAGGCGGTCTGGATCAGCACCCTGGTCACCGTCCTCGGCACGGCGGTGAGTCTGGTGCTCACCGTGCTCGCCGCGTACGGGCTGTCCCGGCCGGGCTCGGTGGCGCACCGGGGGTTGCTCTTCTTCTTCCTGCTGACCTTCCTGATCTTCCCTGGCCTGGTCCCCAGCTACCTGGTGGTGACCGGGCTGGGCCTGAAGGACAGCATCTGGTCGCTGATCCTGCCGAGCGCGATCAGCGTGTTCAACCTGGTGGTGATCCGGGCGTTCTTCATGAACGTCCCCGGCGAACTGGTCGACAGCGCGCGGATCGACGGGGCGGGCGAGTTCCGCATCCTGTGGAGGATCATGCTGCCGCTGTCGAAGGCGGTCGTCGCGGTGGTCGGGCTCTTCTACGCCGTCGGGTACTGGAACGCGTACTTCAACTCGGTGCTGTACATCGACGACAACGACAAGTTCCCGATCCAACGGGTGTTGCAGACCTACATCCTCGGTGGACAGTCGCCGGCCGTCTCCGGGGCGTCGTTCAACCTTCCCGGGGTGACCGCGTACCCGCCGACGCTCGCGGTCAAGATGGCGGTGGTGGTGGTGACCGTCCTGCCCGCCGTGATCATTTATCCGTTCGTGCAGCGGCACTTCACCAAGGGCATGATCACCGGCGCGGTCAAGGGCTGACCGGTCCCGGTGCACGCCCGGCGGCCCCGGCCCCACCGACACTCTCCTACCCGCACGCTCCGGCGCCCCGACCGTCTCCGGTCGGGGCGCCGTCCGCGGATTCAGCCCGCCGGGTCGAACAGACCGTCGAGCGGCGTCGCCGGCACCTCGGTGCCGTTGAGCAGCACGCGGGCCGGTGCGTCGGCCCCGGCCACCGGCGCGAGGGCCACCCCGCGCAGCCGCAGCGGTCCCTCGCTGGTCACCCGCAGCGTGTCGCCGTCGCGGACCGCCTCGACGACCGTGTCGCCGTCCACGTCGTGTACCACCGTGCGGCCGTCCACCCCGCCCCAGCTCACCAGCGTGACGTCGGTGAACGGGCCGTCGGCGATCCGGTCGGCGCCGGGCGCGACCGGCAGCAGCGCGCCGTGCCGGACGAAGAGCGGGGTCCGCTCCAGCGGGACGTCGACGCGCAGGTGCCGCCCGCCGGTGTGCACCTCGCCGGTGTTCGCGTCGACCCACCGGTCGCCGTCGGGCAGGTAGACGCTGCGCCGGCCGGTCGGGTCGAACATCGGCGCGACCAGCAGGTCCCGGCCGAGCCGGTACTCCAGGTCCCGGGTCCACGCGGTCGGGTCGTCCGGGGTGTCCACCAGCAGGGCCCGCATCATCGGCGCCCCGGTGCGGGCCGCCTCGGCCGCGACCGAGTAGAGGTACGGCAGGAACCGGTAGCGCAACCGCAGCGCCGCCACCGCGTCCCGCTCGGTCTCGGCCGGGAAGTCCCAGGGCAGCCGGCTGGTGGTGCCGTGCAGCCGGACCAGCGGCGAGAACGCCCCGAACTGGGTCCAGCGGACGTACAGGTCGGGCTCGGGCGTGCCGTGGAAGCCTCCGGTGTCGTGGCTCCAGAACGGGATGCCGGAGAGGCCGTGGGACAGGCCGCCGCGCATCGTGCTGGCCAGCGCCGGCCAGGTGGCGTTGACGTCGCCGCTCCACTGCGCGGCGTGCCGCTGCCCGCCGAGGAAGGACGAGCGGGCCCAGACGGTGTCGTGCCCGGCCACCTCCCGGGTCACGCCGGAGACCGCGTCGTTGAACAGCAGCGAGTACACGTTGTGCAGTTCCACGCCGGTCATCCCGTTGGCGGCCACCGCGTCGGCCGGCACCCCCTCGGCGAAATCCGTCTTGAACACCGCCGCGCCCTGCTCCAGCAGCGGGCGCAGCAGCCCGGTGAACCAGTCGGTCGCCTCCGGGTCGGTGAAGTCGACGATCGCGCTGGCCGCGTGGCTGCCGTGCCAGACGTCGGCCACGTAGGTGCTCCCGTCGGCGCGGGTCAGGAAGTAGCCGGCCTCGGCCGCCTCGGCGTAGAGCGGGCTGTCGGCCGAGACGTACGGGTTGATCCAGAGGCAGACCCGGAAGCCCTGCTCGGCGAGGGCGGCCATCATGCCGGCGGGGTCGGGGAACTGCTCGGTGTCCCACTGGAGGTCCGACCAGCGTCCGTCGACCTGCCAGTAGCAGTCCAGGTGCAGCACGTCGCAGGGGATGCCCCGCTCGCGGATGCGGCGGGCCCGCTCCAGCACCTGCTCCTGGCTGTCCGGGTAGAAGCCGGAGGAGATCCAGGCCCCGAACGCCCACTTCGGCGGCAGGTACGGCCGGCCGGTGAGGCGGTCGAGGCGGTCGATGACGGCGACGGGCGTCGGGCCGGCCAGCACGTAGTAGTCGAGCACGTCGTCCGGGACGAGGATCTGCACGCTGCTGTGGGTGGACTGGCAGACGTCGAACTCGACCGGCAGACCGCTGTCGACCAGCACCCCGTAGCCCCGGTCGGACAGGTAGAACGGGACGCACTTGTGCGACCGGTCCGACTCGCCGCCGAAGGCGTCGAAGTTCCACATCAGCGTGCGCTGCCCGCGCTTGTCCAGCGGGGTGAACTTCTCCCCGAAGCCGACGAAGCGTTCGTCGCCGGGAGCCACGAAGCTCTCGTGGTACGCCACCGGCTGCCCGCCGGAGCCGGAGCGGCCGAAGGGCAGGGTGCGCTGCCGGCCGGAGATGTCCAGGGTGCCGCCGTCCTGTTCGAGCAGCACCCGCCCGTCCGGGGCGAGGAAGCGCAGGTGCCAGGGGTCGAGCCGGATCTCGGCGACGACCGCTCCGGCGTCGAGCCGGACCAGGCCGCCGTCGACGGTGACCCGGGCGGGTCGGGGCTCGGCGGTGACCAGCGGCAGGATCCGGGCGGAGCGGCTGCGGACCTGCGGGTCCTCGGCGAGCCGGACCCGGATCACGCCGTCGCCGGCGGACTCCACCCGGACGACCAGTGAACCGCCGTCGGAGGTGGCGCTCTTGAGGGTCACCCCGTGGTCGTCGGTCTCCACCACCTCGGCTCGGACGACCACGGTGGGGCCGTCGTCCCCGGCGCGGCGGACCGGCAGATCGGGCGGGTCGGCCACGAAGGTCTCGAACGGAACCAGTGGCGGGCGGTACGGCATGGACATCTCCTCGGTTCCCGGATCGGCAACCCCACCAGTTTCTTTGGATACCCAACAAAGTGTCAACGAGGACCAAGTTCTGTCAGCGGAGGGATCGCGTTGACAAGGGTGGACGGCGGCCATAATTTAGCGGGATATCAAACAAAATTCGCGGGAGTGCGGCATGGTGGTGGACGGTCGGCTCTGCTACGGCGGCGACTACAACCCGGAGCAGTGGCCGGCGGAGGTCTGGGAGCAGGACGTCGAGCTGATGCGGCGGGCCCGGGTCACCCTGGTCACCGTCGGCGTCTTCGCCTGGTCCCGCCTCGAACCCGCCCCCGGCCGGTACGCCTTCGACTGGCTCGACCGGGTGCTCGACCTGCTGCACACCGGCGGCATCCGGGTCGCCCTGGCCACCCCCACCGCGTCGCCCCCGCCCTGGTTCTCCCTGGCCCACCCGGATGCGCTGCCGGTCACCGCCGACGGTGTCCGGCTGCACCACGGCAGCCGGGACACCTACTGCGCCGCCGCGCCGGCCTACCGTGCCGCCGCGAGCCGGATCACCGCCTTGCTCGCCGAGCGGTACGCCGACCATCCGGCGCTCGCGCTCTGGCACGTGCACAACGAGTACGGCACCACCTGTCACTGCCGCCACGCCGAGGCCGGCTTCCGGCGCTGGCTGCGGGAGCGCCACGGCGACCTCGACGCGCTCAACGACGCCTGGACCACCAGCTTCTGGAGCCAGCACCACTCCGACTGGGCGCAGGTGAGCACCCCCCGGGCCACCCAGTACCTGCCCAACCCGAGCCAGGTTCTCGACTTCCGGCGCTACTGGTCCGACGAACTGCTCGCCGCGTACGTCGAGCAGCGGGACCTGCTCCGTGCGGCGACCCCGGCGGTGCCGGTCACCACCAACTACGTGCTCGGCGACTGGGTTCCGGTCGACCACGCCCGCTGGGCCGCCGAGGTCGACCTGGTCGCGATCGACCACTACCCGTCCGACGCCGGGCCGGCCGCCGAGGAACAGATCGCGCTCGCCGCCGACCTGGCCCGGGGCTGGGCCCGGCACGGGGCACGTCACCACGCCCGTGCCGCCGACGGCGACCTGCCCGGCACGCGCGGCTCCTGGCTGCTGATGGAGAGCGCCCCCAACCTGATCTACACCCCGGGACGGATGCACACCCGGGAGCCCGGCCGGATGGCCCGGCACAGCCTCGCGTACGTCGCCCGGGGCTCCCGGGGGGCGATGTTCTTCCAGTGGCGGGCGCCGCGCGGCGGCGCGGAACTCTTCCACTCCGCCCTGGTGCCGCACGCCGGACCGGACAGCCGGATCTTCCGGGAGGCCGTCGAGCTGGGCGGCATGCTGGACCGGCTCGCCGAGGTCGACGCCGGCGTCGTCGAGGCCCCGGTGGCCGTCGCCTGGGACGCCGCCAGCGGCTGGGCGTTGCAGCAGCGTGCCCTGCCGTCCGACCGGATACACCACCACACCGAGGTGGCCGCCGCGCACCGGGCGCTCCGGCGGTCCGGGTACGGCTGCGACCTGGTGCTCCCCGGCGATCCGCTGACCGGGTACGCGCTGCTCGTCCTGCCCGCCCTCTACCTCGCCGGCGACGCCACCGCCGCCTGGGTCCGCGACTACGTCCACGGCGGTGGGCACGTGGTCGTCGGCTACCTCAGCGGAGTCGCCGACGAGCACGCCCGGATCCGGCTCGGCGGCTACCCGGGCGCGTACCGGGACGTCCTCGGGGTCCGGGTGGAGGAGTTCCACCCGCTCGCCGACGGCGACGAGGTCCCGTTGACCGGCGGCGGCACCGGGCGGTCCTGGGCGGAGACCGTCCGGCTCGCCGGGGCGGAACCGGTCGACACGTACGCCGCCGGCGTGCTCGCCGGGCAGCCGGCCGTCACCCGCCACCGGTACGGCGACGGTGTCGCCTGGTACGTCTCCACCCGCCCGGACGAGTCCACGTACCAGCGACTGCTCGACGACGTGGCCCACGCCGCCGGTGCCACGCCGACCTGCCCGGACGCGCCGCCCGGCGTCGAGGCGGTACGGCGCCGCAGCCCGGAGTCGAGCTGGCTGTTCCTGCTCAACCACACCGACACGACGCAGCGGGTGCCGGCCGCCGGGGTCGACCTGCTCACCGGCGCGGCGGTCGAGGGCGCGGTGACGCTGCCCGCCGGGGGCGTCGCGGTGGTCCGGGAGCGCAGCGGTGCCTGACCCGACCTCCGCCGGGCCGGACCACCGGATCCGCTTCCACCACCCCGCCACCAGCTGGATGGACGCGCTGCCGTTGGGCAACGGCCGGATCGGCGCGATGGTGCACGCGGGCCGCACCCGGGACCGGATCGCGCTCAACGTCGACACCCTCTGGTCCGGCGGACCCCGCACGCACGGCGTGCCCGACGGCCCCGCCGTCCTCGCCGAGGTCCGCCGCCTCCTGCTCGACGAGGGCGACCCGGCCGCCGCCGGCACCGCCTCGAAGCGGTTGCAGGGCCCGAACAGCCAGGCCTACCAGCCCCTCGGTGACCTGCTGGTCGACCTCGCCGGTCCGACCGACGGCGACTGCCGGCGGGAGCTGGACCTCACCCGGGCGGTGGCCACCGCACGCACCGGCGCGGCGGTCCGCACCGCGTTCTGCTCCGCCCCGGACGACGTCCTGGTGGTCCGGCTGCGCGGCGACCACCCGCTCGACGTCACCGTCGCCCTGCGCCATCCGCACCGGGAGGGCTGGACCACGCGCCCCGACCCGGTGACCCTCGCCGCCGGGGGCCGGGTCCCCGCCCACGTGCCCCCACCGCATCCCGACCGCTCCGAGCCGGTCGTCTACACCCCCGGCGAGGGCATGTGCTTCGGGTACGCGGTCCGGGTGCTCGCCGGGGCGGGCACGGTCACCGTCGACGGCGACACCCTCCGGGTCACCGGCACCCGGGAGGCGACCCTGCTGGTGGCGGCGGAGACGGCGTACCAGGGTTGGGACCGGGTGCCGCACGACGACCGGCAGCGGCTGCTCGACGCCGTCACCGCGACCCTGGACGCGGCCACCGCCGTCGGCCCGGACCGGCTCGCCGCCCGGCACGAGGCCGACCACCGGGCGCTGTTCGACCGGGTCCACCTCGACCTGCCGGGTGACCCGGCCCTGGACGCCGTGCCCACCGACGAACGCCTCGCCCGGGTCCGGGCCGGGCGCCCGGATCCCGGGCTGGCCGCCACGCTCTTCGCCTACGGCCGCTACCTGCTGATCGCCGCGTCGCGACCGGGCGGCCAGCCGGCCACCCTCCAGGGCGTCTGGTGCGAGGACGTGCAGCCGGCCTGGAGCAGCAACCACACCGTCAACGTCAACCTCCAGATGAGCTACTGGGCGGCGGAGACGACCAACCTGCCGGAGTGTCACCGGCCGCTGCTGGACATGGTGGACGAGCTGGCCGTCTCCGGCGCGCGCACCGCCCGCTCGCTCTACGACTGCGCCGGGTGGACCGCCCACCACAACGTCGACCTGTGGCGGACGAGCTGGCCGGTGGGGGAGGGCCGGGACGACCCGATGTGGGCGATGTGGCCGATGGGCGGGCTGTGGCTGACCCTGCACCTGGTCGACCACGCCGTCTTCGCCGGGGACGACGACGTCCTCGTCGACCGGGCCTGGCCCCTGCTGCGCGGTCTGGCCGCGTTCTTCCTCGACTTCCTCACGCCGGAGGGGACCGGCCGGCTGGTGAGCTGCCCGTCGACCTCGCCGGAGAACACCTACCGGGACCCCGCCGGCCGCGAGGTGTCGGTGGACGTGATGGCCACGATGGACGTCTGGCTGCTGCGCGACCTGTTCCGCGTCACCCTCACCGCCGCCGACCGGGTCGCCCGCGCGAACGGCGACCCGACGGCGCGCGCCGACGGCGACCTGGTCCGGCACGTCCGTGCCGCGCGGGACCGGCTGCCCGAGCCGGTGGTCGGTCCGGACGGACGGCTGTGCGAGTGGTCCGCGCCGGTGACCGAGGTCGACCCTGGCCACCGACACCTGTCCCACCTCTACGGCCTCTATCCCGGCACCGCCGTCGACCCCGTCGACACCCCGGCGTGGGCGGCGGCGGCCCGACGCTCCCTGCGGGCCCGGCTGGACGCCGGCGGCGGCAGCACCGGCTGGAGCCGGGCCTGGACGATCGGGCTCTGGGCCCGCCTCGGGGACGGCGTGGCCGCCGCCGAGGGCCTGCACGAGTTGTTCACCCGCTACACGGCACCCAACCTGCTCAACCTCCAGCCACCGGCGACCTTCCAGATCGACGGCACCCTCGGCGTCACCGCCGCAATCGCCGAGCTGCTGGTGCAGAGCCACAACGGCCGGCTACGGCTGCTGCCCGCACTGCCGCCGACCTGGCCCGACGGGACGGTCCGGGGGCTGCGCGCCCGGGGACCGGTGCTGGTCGACCTCGCCTGGCGGGCCGGTCGGCCCACCTCGGCCACCTTCACCGCCGCCCACGACCGCACCATCGTGCTGGCCCTTCCGCCGGGGGTACCCGGCCCGTCGAGCGTGCACGTCCGCGCGCACGTCCCGACCACCCTGACCTTTCCCCGCTGAGCCGGAGCACGTCAGCCGCCCCGCCGTTCCGGGCTGGCCCGGACCTGGTCGGCCGCCCCGCCGATCCGGGCGTCGTCGTCGGATCGCCGACCGAATACTGTGGCGTCACGGCCGGGGCGACCAGCATGGACCGCTGACGACGGCGGCACCCTCGCAGGGCCGGTGGTGATCGCTGGCGCCGGCGGGGCACGATGCCTGGGGAAAGGAAGGTGCGGCATGGGGGATGTCATCGTCGTCGGGGGCGGCATCGTCGGGTTGACGACCGCGGTCCGGTTGCAGGAGCGGGGCGCGCGGGTCACGGTGTTCACCGCCGATCCGCCGGAGCGGTTGGTCTCGACGGTCGCGGCAGCGGTCTGGTATCCGACCCACACCGATGCCGACCCGCGCGTGCTGCGCTGGGCGGCCACCACCTACGAGGAGTTCCGCCGGCAGGCCGCCGACGGGGTGCCCGGCGTGCTGCTGCGCCGGACCCGGATGTTCCAGCGCGGGACCGTCGACGGTCTGCCCTGGTGGGCGGAGGCGGCCGGGGACGTGCGGGCCGTGGACGCGCCCGCGCCGTACACGCGCGAGCTGCGCTTCGTGGCCCCGCTGGCCGAGACGGCCACGTACCTCGGATGGTTGGGCGACCGGCTGGTCGCCGGGGGCGGCGAGGTGGTGCGACGCCGGGTGGAGTCGCTCGACGACCTCTTCGCCGAGGCGCCGGTGGTGGTCAACGCCGCCGGCCTGGCCGCCGGCGCGCTCTGCGGCGACCCGACCGTGCTGCCGGTACGCGGCCAGGTCGTGCTGGTCGCCAACCCCGGCCTGGACGTGTCGGTCCGCGACGAGGACGACCCCGAGGGCATCACCTACGTGCATCCGCGCAGCCGGGACGTGGTGCTCGGCGGCACCTTCGAGCCCGGCCGGGCGGACCTCGACCCGGACCCGGCGGCCCGCGCGGGCATTCTCAGCCGGGCGGTCGCACTGGTGCCCGAACTCGCCGTCGCGCCGGTGCTCGGCGAGCGGATCGGCCTGCGCCCGGCCCGGCAGGACGGCCCCCGCGTGGAGGCGGAACGCCGTGCCGGCGGGCTGCTGGTGCACGCCTACGGGCACGCCGGTGCGGGGATGACCCTCTCCTGGGGCAGCGCCGACGAGGTCTGCGACCTGGTGCACGCCGGACGGTGAGCCAGCCCCGGTTCCCGCCGCGTCGTGGCGGGAACCGGTCAGTCAGGCCAGGACCGGCGCCTCCGGGACGGCTCTGGACAACCGGCAACCGTCCCGTACCTCATGGGCCCGGGACGCCACGTCGGCCGGCGACCGTCCGGCTTCGGGGTTCTCAGCTCGGCAGGAGACGCACGGGTAGGGCCCGGTGCCCGTTGGAGATGAAGGAGTCCACCGGCTCGATCTGCCCGGCCGGCACGGCCAGGGTGAGTTCGGGGAACCGCGCGAAGAGCGCCGGTAGCGCCACCCGCGCCTCCAGGCGGCCCAGCGGAGCACCGAGGCAGTGGTGCACCCCGTGGCCGAAGGACAGGTGCTCCTTGTCGGTCCGGGTGACGTCGAAGCGGTCGGCGTCCGCGCCGTACCACGCCGGGTCGCGGCCGGCGGCGGCGTACGCCACCAGGATGGCCTCGCCCCGGCGGATCAGCGTGCCGGCCAGCTCGATGTCCTGCGCCGCGTACCGCAGCGGCAGGTTGGCGACCGGCGCGTCCTGCCGCAGCGTCTCCTCGATCACGTCATCCCACGAGGCGCGTCCCCGCAGCACGTGGGCGCGTTGTTCGGGATTGGTGAGCAGGGCGTAGACGGCGTTGTCGATCAGGTTGACCGTGGTCTCGTGACCCGCGCTGATCATGAGAAGCAGGGTGTCGAGCAGTTCCTGCTCGCTGAGTCGGGTGCCGCCCTCGTCCTCGCGGGCGGCGATCAGAGCGCTGGTCATGTCGTCGCCGGGTGACCGCCGCTTCGCGGCGACGAGGTCACCCAGGACGGTGTAGAGCCGGGTGTACGTGGCGGTCACCTCCGCCGGGTCGGCGGAGGTGTGGAAAACACTGTCGACGATGGACCGCAGCTCCGCCCGCCGTTCCCCGGGAAGGCCGAACAGCTCGCTGATCACCTGGATGGGCAGGGGGTAGGCGAACGCCTCCCGTAGGTCGACCACGTCCCCGTGACGCCCCGCTTCGGCGACGCGGTCCAGCAGGTTTGCGGTGATCTCCTCGATCCTCGGTCGCAGCGCGGCGGTCCGGCGCGCGGTGAAGGCCCGGGCGACCAGCGCCCGCAGCCGCCGGTGCTCGTCGCCGTACGCGGTGAACATGTTCCGGACGGCGACCCAGGAGAACAGCGGCCACTCGGGGGAGATCCTTCCGTCGATCCAGGCCGGCCAGTGTCGACGCGGATCCTTGGAGACCCGTGGATCGGTCAGTAACCGCCGCAGCAGTTCGGGACTGCTGACCGCCCAGGCCTCGACCCCACCGGGAAGCTCGACGCGGGCCACCGGCCCCCGTTGCCGGAGCCGGGCGCCCTCCCCGTGGATGTCGCGGCCCGTCGGATCCACCACCAGCGGCTTCCGCGCGTCCATGACACCTCCGTGACGTAGGGGATCCAGTACGACACGATCCGCCACGGTCTGGCAAGGGCCGATCGCCACGCCGCCCTTTCGTCGGGTGCGGCGCGTGCCCCCGGTGCCGGTACGGCGGTGAGCCCGCAGCGTCGTCCGGGCGGGCGTCAGCGGTCCGGGCTGTCGGCGGGGGCCATCACCCGCAGCGCGTTGGCGGCCAGGCCGAGCCGGATCGGGGTCTGACCGCAGAGTTCCCCGTCGACCTCGACCCGCGCCGGGCGGTCGGTCTCCAGCCAGAGTTCGCGTACCGCGAGGAACGGTTCGTCGCCGAGCGTGCGGCGGTGCCCGGTGGCCGCGTTGCGCGCCGTGTCGCGCAGCAGGCCACGCCGGGTCGGCCCACCCACCGGGTACGCGACCAGCAGTCGGTCGTCGGCGTCGGCGTCGGCGGTGATCCGCCGCCCGGCGTGGAACCCGCCGTTGGCCACGTACATCTGGTGGGTGACGAAAACGTGCTCCGCACCGGCCGACCGCAGGACGGCCCGCATCGGACGGTGCCGGGCGAGCAGCCCCAGCGCGGTCAGCGGGTAGGCGAGGCGACCGGTGATCCGCTTCAGCCGGGGTGGGGTCCGGAGCATGATGTCGGCGGAGAGCCCGATCCCGACGTGGTTGGCGAACGGCACGTCCCCGGCCAGACCGAGGTCGACGTCGATCACCTTGCCGTCGGTGAGGACCGCGACGGCCCCGTCGAGGTCGAGCGGCACGCCGACCGTCCGGGCGAAGTTGTTGGTGGTGCCGAGCGGCAGCAGGCCGAGGGCCATGTCCCGGTGGGCGAGCAGTCGGGCGGCGGCGCTGAGCGTGCCGTCCCCGCCGCCGGCCACGAGCAGGTCCGGTGCCAGGGCAGCGGCGGCCGTGAGGCTCTCCTCGAGTTGGCCGGGACGGTCGACCGGGTACGTGCCGAGCAGGTCGAAGCCGGCTGCCCGCAGTCGGGACCGCGCGTGGTCGTAGCGGCGGCGACCCCGGCGGGAACGGGCGTTGATGACCAGCACGGCGCGACGGTGTCGCCGGATGGCCTCACCCAGTTCCTGCTTGCTCCGCATGGGAACCGACCCTATCGCCCGCCCGCCGACTCGACGTGGTCGGTGCCGCGCGGTCGTCCGGTGCCGGCGCCGGGCCGGCGACTCCGGATGCCGCCGGAATCCTGAATCGTCAAGACCGATATCTGGTTCCGGTGTTCAACCGTCGCGGCGTCTCACGCATCGACTCAGTGCCACTCCCAATCGTTGCGGTAGGAGGTGGACCGCGCCGTGAATTCCTGCATCGTGACTTCCTCTCGCGTTCTGATGTCATCGACGTTAGTCCACGCGAGGAAGAGTGTCTGCACCAATGGGAACTGTTGACCGGTTCCGGCCACCGGTCGCCGATTCGAGATCCGAGAGGGCGCGACGGATGGTTCCCTCCAGCAGCGTGGGGCGCGGCTGCCGGCAGAGCACCAGGGCCGTGTGCAGGGCCGCGCGGGCCCGTTCCACCTGGCCAAGGCCTTGGTAGCAGAGGCTGAGACCGTGCAGGGCCTGACCCTCGCCGGTGAGGTCGCCGAGTTGTCGGCTAGCCGACAGCACCCGGGAGAACAGCGGTTCGGCCTCGGTGAACCGCTCCTGTCGCACCCGGAGCATGCCCTGCCAGAACAGCACCTGCGCTTCCAGTCTCGTCGATCCACCGAGCCGGCACATGTCGAGTGCCTGACCGAAATAGTGGTCGGCGGTCGAATGGTCCTGCTGGTTGAGATGTATTTGTCCGATACCCCGGAGGGCGAGTGCGGCGGAACTCCAGTCCCGCGCATCGACCAATTCCGGCAGTACCTCCTTGTACCGGACGAGTGCCTCGCGTTCGTGACCCTTGATACGGCTCAGTGACGCGGCAAAGGCATTCACGAGCGCCCGTCCATGCAGGCTGCCGGTGGTGGCGAAGATCTCCAGCGACCGGGCGATGTACTCCTCGGCCCGGCCGAACTCACGGCGGTCGGTACTGTGCATGGCGAGGCGGTACAGCATCGTCGCCTCGCCGAGCCGGTCGCCGGCCGCGTGCGCCGCGTCCAGGGCCAGGACGATCAGCTCGTGCCACTCGGTGAAGTAGCGTCGCATCTGGAACAACGGCGAGGTGATGTTGACCAGTTCCCAGCATGCCGCCGCGTGGCCCTCCTGTGCGGCCCGGCGGGCGACCACGGCCAGTGCGGCCCGTTCACCCTCGAACCAGGTGACCGGCTCCTCGGCGGGGCGGATCCGCTGGGCGTCGTCGACCGCGTACCGCTCGACGGAAACCCGGACCGTCTGGTATGGCCCACCGTGTATCGCCCGGTAGGCCCCGTCCGCCATGGACAGCCACGCGCCGAACACCCGGATGCGTGCCGCCGCCAACTCGTCGCTGTCGTCCTCGGTGTCGGCGCGCTCGCGGGCGAAGAGGCGGACGAGGTGGTGCAGGCGGAACCGGGAGCCACTCACCGGATCGGCCTCGGCGACGTCCACCAGTTGCCCGTCGAACAGCTCCTCCAGCAGCGACTCGCCCTGCGCGGCGCTGACGTCCAACAGCGCCGCCGCGATCCAGGAGTCGGTGTAGGCCAGGTCGACGTGGCCGGTCAGGCGCAGCAACCGCTGCGCCGCCGGGGAGAGCCCGGCGTAACTGATCGCCAGGCTCGCCCGGACGTCCAGCTCGTGGTAGCTGAACTGGTCGAGCCGCCCGCTCTCGTCGCGTAGCATCCCGCTCAGCTTTGCCACGCTCCAGTGTGGCTTCGCCGCGAGCCGGGCACCGAGCACGCGCAGCGCCAGCGGGAGGAAACCGCACTGTCGGCACAGCTCCGCCGCGGCCTCGGGCTCGGCCCGCAGCCGGGCGGTGCCGGCGACGTGCCCCAGCAGCTCCACCGCCTGTCCCGGCTCGAAGATCTCCAGCCGCAGGGCGGGTGCGCCGAAGGTCGAACCGAGATGGGTGCGACCGTTGATGATGACCGCGCACCGGTGTCCGGCCGGCACGAGTGGGGCGATCTGGTCGTCGGAGGCCGCGTTGTCGAGCACCACCAGCACCCGGCGCTCGGCGAGCAGGTCGCGGTAGAGGTCGGCCCGTTCCTCGATGGTCTCCGGCACGGCCGCGCCGTCGACGCCGAGCGCCCGCAGGAAACGGCCGAGCACCTCGGACGGGTCGATCGGGGTGCGATGGTCCGGCCCGCGCAGGTTGGCGTACATCTGCCCGTCGGGGAAGTCCTCCTTGAGGGTGTGCGCGACGTGCACCGACAGCGCCGTCTTGCCCACCCCGCCGGGACCGGTCACGGCCACCACCGCCACCCCGGTACGGGTCGGCGCGGTGAGCAACCGGTGGATGCGGCCGATCTCCGTCGTGCGTCCGGTGAAATCGCTCACGTCCGGCGGCAGCAGTCGGGGCACCCCACCACGGAAGGGCACCCCGGACTGGTCGGCGACACCCACCGGCAGGGCGTCGTCCGGCGGCTCGACCGGCGGCTCGGCCTCACCCTCGCGCAGGATGGACAGGTGTAGTCGCTGGACGTCCGGCTGCGGGTCGACGCCGAACTCGTCGGCCAGCCACCGGCGCCACCCGTCGTAGTAGCTGAGCGCCTCCGCGCTGCGGCCGACCCGGGTCAGGGCCAACATGAGCTGGCCGACCAACCGCTCCCGGGCGGGGTTGACCCGCGCGGTGGCGAGGAGTTCGTCCACGATGCGCTGCTGGTTGCCGAGCCCCAGCTCCAGGTCGAACAGTTCCTCGGTGGCGGTCAGACGTGCGGACTCCAGCCCCTGGCAGAGGGTCGCGCAGAGCTCGTTGGGGACGTCTCCGCCCAGCACCGGCCCGCGCCACAGGTCGAGGGCCCGACGCAGGGTCCGGATGGCGGCGTTGCCGTCCCGCTCGGCGCGGGACGCCCGCACCAGGGTGAGGAAGTGTTGCCCGTCGATCGCCTCGGGCGCGGACTCCAGCAGGTAGCCTCCGCCCCGGGTACGCAGGCGCACCGCCGCGTCAACGGAGCCATTGAGGACGGCGCGCAGTTCGCTGACCCGGGTCTGCACGACGGCCCGCGCCTGACGGGGTGGCGAGTCGCCCCAGAGCAGGTCGATCAGCTGGTTGGACGAGACCAGTTCGTTGGCGCGGAGTGCGAAGATGCCGAGGATCAGCCGCTGCTGGCGCCGGGCGAGACGCACGGGGGCGCCGGCGTGCCACACCTCCACCGGTCCCAGTATGCGAACTTCCACCCCACACCCCCCCGGGTCGCAGTTTCCGCGACGATACTCCTCGCGACGGCGTCCCCGCCCTACGTGTCGGAACTTCGGTCGTAACGAAGTGGCACTGAAACAATGTTACGGTCGTCGATGGAACCGGACGGGAAGCGTTTGGGAAGGCAGGGCTTGCGACACTGGGGCGGGCCGGCCGTGGCGTGGTTGGTCCAGCGAACTCAGGAGGAACGACCCATGCCCGTCCACAACGGACTCGCTGCCGCCCCGCCCGCTGGCGATTCCCTGCCCACCCTCGATGTCAGCAAGCTGGACCGGGACATTCTGCGCCAACTGGCCGCCGGGCACACCGACGAGGCGACGGCGCTGCGGCTGAACGTCAGCCCGCGCACCGTCCGCCGCCGGGTGGCGCTGATCGGGGAGCAGTTGGGGGTGCAGGGCCGGTTCGGCCTCGGTGTCGCCGCCGCGCAGCTCGGACTGGTGTCGGTCCGCTGGCGCTGATCGCTACCGCGACTCGTCCGGCCAACGGGCCTCGCGGATCCGCCGGTCGGTGAAGGCCCACCCGACGGCGAGGGCCAGGACGCCGGCCAGGGTGAGGATCGCGTACGCGGCGGGGAGCCGCTCCAGCAGCTGGCCGGAGGCGAAGAGGCCGACCGAGGCGCCGGCCCCGAGCACCGTCATGAACGCCGTGAAGGTCCGGCCGCGCTGCTCGTCGGGCACCTGTCGGAAGATCAGGATGTCGACGAGCACGCGCATCGACGGCCCGCCGAGCCCGAGCAGGAACAGCGCGGTCGCCAGCCACCAGGCTCCCAGCGGCAGGGCCAGCGCGCTGATGAAGGCCACCGCCGTACCGCCGAGGACCAGCATCAGCGTCCCTGGGGAGAGCGCGCGGTGCAGCGGGCGGACCAGCAGGGTGCCGGCGAGTCCGCCGACCGCCAGACCGGCCGAGGTCAAGCCGATCATGGTGGGGGAGGCCCCGGCGCGGTCCAGCATCACCAGCACGATGAGGAAGAGCGGTGCCGTGACCATGTTCAGCGCCATCGCGAAGAGGGTGCTGTGCCGCAGGGTCGGCACCCGCCAGAGCAGGGCGAGCCCGGCGAGGGCCCGACGGACCGTCCCGCCTTCCTCGACCGGCGCGGCCGGAGCGTCGTCGCGACGGGGAACGCGGACGAAGATGGCGCAGATCAACGACACCGTGAACGACACCGCCGTCGCGACGAAGGGCAGCACGGTGGCGAGGCCGTAGAGCAGACCGCCCAGCGGGGGTCCGCCGAGGGCCGCCGCGTGCGTGCGCACCTCCTCCTGGGTCAGCGCGGCGGTGAGCTGCCGGGGTGGTACGACCGCCCGGACCAGGAGCATCCGCGCCGAGCCGCCGAGCGGTCCCACCGTGCCCACCACGACGGCCACGCCCAGCAGGTGCGGCAGGGTGACGGCGTCGAGGAGGACCGCCGCCAGGACACTCGCCGAGGCGGTCGCCCGGGCGGTCTCCATCACGATGAGCAGCTTCCGCCGGTCGTAGGAGTCGGCGACGCTACCGGCCGGGATGCCGACCAGCAGGGCCATGAACAGTTGCACGCCGCCGAACGTGCCCGCCCAGGCGGGAGACCCGGTGATGGCCAGGACCATCAGGGGGTAGACGAGATCGGTCATCTCCCGACCGAGGAAGGCGAACGCCGAACCGCTCCACAGCAGCTGGAAGTCGCGGTTGCGCCGGAGCGGCTTCTCGGCGGCCATCGCCGGGTCGAGCACGCCCGCACCGCCGGGGTGGGCACTCATCGCTGGTCTCCTGTCGGTTGGTACGTCGGGCTCACGCGTCGGCGGCGGTGTCGTCGTCGGCGAGGATGCGGTACACGTCACGGCGGGCCGCGTCCAGCACGCGTCCCGCACGGGTCAGTTGGTCGTCGGTGCCGGCGGCGGTCACCTGGGTCACCGCCGCGGTCAGTCCGTCGAGGGCGTGGCGCACCTCGACGGCCCGCTCGGGGAGCAGTCGGGCCGCGGCACGCCACGGCTCGTTGACGCGGTCCTCGTGGGCGGCCACGAAGGCGCGACCGGCCTCGGTGAGGTGGCAGCGCCGGTCCGCGCCGGTGCCGGTGACGGCGACCAGGCCCTCCTCCTCCAGTTGGGACAGTGCCGGGTAGACCGATCCGGGGCTGGGTCGCCAGTGACCACCGCTGCGCTCGGCGACGGCCTGGATGAGCTGGTAACCGTTGCGGGGCTGCTCGTGCAGCAGGGCCAGCAGCGCCGCCCGGACGTCGCCCCGACGCATCCGGCCCGCCCGGCGCCCGCCCGGCGGCGAGGGCGGTGCAGGAGGGAGTGGCGGAGGTGGGGGGAGCGGAGGTGGCGGCTTCGCCGGCAGGGGCGGGAACGGGGGAGGGGTGTCCGAGGTATCACCCGGTCCCACGTGGACGTGGCGGGGAGTCCCGGAAGGACTGTCGGGCATCGGTCGACCTCCGTCAGGCTCGGTTGCCTTAACGATATATCGCGATAGCTCGTTTGAATACCCCGCCGTGGACCGGTCACCGGCCCTCCCAGACCGGATCCCGCTTCTCCACGAACGCCCGGGGGCCCTCCACCGCGTCCCGACTTGTCGACCGTCGGTGCTCCCACTCGTAGCGGGCGCTGAACGCCTCCTCCAACGGCATGTCCACCGACCGCATCGCGGCCTGCTTGATCGCCCGGACCGCCAAGGGAGCGCTGCGCAGCAGGTCGGCCACCCAACCCGCCACGCAGTCGTCGAGTTCCTCGGCGGGCACCACCTCGTTGACCAGCCCGAGCTGGAACGCCCGCCGCGCGTCGAGGCGGCGGCCGGTCAGCAGGTGGCCCATCGCCGTCTTCAACGGCAGCTGCCGGGCCAGCCGGAACACCCCGCCCGCGCCGGGGACCAGGCCGAGCCGGGCCTCCGGAAGCGCGAACACCGCGTCCTCGGAGGCCACGACGACGTCACAGGCCAGCGCCAGCTCGAAACCACCGCCCAGGGCGTAGCCGCGCACCCGGGCGACGACCGGCTTGGACAGGTCGAACCGTTCGGTCAGTCGGGGCCAGCCGGGCTGCCCCCGACTGCCGAACGTGGTCGTACCGCCCCCGGCACGGTCCCGTTGGGCCCGTTCCCGCAGGTCCTGCCCGGTGGAGAAGGCGCGGGTCCCGGCGCCGGTGAGGACCGCCACCCACAGCTCGTCGTCGGCCTCGAAGTCGTCCCACACCCGCCCGAGTTCCTCGTGCGTGCGCAGGTCCATGGCGTTGAGCACGTGCGGCCGGTTCAGCGTCACGTACGCGACCCGGCCCCGCTTCTCGTACCGCACCCGGGGCTCGTCGACGTCCTGCGTCACCTGCGCTCCTTCTCCGTCTCAGGTCAGTCCGTCACCGCCGCCGCCCGGGGGGCCGCGGCGAAACGGGTGACCTTGTTCATGACGTCCTCGCTGTAGAGCCGGCGGGCCTGCTGGACGGCGAACTCGGCCAGGTAGGCCCGGAACCACTCCTGCGGCTCCTCGGCGAGGTTGAGCATCCGCTTGTTCGCCACCACCGCCGGGGCGTCCATCCGGGCCACCTCCGCCGCGACCGCCGCGTCCATCTCCTCGGCCGGGACGACCTCGTCGAAGAACAGCTTCCCGTCCGGCTCGCTCGCCGACACCCGCCGCCCGGCGAGGATGACCTGCCGGGACAGCCGGCCGTTGGCGACCCGCCCGAGGCGCAGGTTACCCACCCCCGGCACGATCCCCTCCTGGGCGGCCGGCAGGCTGAAGAAGGCGTCCCGCTCGGCCACCACCCGGTCGCAGGCCAGTACGAGCTGCGCGCCGCCGCCGATGGCGAAGGAGTCCACCGCCGCGACCCACGGCTTCTGCACCACGTCGCCGTCCCAGGCCCGGTCGCGCTCACCGGTCAGCCCATGGACGATCTTGGCGATGTAGCCCAGCTCCCGTCGGAGCAGGAAGTCCACGTAGGAGATCTGCCCGGCCTGGAGGCAGCGCAGGTTGATGCCCGCGCTGAACACCCGGCGCCCGGCGTACCGGGGATGGGTCATCACTCCGCCGCGCAGCACACCCACCCGCACCGACGGCGCCAGCAGGACCAGGTCGACGGCGGTCTCCATGTCCTCGACCTGCGCGTTGTCCTCGGCGTTGAGACAGTCGTCCCGCTGCATGGTCAGGTGGGCCGCGCCGTCGCGGACCTCGACGCGCACGGAGTCCAGCCGCGCGACGCCGGTGCGCTCGAACTCCGGCAGCAGGGCCAACGCCCGAGCGGTGGGTCGTCGCATGGCCTCCAGCAGGTGCGGTCCGGCGACGTCCGACCGGAGCAGGTGGCTGACCAGGATGCTCTGGTCGATGTCCAGGCCTTCCTTCTCCGCCGGAGGAAGCCGCAGCTCGGCGGCGGCCTGCGCGCGGGTCGGCACGAGACCGGGCACCGCCTCGGCGGCCGCCGCGCAGACCTCGTCCAGCCGCAGGTGGCGGGAACGGTCCCCGGTCACCTCGTCGTAGAGGCGGTCCGTGTGCGCGCGCAGGAACGCGTCGGCGAGGTCGCGGGCCTGCCGGCGGGCCTCGGTGACGGCCGTCCGCTGCTCCGGCGACCGCTGCGCCGGTCCGGGCAGGGTGGCGAGCAGGTCGTCGACCCGCGCCGCGGCGGCGGTGACCTCGTGGGCGGCGGGGAGGGTGCCGACCGGTTCAGACGAGAGCCGCGACATCGTGCGCCCCCTCCGATCGGGGGCGCCGCAGCAGCCGGTCGCAGGCGGCGAGGTGACGGCCGAGGGCCTCCTCGAACGGAATGGTCGTCGCGTCCAGCATGAGCTGGCGGCGGACCGCGACGTCGGGACCGGCGGTGGCGGCGAGCGCGGCGACGGTGTCCGCGACGGCCGTCGCCACGTCGTCGGTGACCTCGTCGACGAGGTCCAGGGCGAGCGCCCGGGTGGCGGGGATCGCGTCGGCGAAGAGCACCGAGCGCCGCAGCCGGGCGTACCCGACCTGGTTCGCCAGCCGGTAGAGGCCCATCCCCGGCCAGGCGCCCCCGTCGGTGACCGGCAGGTGCAGCCGGGCGTCGGTCGTGGCGACCCGCAGGTCGGTGGCGAGCAGGGCCTCGACGGCGGTGCCGCCGCAGTCCCCGCGCACCACGGCGACGGTGGTCGTGCCCACCCGTTCCAGGCGACGCAGGACCCGCTCCCACCGGTTCACCACCGCAAGCGGCGGCCGGTCGGCGGCGGTCGGCGAGGGTACGCCGGTGAGGTCGAGCAGCGCGACGGTGCCGGCGGGCGCGTCCTCGACCGTGTCGATGAAGGCGTCGAGCGCCGCGACGGTCGCCGGAGCGAGCGGCTCGCCTCCGTCGATGGAATGCTGGAGCTGCATGTCTTCTCCCGTGTGGGATGGCAGGGGTGGAAGGTGCGCCGGGCGGGTCACCAGCGGACCAGGGCGGTCTCGATGGTGGAACCGGGGCCCATCGTCATGAGGACGCCGTACTCGCCGGGACGGACGGTGCCCTCCTGGATCAGGCGTTCGTAGGAGAAGAGGAACGACCCGCTCGACAGGTTGCCGTAGTCGCGCAGCACGCCGGTGGTGTGCCGCAGGTCGTAACGGGTGAGGCCGAGGTTCACGCCGACGGCGTCGATGACCTTCTTGCCCCCGGAGTGCACGAGCCAGTGCGCGATGTCGGACTGGCGCAGGCCGGCCCGACCCAGCAGCCGGTCCACGGTCAGCCGGGCGTGTGCGCCCACGACGTACGGGATGTCCGGGTCGAGGTAGAAGCTGAACCCGTTCTGCGCGCTGTCCCAGTCGTAGCGCATCGCGTCCACCGCCTCGGGGATGATGCAGCTGGTGAAGTCGACGACGCGTGGCGTGAGCGGCTGGTCGGTGGTCGGGTCGGGCTCGGTCCCGGCGACCATGGCGATGGCCGCCGACCCGTCGCCGAAGAGGCTGTTCACCACCGAGGTCCGCATGGTGCCGTCGAAGACGTACGCGGCCGAGCAGGCCTCGATGCAGACCATCAGGGCCAGCTCGCCGGGGTGGGCGCGGGCCCAGCCGGCCACCGCGTTGAGGCTGTTCAGGCCCGCGTTGCAGCCCATGCCGACGATGTCGGCGCGGCTGGTGTGCCGGTCGAGGCCGAGTTCCCGGATCAGCAGGGCGCTGAAGCCCGGGGTGAGGAACCCGGTGGAGGTGACGCAGAGCAGGTAGTGGACGTCGGACAGGTCCGCGCCGATCTGCTTCAGGCACTCCTGCACCGCGCGGCTGCCCATCGCGATGCCCTGTGCCTTGTGCTTGGCCAGCAACTGGCCGGTGGTCTCCATCGCGCGCACACCGTCGGCGTCCGGCTCCGGCAGGGTCAGGAACCGTCGGTCGATGGCGCTGTTGAGGTAGACCGAGCGGATCCTGGAATCCCGGATGTCGAAGATGTCGAGGAGTTCCCGCTGGGAGTAGGCCGTCTCCGGGGTCGCCGTGCCGACGGCCAGGATCCGGGCCATGGCCGTCGACTCGAGCGCCGGTGGCGGCGTGGCGCGGATCAGGCCCGGGTGGGGCAGCAGTGCGGTGGGCGTCATCATCGGTATGTCCAACCCCACATCCGCTTCCGGCTCCTGGTCAGTCGTTTGACCGTTCGCTCAGTCAAGGTCGCTCATCCTTTCCGCGATGATCGGGCCGATCAGGGACATGGCGTCCGTCCGGACGATGTCGAGGTGGCCGCAGTCCAGGTCGTGGAACGTCGCCGGCCCGCCGAGGAACGGCTGCCAGAGCAGGTCGGAGTCCTTGTTGTGCCGGGTCGCGACGAAGCCGAGGGTCGGACCGTCGAACCGGGCCGGTGAGTGGGTGGACAGCGCCCGCACGTTCGCCGCCGTCACCGCGACCAGCCGGTCCAGCGTCGGGTCGTCGAACGAGGCCAGCGGGCTCTGCGCCGCCACGAGCTGCGCCCGCCGGGCCGGACCCACCTCGGTGGTCACCCCGTCGAGGGCGACGTAGCGGGCCTCCTCCTCCGTCGGCTCGTACGGGCCGTCGCCACCCGGGCGGGCGTCGAGCAGGACGAGCAGCGCCACCTCCGCGCCGCCGGCGCGCAGCGTCACCGCCACCTGCTGGGCCAGGGTTCCCCCGAACGACCAACCGGCGAGCACGTACGGGCCGGTGGGCTGGATCGCGGTGATCTGGTCGCGGTAGCCGGCGGCCAGTTCGGCCAGGGTGGGGTCGTCCATGGCCCCGCCGGTCAGCCTCGGGTCCTGGAGCGCGTGGATCGGGTGACCCGGTGGGATGTGCCGGGGCAGGGCCGAGTAGCCCCAGCCGAGCCCGTTCGCCGGTGGCAGCACGAACACCGGCGTCCGCCCGCCGGAGCGGCGGTAGGTCAGTACCGGTTCCAACCCGGTCGGCTGCTCCTGGTCGAGGAGGCGGTCGAGTTGCGCGACGGTCGGCGCGGCGAACACCGTCCGGACGCCGACGTCGACGCCGAGCACCGCCCTGATCCGGTTCACCAGGCGGGGCGTGAGCAGCGAGTGCCCACCCAGGTCGAAGAAGCTATCGTCCACCCCCGGGTTCGTCACCTCCAGCACCTCGGCGAACAGGTCGACGAGGATCTGCTGGCGGGGCGTGACCGGCGGCCGTCCGCCCGTCCGCCGCTGCGGCTCCGGCAGCGCCGCCCGGTCCACCTTGCCGTTGGCGTTCAACGGCAGCGCGTCCAGCACGACCAACGACGGGGGCACCATGTAGTCGGGCAGCCGGGCGGCCAGGTGCGCCCGGACACCGTCCAGGTCCGGTTCGGCCCCGGGCCGTCGGGCGAGGTAGCCGACCAGGGAACGGTCCCCGTTGCCGCCGGTGTGGACGGTGACCACCGAGGCGGCCACGTCCGGGTGCGCGTCGAGCGCCGCGACGATCTCACCCAGCTCGATCCGGAACCCGCGGATCTTCACCTGGTCGTCGGTGCGGCCCAGGTACTCCAGGTGACCGTCGCGCGCCCAGCGGACCAGGTCACCGGTGTGGTACATCCGCGCGCCGGGCTCGCCGTACGGGTCGGCGACGAACCGGCTGGCGGTCAACCCCGGCCGCCCCAGGTAGCCACGGGTCACGCAGGCGCCACCGACGTACAGGTCGCCGGCCGTACCCTCCGGCACCGGACGCAGGCGCTCGTCGAGGACGTACGCCCGGGTGTTGGCGACGGGATGCCCGATCGACGGCGGCCCGGGCCGGTCGTCGATCACCGCGTCCGTGCAGCTGACGGTCGTCTCGGTCGGGCCGTACCCGTTGATCACCCGGCGGCCGACGGCGCGCATCTGGTCGGCGAGCTGGCGGGACAGGGCCTCGCCCCCGGTGATCAACATGAGGCCGCGCATCGGGTCCGGCACGGTCGCCAGGAGCACCTGCCACAGGCTCGGCGTGGTCTGCATGACGGTGACGCCCTGGTCGCGGACCACCTGTGCCAGCGCGGTCGGGTCGTGCACCACCTCCCGGCGGACCAGCACCACCGTGGCCCCGGCGACCAGTGGGGCGAACAGGTCGAGAACCGACATGTCGAACGCCGCCGTGGTGATCGCGGCGAGCCGGTCCCGTTCGGTCAGGCACAGGAACTCGCCGATGGCGACCTGGTAGTTGACCAGGTTGGCGTGGGTCACGACGACCCCCTTGGGGCGTCCCGTCGACCCGGAGGTGTAGATCACGTAGGCGGCGTTGCCGGGCGCCACCACCGGGCGGAGGGCGTCGGCGGCCTGCGGCAGCAGCCCGGTCGCCACCGCCTCGTCCAGCACGATCCGCGGACACCCGTCGACGTCGGGCAGCGCGTCCGCGGACTCCCGGTCGGTCAGCAGCAGCACCGGCCGGGCGTCGTCGAGCATGAAGGAGATCCGCTCCGCCGGGTGATCGGTGTCGATCGGCAGGTACGCCCCACCGGCCTTCCACACCGCCAGGATCGCCACGAGCAGACGCTCCGACCGGTCCAGGGGAAGGGCGACGAACCGCTCCGGTCCCACCCCGCACCGCCGGAGGATGCCGGCCAGCCGGTCGGCCTGCTCGTCGAGTTCCCGGTACGTCAGCTCCCGGTCCCCGGCGACCACCGCGACCGCCTCCGGCCGCCGCGCGACCTGCTCGGCGATCATGTCCAGGATCGAACCCTCCGGCAGCGGACGCGCGGTGGCGTTGGCCGTGTCGAGCAGTCGGTTCCGGGTGGCCTCGTCCAGCAGGTCGATCCCGCTGATCGGCTGTCGCGGCGTGGCCGCCACCGCCGCCAGCACCCGGACCAACTGCTCGGCGACGGCCTGCGCCGAGTCCGGGTGGAACAGGTCCTGGGCGTACTCGACCAGGCCCTTGATCCCCGCCGGTTCGCCGGCGGCGTCCCGCTGCTCGGCGAGGACGAAGGAGAGGTCGAACTTGGCCACGTCGTGGGCGGAACGTTGCGGCGTCCCGGCCAGTCCGAGCAGCGGCACGTCCTCGGTGCCGCCGCTGGCCAGCATGAAGAAGACCTGGAACAGCGGGTGCCGGGACAGGGAGCGGGTCGGCTGAAGCTCCTCGATGAGACGTTCGAACGGCAGGTCCTGGTGGTCGAAGGCGGCCAGGTCCAGCGTGCGGACCCGGTGCAGCAACTCGACGAAGGTCGGATCACCGGTGGTGTCGGTGCGCAGCACCAGCGAGTTGACGAAGAACCCGACCAGGTCGTCCAGCGCCTCGTCCGACCGGCCCGACACCGCGGTGCCCAGCGGGACGTCGGTGCCCGCGCCGAGGCGGGTGAGCAGGGTGGCGACGGCCGCCTGGACGACCATGTACACGGTCACCTGTTCCGCCTGGGCCAGGCCCCGCAGCCGCCGGTGGGTCTGGGCGTCGACGGTGAACTCGACCGTGCCGCCCCGGTGGGACGACTGGACCGGACGGGGGAAGTCGGTGGGCAGGGTCAGTTCCTCCGGCAGGCCGCGCAGGTTGCGTCGCCAGAAGTCGAGCTGCCGGTTGAGTTCGCTGGTCGGGTCGTCGTCGGTGCCGAGCAGGTCCCGCTGCCAGAGCGTGTAGTCGCCGTACTGCACCGGCAGCGGCTCCCACGCCGGGGCCGCGCCGGCCAGTCGGGCCGCGTACGCCTGCGACAGATCCCGGCCGAGCGGCCCCATCGACGCGCCGTCGGCCGCGATGTGGTGCAGGACCAGCACCAGCACGTGGTCGTCGTCGGCGACGGTGAACAGCCGTACCGCCAGCGGTAGTTCCGTGGACAGGTCGAACGCGCGTGCGCAGACCTGGGCCACCCGCGCGTCCACCTCGTCGGCGGCGACCGTCTCGTGCGCGGTGTCGACTCCCGCCTCGGCCGGGGGCAGGACCCGCTGCGCCGGCTCGCCGTCGATCTCGACGTAGACCGTCCGCAGCACCTCGTGTCGGGCGACCACGTCGGCGACTGCCGCCCACAGCGCGTCCGGGTCGACCGGGGCGCTGAAGCGGTTGATCAGCGGGACGTTGTACGTAGCCGACGGGCCGTCCAGCTTGTACATGAACCACAGCCGACGCTGGGCGTACGACAGCGGCAGCACCGTTCCGTCCACGGTCGTCACCGGTGCGTTCACCGCTTGCGCCAAACGGTGACGTGTGAGTCGAACCAGTCGTACTCGCGGGGGTTCTGCCGCAGCACACCGGGCTCGTCGACCTCGGCGACCAGCTCGAAGCCGTCCCGCAGCAGGGCCCTGAGCCCCTCCTCACTCGGCGTGGCGGTCGCCGCCGAGCCCAACCACTCGCTCGGCGCGCTGTACTCGGGATACCACGACCAGGGACAGGCGACCATCATCAGGCCACCGCTGCGGAGGATGTCCGCCGAGGCGGAGAACTGCTCCAGGCAGGCGGCCGGCTGTTGCACCCGGTCCAGGACGTTGGAGAGCACGACCGCGTCGAACGCCTTCTCCGGGGTCCGCAGCGCGTTCGCGTCGCCGACCTCGAAGGTCACCCCGGCGCGCCGGCCAAGCTCGTCGACCCGGATCATGATCTCGCGGTAGAAGGGGCCCTGCTCGATGATGCTGAAGGTCCCGCCGCCGTGCTCGGTCAGCGTCTGGGCGATCTCGATCGAGCGGTGGCTGACGTCGACGCCGACCACCTCGTCGCGCACCCAACCGCTGAGCGCGTGCGTCACGCCGCCCACACTGCATCCGACGTCGAGAGCCCGGGCCACCGTCGTGCCGGTCCGCTCCGCGCACGAGCGCATCAGGTCGGAGAGGCGCTGGCAGTAGCCGTGGGCCGCCGCCAGCGGATGCTGGCTCCGGTTGAACAGGTCCTGCAGGCTGCCGTAGTGCATCAGCAGGTACTTCGAGAGGTCACGGGAGGCGTCGTAGGGAGCACTGGCGTCGTGCTCGAACAGTTCGTCGCCCTTGAGCAGGGCCGGAGGCAGCGTCACGGTGTTCCTTCCGCTTGTGGCTCAGCGGCTGCCCGTCGACCGCGCACGGAGCGTGGGACGGGCGGGCCGGGCCGAGGTCAGGTGGGGTTCGAGAGCGGCGACGGTGGGATTCTCGAAGAGTTGGCGGACGCCGAGTTCGACGCCGAGGGTGGTGCGGATGCGGTTGACCAGGCGGGTGGCGAGCAGGGAGTGGCCGCCGAGGTCGAAGAAGTTGTCGCCGGTGCCGACGTCCGGCAGGCCGAGGACATCGGCGAAGAGTCGGCAGAGCACGTCCTGCCGGGCGGTGCGGGGGGAGTCGTCGACGGCGGTGGTGTGCCGTTCCGGAGCGGGCAGGGCGTTGCGGTCGAGTTTGCCGTTGGGGGTGATGGGTAGGGCGGGCATGGTGACGTAGGCGGTGGGGACCATGTAGTCGGGCAGGTGCGTGGCGAGGTCGCGGCGGAGGTCGGCGATGTCCAGGGTGGTGTCGTCGGTGGGGACGAGGTAGGCGACGAGGCGTTTGTCGCCGGGTTGGTCTTCGCGG